>SVGO01000079.1 GCA_015056305.1 Clostridiales bacterium | reverse complement strand
TCGCGCTGCGCGCCGGTGGTGATCTCCACGCCGCGCCAGATCAGGTCGTAGCCCTGCGGCACGCCGTTCTCGTCGCGCATGTGATAGAACGCGCGCTTCTCGGCGTCAAAGTCGGTCACCAGCAGGAACTCGTGGCCGTACTTCTTCATGACCCAGTCGTAGGAGAGATGTTCGGCCTCGGTGGTCAGGTCGCCCTTCTCCTCATCCGGCACCTTGTAGCCAAATTCCTTCTCCAGCTCGGCATACAGGTCCGCCAGCTTGATCTGCGGGAACGGCAGGGTCGGCACGGTCAGCGGCACGCCGAAGACCTTCTCGATCTCCTCGCCGTACGCTTCCTTCACCTTGCCCAGCGCATAGGTCAGCAGCTCAGCCTCCAGCGCCATCACATCCTGATAGCTCTCGATGAAGCTGAACTCCAGATCGAAGCCGGAGAACTCGGTGGTGTGCTTGCTGGTGAAGCTCTTCTCCGCGCGGAACACCGGGCCCACCTCAAAGATGCGCTCGAAGCCGGCGGCCATCGCCATCTGCTTGTAGAACTGCGGGCTCTGCGCCAGGTACGCGTTGCGGTCGAAATACTTCACCTCGAACACGTCGGAGCCGCTTTCGCTGGCCGCGCCGATGAGCTTCGGGGTGTGGATCTCCATGAAGTTCTTCTCAAGCAGATACTCGCGCATCGCGCCCACGAGCACGGTCTGGATCTTGAAGAGCAGCTGGTTCTTCTCGGTGCGCAGGTCGATCCAGCGATAGTCGATGCGCTGGTCGATGGAAGAGCGCTCGTGGCCCTTGCGCGCCTCGCGGTCGATCGGCAGCGGAGCGGCCAGGCTCTCGACGATGATCTTCTTGGGATATATCTCCACGCCGCCCAGCTTCACATACTCGCTCTCGACCGCCTTGCCGATCACGGTGATCACGGAGTCCGGGGTCAGAGAGTTCACCGCAGCGTCCAGCTCCGGATCCTCGTTCTTCTCCACAGTCACCTGCACCCTGCCGGTAATATCCTTGAGCACGATGAACGCCATCTTGCTCTTATTGCGGATGGTGTCCACGAAACCGCAGACCTTGATCTCGTCCGCGCCGCGCACGTTTGCCGCATACGTTCTTTCCATGTGTATTCCCTCCATCATCAAGCGGAACAACGCCCGCCCAAAAATCACATTTGCCAAACTTTATTATACCGTGATTTTCCTGCAAATCAAGCCCTCAAACCCCAATGGCGATAATTTTCTTCCTGCTCGCGCCGTTTTCCGGTGGTTGACTTTCCCTTTTTCGCATAGTATAATATCAGCTGTATGTACCCGTAGCTCAGTTGGATAGAGCGTTGGACTCCGACTCCAAAGGCCGCTGGTTCGAATCCAGTCGGGTACACCATCATACACGCGGGCTCAGCGCCCGCGTGTTTTTTTCGAAAGGTGGATCATCACATGAAATACGGCTTCTTCAGGCGCATTCTCGCGCTTGCGTCCACCCTTTGCCTGGCTGCATCCCCTGTGCTCGCTCAGCGCATTGATACAACCATCAAAGTGAATCCCGACAAAGCGATCACCACGGGCAGCGGCGTGTTTGAGGGCTGGGGCACCAGCCTGTGCTGGTGGGCAAATCGTCTGGGCTACTCGGATACGCTTGCCCAGCTCGCTGCCGATGCCGTATTTGGCCCGGACGGCCTGCACCTGAACATCATGCGCTACAACATTGGCGGCGGCGACGATCCCTCGCACCGCCATATCACCCGCACGGATTCCGCCGTTCCGGGCTGGCTGTACTGGAACGAAGATACGCAAACATACTTTTACGATTACACCGCCGACGCTCGCCAGATCAATGTCATGCAGCGCGCAGTCAAAGCCGCGGGCGAAGACGCGCTGGTGGAAGTCTTTTCCAACTCTCCGCCGTATTTCATGACGGAAAGCGGCTGCTCCTCCGGCGCAGAGAAGGCGTCCGAGAATAACCTTCGCGAAGACTGCGTGGAGGACTTTGCCGAATATCTCGCCCATGTAACGGCATACATCAAAAACGATCTGGGCATGCCCGTGGTCAGCCTCTCCCCCATGAATGAACCGAATACCGACTACTGGAAAGCTTACAGCAACAAACAAGAGGGCTGCCATGTGGATGCCGGCAAAAGCCAGTCCGCCATCCTCGAGGCTGCTGCCGATGCCATGGCGCGCTACAGCCTTGACGATGTCCTCCTCGCCGCCAGCGATGAAACCAACCCGAAGCTTCAGGCCGAGGCATACAAAAGCTACTCCGCAAAGGCGAAACAGGCTCTCGGGCGCGTGAACACCCATACCTATTCCGACAGCGGCGCAAGGGCGCTTTCCAAGCTCGTCGCCATGGACGGCATGAACCTGTGGATGAGCGAAGTCGACGGCGCCGGTACTGCCGGCAAAAAGGCCGGCGAAATGGGCGCTGCGCTCTGGCTGGGACAAAAGATCATCTCTGATATCACCGCGCTTTCCCCGTCCGCATGGGTGATGTGGCAGGTGATCGACAGCCATATTTCCAGCGAGGGCTATCATGGCAACCGCGATACGGGTATGGTGGATGTAAGCGAAGGCTTCTGGGGCACCGCAGTCGCCGATCATGATCAGGAAGCGCTCGTCCTCACCCAGAAATACTATGGCTTTGGTCAGTTCACGCGCTACATCCGCCCCGGCAGCAGAATCATTCCCTGCAACAAGGATGCGCTGGCAGCCTATAACGCGAACACACAGACGCTCACCGTCGTCCTGCTCAACCCCTCGGACAGGGATAAGACCCTTGCTCTCGATCTCTCAGCTTTTGCCCTGCAGGCTGGCTGCGTTCAGGCAGTTCGCACCAGCGGCTCCATGGCCACCGGCGAACACTGGGCGCCGGTTGAAGGAATTACGGCTGCAGACAATCGCGTCATCGCGCCGCTCAAGGCCAATTCCATCACAACGCTGATCATCGACTGC
Organism: Clostridiales bacterium; assembly: GCA_015056305.1. Lineage (GTDB taxonomy): Bacteria > Bacillota > Clostridia > Christensenellales > Aristaeellaceae > Ventricola. The sequence goes on along the minus strand of SVGO01000079.1, from coordinate 9,839 downwards.
CTTCTGCCGGATGCCTGATCGTGCATATTTCAAACCAGACCCATGGCCAAACTCCGATCCCGAAGGCCATTTGCCCTAATCCCTTCTGGTACGCTGCAAAATCCCTCTTTAATCAAGGGGGATTTTTCCTTTTGACGCCAAATGCAAAAGGCGGGAACACGCGCTGCATGTTCCCGCCTGTTTATGCTGCTTATTTCCTGCGAATCCTCACGGTTTTCACCTCAAAGGCCCGCATCTCAAGCTCCACGCCGCCGTTCGCAATCGACAGCTTTTCCTGTGAGTTTTCCAGCATGTCGCAGATATGCACCTGCGCCGCCGCAAATCCGAACGTGAGCCTTGCCCGCGTCTGCGCGTGCTTGCTCTCGTACAGGCGCACAATCATGTCCCCGCTGCCGTCTTCTGCCAGTTTCACCGTGTCGATCACCACGTTCGGCGCGTCCACATGCATCAGGCTGTGCGCCTTCGCGCTGCCCGCCGCCTGCGTCACCGGCGCGTTCAGTTCGTATCCCTCGCGCACCACGTCGCTCTCCATGAATGTGCCGTCCCAGACGTAGTAGCTGTATGTGAAGTCATGCTCGCCCTTGTCCGCATTCAGGTCCGGGCAGGTCGCCGCGCGCAGCAGCGTCAGCGCAATCTCGTCGTCCAGCACGCTCACGCCGTATTTGCTCTCGTTGAGCACCGCCGCGCCGCGGTTCTCGTCGCACAGCGCCGTATAGCGATGGTTGCATACTTCAAACCGGTCCGCGTCGTAGGGACGGCTCCTGTGCGTCGGCCGCTTCACATAGCCAAACTGAATCTCGTTGATCGCCTCATTCGCATGCACGCCCGTCGGGAATGTCGCCTTAAGCAGCCTGTGCGTCTCCTGCCAGTTCACATGCGTGATGAAGTCAATCCGGCGGCTGCCTGCCTCCAGCGCGATCTCCTGCTCGATCACAGACTTGCCGAATCGCCTCGTCACCTTGATCGCGCAGCGGTGCGCCGTCTGCTCGATCACCTCAAGCTGCGCGTCCGCGCCCATGTCGATCTCCTGCATCGCATACATGCTGTCGATGTCCCACGCGTCGAATTTGCGCGGCACGTCCTTGTACAGCCGCAGCACGTTCGCCTTTGCGCCCACACAGCGCCTGCCCATGTTTTCGCAGCTGACGATCTCGCCAAGCCTGTTCAGCTCCACGGTGAGTATTCCGTTGCCCAGAATCGCCCCGCCGTCATCCAGCGGGCATACCAGCACCGGATACTCCGGCAGGCTGAAATCCACCTCGCTGCTCCAGCCGCACGGCGGCAGCACGGCATAGCCGTATTCTCCGTCCTGCTTCACCAGCGCGCGCCTCGACCACGACAGGCTGTTGAAGTACGTCACGCCCTCGCTGCTGTCCGTCAGCGCGCTGCGCGCATCGTCTGCCATGCCCTTCGCGCTTTTAAGAATCTCGCCATAGAGCTTGCGTGCCTCCTCGTAGACCCTCGCGATGCTTGATCCCGGCAGGATGTCATGGAATTGATTGAGCAGTACGCCCTTCCATGCCTTGTCCAGCTTCTGCGCCGGATAGTCGATTCTGTCCGCCGCAGCCGCGCCCCACATCTCCGCCTCGCGCAGCGCCAGTTCGCTCTTGCGGTTGCCCCGCTTGATCGCCGCCTGGCTGGTGTATGTGCCGCGATGGCACTGGAAGTACAGTTCGCCCACGTATTTGTTCTTCGGCGCGCCCTTTTCGGCGCAATCCTCAAAGAAGTCCTGCGGGCTGACAAAGTCCACCTTCGGCGCGCCCTCCAGGTTCTTCTGGCGCAGCGCAAACTCGATGTGATCGCGGCACGGGCCGCCGCCGCCGTCGCCATAGCCAAAGGGCAGCAGGAAGGCGTCGATGTCCCGCTTCTGCACGCGGTTCTTCCAGCGATCGTTTACGGTCTTCGCGTCTGTTCTGGACGTGTAATCCATATGCAGGAAGCTCGTCACCTGCGATCCGTCCATGCCCTCCCAGGTAAAGTAGTGATACGGGAACGGATCGCTGCCGTTGTATGTCCAGAAAATCTTCTGCGTCGTCAGGTACTTCACGCCGCAGCCCTGCAGAATCTGCGGCAGCACCGCGCTGTAGCCGAATGTATCCGGCAGCCACAAAAGCTGGCAGTCCACGCCGAATTCATCCTTGTAGAATTTCTTGCCGTGCATGATCTGGCGGATCAGCGATTCGCCGGAGGTCATGTTCGTGTCCGGCTCCACCCACATGCTGCCGTCCGCAATCCACTGCCCGGCGCGGATCTTTTCCTTGATTCGCTCATACAGCTCAGGATACAGCTCCTTGCAGATCTGATACGTCTCCGGCTGGCTCTGAATGAATTTGTAATCCGGATACATGTCCATCAGGCGGACCTGCTGGGCAAACGTGCGCGCCACCTTGCGCTGCGTCTCCCGATACGGCCACAGCCAGCATACGTCCAGATGCGCGTTGCCGATCGCGGCCATCTTCGGCGCAGTCGTGCCGTTGCGTGCTTCAAGCACAGGGCGCAGCAGCTCCCTCGCGCGCACATAGTCCGCCAGCCGCCCTTTGCGCTCCTGCTCAAAGTCGACCGCCAGCGTGAATCCCTCCAGCGCCTCCTCGAGCCTTGCTGCCCTCAGCGAATCCGCCTCAACGCTCTCCAGCAAATCGAGGATCGTTCGCACATCCAGCCACAGCTGATACGCCTCCTCGTGCCAGACGCCGTATGTGCTCGCGCCCATCTTCTGGCGCATCATCTCGTCCGGTTCGGGCGCATAGTCTCCCTGCTGTTTAGCTTCCGCCGGACGCACCGGCCCCGTCGCGCAGCCGTCATTGTCCTCGCCCGGATAACCGTGCCCGGCGTATGCTTCCAGCATCAGCTGATATCGATCACCCGGCTTGGCGCTCCTTGCCAGCACCTGGTCACAGATGTAGTGGTGAGAAGTACTCACCCATTCCGCACGCCGCGTGCCAAAGGCTTCGCCGTTTACAAATACCGTCGCCTCGCCGCCCTGGCGTAGATCCATCACGATCATCTTGCCCGCAGCCTGCTCCGGAATTACAATCTCGCCCCGCAGCCACAGATAGCCCCAGCGCGGTCCCCAGGTTTTTCCAAACGGCATCGTCGCAAATTCACGTTCTTGCGCTTCCTTGAGGGAGAGCATGTCCATCGTCTCAAAGCCTTCCAGCGCGATCTCGCCCAGCGGCTCGTAGAATTCCTTCTCCAGCACGTCCATCCAGTGCTTCAGTCGATCCGTCCATTCAGGCCGCATATTCTTCCTCCCGTGTCTATTTTTTCCGCCGCTGTCGCCCCGGCGTTTTCTCTTCTTCCTGCATTGTATCGCGTATCAATATCAGCCGTCAATCCCCGCAATGCGCCATTGTCTTTCCCTCTCCAAAACGGTATAATATATCTATCAAAATCATCGACACATTGGGGGAGGATTCCGTCATGAAGCAATGGACCCGCGCCAATTTCCAGCCCGCCGTCCCGCTTGGCAGGGATGGCCGCCGCATCACCGCCAGTCCTGAGCATATCCGTCTTTCCAAAGACGCCGCCAAGGAAGGTATGGTGCTCCTCAAAAATGAGAACCAGACCCTTCCCCTTGCCCGCGGCACGCGCATTGCCCTTTTCGGCAAGGGCACGATCGATTATGTCAAGGGCGGCGGCGGCAGCGGCGACGTCACCGTGCCCTACGTCCGCAATCTCTATGAGGGCCTGCTTGAGGTCGTCGATCCCGCGACCCTCTTCCCGGATACCGTCGATTTCTATCGCGAGCATGTCCGCGCGCAGTATGCCTCGGGCCGCATGCCCGGCATGACCGCCGAACCGGAGCTGCCCGCTGCGCTGGTCAAAAAGGCCCGCGCCTTTGCCGATACCGCGATCGTCTCCATCAGCCGCTTCTCCGGCGAAAACTGGGACCGCCGCGCAGATTTCGATCCCATCGCTGAGCACAAGAACGTTGACAAAGTACCCATTCGCCTCTCCGGCGAGATCTTTGAGCAGGGCGATTTCTATCTATCCCGCGCTGAGCGCGCTATGCTCGACGCAGTCTGCGCTGCGTTCCCCCGTGTCGTCGTCGTGCTCAATACCGGCGGCATGGTCGAGACGGCCTGCCTTGCCGAAAATCCTGCCGTCAGCGCCGTGCTCCTCGCCTGGCAGGGCGGCATAGAGGGCGGCCTCGCCGCAGCCGAGCTGCTCATGGGCCTTGGCAATCCCAGCGGCAAGCTCTGCGACACATTCGCCCGCGATCTGTGCGATTATCCCTTCGCCCGTTCCTTTTTTGACAGCGACGACTATGCCGAGTACACCGAGGATATCTATGTCGGCTATCGCTATTTTGAAACCATCCCCGACGCAAAGGATAAGGTCGTCTATCCCTTCGGCTTCGGCCTGTCCTATACGTCCTTCTCCCTGACCGGCCATGCCGTTTCGTTTGACGGCGACGAGGTCGTTGCCTCCGCCAACGTCTGCAATGTGGGCGCTGTGCCCGGCCGCGAGGTCGTCCAGGTCTACGTCAGCGCGCCGCAGGGGCTCTTGGGCAAGCCCTCCCGTGTGCTCGCCGGCTATCGCAAGACGCGCCTGCTCGCCCCCGGTGAAGCCGAGCATGTCGTCGTCCGCTTCCCCATGGAGGTTTTCGCCTCCTATGACGATCTGGGCAAGGTGCAGCGCGCCGCCTGGATTCTGGAAAAGGGCGAATACACCTTCCATATCGGCACAAGCGTGCGCGACACCACGCAGGCGTCCGGCGTCCTTGGCCTTGACAACAACCGCATCGTCCGCCAGCTCAGCACGCGCCTTGCACCGTCCCTGCTCTCCCAGCGCATGCTTGCCGACGGTTCTATGGAATCCCTGCCCGTGAAGCCCTGCGAAGCACCCGAAACCAATCTCCACCTGTTCGAGCATCCGCCCGCAGTGCGCGCGCAGGCGCCCTTCTCGTGGCGTGATCCCAAGCCCCTGCAGCTTGCGCAGGTCGCCTCCGGCGAAATCACGCTGGATGATTTCATCGCCGCGCTTTCCGATGAGGACCTTGCCCATCTGCTGGGCGGTCAGCCCAATACCGGCGTGGCGAATACCTGGGGCGTGGGCAATCAGCCGCACAACGGGATTCCAAACATCATGACCGCTGACGGCCCTGCCGGTCTGCGCGTGCGCGAGGAAACCGGCGTGAAGACCACAGCCTTCCCCTGTGCGACGCTGCTCGCCTGCACATGGGACCCTGATCTCGTCTATCGCGTGGGCGCTGCCGGCGCGCTGGAGGTCAAGGAAAACAACATCGGCGTCTGGCTCACCCCGGGCGTGTGCATCCATCGCAATCCCCTCTGCGGCCGCAACTTCGAGTATTTCTCCGAGGATCCCCTGCTCACCGGCAAACAGGCCGCCGCGCTCGTGCGCGGCATCCAGTCCCAGCGCGTCGCCGCCACGCCCAAGCATTTCGCGCTCAACAACAAGGAGACCAACCGCCGCAACAGCGATTCCCGCGCCTCCGAGCGCGCCATTCGCGAGATCTACATCCGCCAGTTTGAGATCATCGTCCGCGAAGCGCATCCCTGGTGCATCATGACCTCCTACAACATCATCAATGGCACGCGCGCCAGCGAGAACGCCGATCTGCTCCAGCATATTCTCCGCGACGAATGGGGCTTTGACGGCATGGTCACCACCGACTGGTGGACCTACGGCACGCACGCCAGCGAGGTCATGGCCGGCAACGACCTCAAGATGCCCACCGGTCATCCGGATCGCCTGCTGCAGGCCCTCGCCGCCGGCACCCTCACCCGCGCCGCCATGGAAGCCGCCGCCCGCAACATCCTCACGATGATCCTGCGCATGGACTGAGGGGGGTACGTTAGGGCTGCCGCCCTAAGACCCGTCTGAGGGATTTCATCCCTCAGACTCCCTTCTTGGCTTCGCCCCTGTTTCAAGCAACTTTCCTTCGGCAAACTACGTTTGCCCACGGATATATCAAAAAAGGCCTTCTGACAAACAGAAGGTCTTTTTATATGATTTTCATCTTTCCCGCAGGCGAACGAAGTTCGCCTATGCAGGCTGCTTAAAGCAGGCGCGAAGCGAAGAAGGGGTTCGGGGACGATGTCCCCGAGCGGGTTTTAGGGCGGCAGCCCTAACGTCCCCAACGTCCCCAACGCCCCTCGCTTACAGCATCGACACGCAGCCGTCCCTGAAGCTCAGATACGCCACGTCTCCGACCTTGTAGACCTTGCGGCCCACCGGGCAATAGTCGCACAGCTTCACCAGCGTATCACCGACCATCACATGATAGTTCTGATATGCGCCCATGAAGCAGCTGAGCACGACCCTGCACGGCAGTGCGCCCGTGTCCGCCAGGATGCCCGCCTCCGGACGCAGCACCAGGCGGCAAGCCTTGCCCGCAGCAAAGCCGTCGGGATTGGCAACCTCCACCGGATGGCCGGCGACCTTCACGATGCAGCTGCCGCCCTTCACCTCGGCGACCTCGCCGTCCAGGAAGTTGACCTCGCCGATGAAATCCGCGACAAACTCGCTCTGCGGCTTGTGATAGATCTCCTCCGGCGTGCCCATCTGCGCGATAACGCCCTTGTTCATGATGATGATGTTGTCGGAGATCGCCATCGCCTCCGCCTGATCGTGCGTGACGTATACCGCCGTAATACCCAGCGTCTGCTGGATGCGGCGGATCTCCGTGCGCATGGACACGCGCAGCTTCGCGTCAAGGTTGGAAAGCGGCTCGTCAAACAGCAGCACGCTCGGCTCCACGACCATCGCGCGCGCCAGCGCCACGCGCTGCTGCTGGCCGCCGGAGAGCTGGTTGGTCATGCGGCTTTCCATGCCGGTCAGCTCCACCAGATCCAGAATCCGCTCAATGCGCTCGTCCATTTCCTTCTTGGGCACTTTGCGCAGCTTCAATCCGTATGCCACGTTGTCATACACGTTGTAGTGCGGGAACAGCGCATAGCTCTGGAATACCATCGCCGTGTCGCGCTTGTTGGGCGTGAGCGCGTTGATCGGCTCGTCGCCCAGATAGATTTCGCCCGCGTCCGGGCTTTCAAAGCCCGCGATCATGCGCAGCGTCGTCGTCTTGCCGCAGCCGCTCGGGCCCAGCAGCGTCACAAAGCTGCCCGGCTCAATGGTCAGGCTCACGTCGTTGACCGCATAGAATTCCTTGCCGGTCTTGGGATCGTTGTAAATCTTGGAAATATGCTCAAGGCGCACGCCTTTCTTTTCCTTGTTTGCCATGGCCTTAGTCCTCCTTCGCCTTCATGACTTTGCTCGTGCCAAAGTGCCTGATCACCCAGTTCATGATCACGATCGCCGCGTAAACGATCGCAATCAGGATCGTCGCATACGCGCAGGCCACGCCATACGCGCCCTTCTCGGCGAATTCGTTGATGCGGCAGGTGATGAGCAGATAGCGCGGCGTCACCAGCAGGATGATCGCGCTGATGGCGGTGATCGAGCGCACGAACGTCGTCACCAATCCGCTCAGGAACGAATCCTTGATCAGCGGCAGCGTCACCGTCATGAATACCTTCGCGCTGCCCGCGCCCAGGTCATAGGCCGATTCCTCGATCGACTTGTCAATCTGGCGCAGCGCAGAGATGCCGCTGCGCGTGCCGACCGGCAGCGAGCGCACCACGAATACGATCACCAGGATGATGCCCGTGCCGTAGATGCCCTGCATCAGGCCCGTGCGGAAGATGCCGTTGGCAAAGCCGCGGATGAAGCCCACGCCCAGAACCGTGCCCGGCACGGCCATCGCCAGCATGGACACGAACTCGATGAACGCCTTGGACTTAAAGCGCTTCTTAACCACCAGATAGGAGATGATCATCGAGAGGATCGCCGTGATCGGCGAAGCGATCAGCGAGAGGATAAAGCTGTCGGTAAACGCCTTGAATCCGTCGTCGCGGAAGAGCTGCTGGAACCACTTCAGACTCAGACTGTAGTCGCGGCCCCAGAGCTTGAACAGCGCGCCGAACGGAATGGCGATGTACATCAGGATGACGAACGCGGACAAAGCAGAGCAGATCGTCGTCAGCGGCACGCGCACGCTCCGATCGTCGATCAGCGCTCGGGCGCGGCTGGCCTTGCCGGTCAGCGTCGCGGCCGTTTTCGCCTCCAGATAGTACTTCTGGATCAGGAACAGCACCAGTGTGATCGCCAGCAGCACAACCGCCATCGCAGCCGCACCGGTGATGTCGTAGCTGCCGCCGGTGATGCGCAGATAGATCGTCGTCGCCAGCGTATCGTAGCTGCCGCCGATCATCATCGGGTTGGCAAAGTCCGCCACGGACTCGATGAACGTCACCAGGAACGCATTGCCCAGGCCCGGCAGCATCAGCGGCAGGGTCACCGTGGTGAATACCTTCATCCGGCTGGCACCCATATTGCGAGCGGCCTCCTCCATCGAGGGATCGATGTTCTTGAGCAGACCCTTGAGCATCATATAGCATACCGGGAAGAACGTCAGGATCTGCACGATCGCGATGCCGCCCAGACCGTATACGTTGCTGTCATAGATGCCCAGCAGCTCGCGCGTAATCAGGCCGCCTCGGCCAAAAAGCAGGATCATCGACAGCGACAAAACGAACGGCGGCGAAACGACCGGCAGCATGCTCACCACGTCGAACATCTTCTTGACCGCCCTTTGACGCACGTTCACATAGCAGTCCACATACGCAAACAGGAGACCAATGATCACCGAGCCAAAGCCCGTGATTGCGCCCAGCAGCAGCGTGTTGTAGAACGCCCTGTTAAACGTATAGTCCGCAAAGATGCGCGGGAACGCATCAACGGTGAAGTAGTTCTTCTGTACCTTCACATAGCAGTTTTCGGGATCGATCTCCGTGCCCTCCTTGAGCACCCTGCCGTTCTTGGCAAAGAGATATCCCCATGCGCCGTCCAGCTCGTCCACGGCAAACGTCTCCGCCTTGCTCTTGTTATTGAGCACGGCGATCTTACCGTCCTTCACATTCACTTCAGCGTTCCCCGCCTGAATGTCTGTGACAAGCACGAGGTTCGTTTCGCGCACATACACGCTGTCCAGCAGCAGCATGGCCAGCGGATAGAGAATAAACAGCGCGAGCAGCACAGTCAGCAGCACGACGGTGACGACCATCACCGGATCGGCAAAGAATTTCTTGCGCTCAAGCGCCGCACTCTGGCGTGTTTTCATCGGGCATTCACCCCTCTTCATTGATACAAAAAGAGGGATGGGGCTTTCCCCCATCCCCCGTGGAGATACGATAGGTATGTTGGGTACGTCAGGGCTGCCTCGGGGGCGCCGTCCCCGAACCCCTGGCAGGGACATTGTCCCTGCACCCTTCTTCGCTTCGCGGCGGTTTCAATCTGCTGGCCTTTGGCGAACTGCGTTCGCCAGCGGATAGAATCCCGGCAGTTTGAAGCCGCGCATGATCGGCCCGCAGCCCTCGTTTCGCAGCGCCAAAGCCCAGTTGCGACTCTGTCGCACGCGTGCACTAAACATGAGGCTTGGATTCACCAGGCTCCTTATACCTCCCCAGCGTTCGCGGGTGGTATGGGAGTCCAGAGGGATGTAGGAGGGGCGCGCAGCCCCTCCTCATCCTTCTGGGCACAGCGCAGCGCGTTCCCTTGCTCCGCAGGCACATCATCATTCACACCGAAGCTTTACAATCACTCCGTCTTGAAGCGGTCGTCCGCAGCAGCACCGAGGGTGTTGAAGTAATCCTCAACATACTGGGTGGTGTTGTTCTTGGCGTCCTCGAAGTCATAGTCCATGACGTTGTTCGGATCGAGGCCAAACGGCTCAACAGCCTTCGGCTGCTCAGCGCTGTTGATGACCAGGAACTGATAGCTCTCGGCGTCGTCGGCCAGCTCCACACACTCCGGAGACA
>SVGO01000078.1 GCA_015056305.1 Clostridiales bacterium | reverse complement strand
TATCGAATCCTTGAAGTGAACTTCAAGGTTCAAAACTCATTCTCGAATTGACTGTCTTTGTACAACGACGACTCGTGAAAATCGTCGTTCGCGTTCTTCTTGATTCTGTATCGTTTTCAAGGATCATCTGTCAGGTTTTGGCGTTGCCGTTTCACTGACAGCTCGATTATAATATCACATCATCCGACGTCTGTCAACATCTTTTTTGCACTTCTTTTGGTTTTCTTCTCACACGACTGTTTCGTGCAAATCCCCATCGACTTGCCTCGTTGGATACAATATGATATAATGTCGCATATCCGGCGGCCATGCGCATATGCTTTCAGCCGCCTGAGAAGGGAGCTTTCCTATTATATGTTTCGTCGTTTATGGGCAACAGCCCTTTCCGTTTTGATCCTGTGTTCATCCGTTGCCCCTGCCTGTGCCGCCATGCTTGGTCCCGTATCCTCTTACGCCGAGCTTTCTTCGCTTCTTTCTTCTGCAGAAGACGGTGACACCATTCTCCTTTCCGGAGAAATTCTCGCGCAGGGCGAACCTCCTCTACACACAGATTCTTCCATTTTCCTCAAATCCGAGGATGGTGCCGTGATCAGTGGACTTCATCTGGATCACGCCTCCGTCACGCTGTCCGGCGTTTCTCTGATTGACTCGCTCGTCATTTCCGGTACTTCTCACGTCCATCTGAGCCGGAATGTTTCCGTTACAGGCTCCTCTGGCAAGACCGGCGTCTCCTTTTCCGGAAACGGTACGCTCATCATCGAACCCGGCTGCAGCATCGAAGGCGGACATGGCAGTTCCGGTCTCTCGATCCATCATGACGGCGGCGAGTTTTACGGCAGCATTGAAGGCACCGTCCGCGGCGGAAGCGGTTCTTCCGGCGGTGCCGGCGTCGTCATTTCTCCGCTTCGCAATAACGGTGCCATCATGATCACCGGCTCCATTCAGGGCGGCAGCGGCAATGGCATGGGCGGTCACGCCCTCAATCTTTACGATCTGAGCGGCAATGCCTACATCACCATCGCTGGCAGCCTCCAGGGAGGCGACGGCTCCATCGGCGGCGACGGCATCCAGCTCGTCTCCGCCAGCGACAGTGTCAGCGTCGGCATCAGCGGTCAGGTCAAAGGCGGTTCCGGCGAAAACTACGGCGGCAACGCATTGATTCTCATGAACGCCGAAGACGCCTCTTCCTTCCGTATCTCCGGTCACTTTGTCGGCGGCGACGTTACCGGCGAAAATGCGCAGCCCGGCACATCACTCCATCTTGTTGGAGACTCTGCCGCTCTGCGTGCCCGCATTGACAACTGCATCCTTGAGGACGGCAGGCAGCTGCGCCCGACGCCGTCTCCGACGCCTGACCTCACGCCAACGCCTGCTCCCGAGGCCACGCCGCTTCCCGAGACCACGAACGATCCCACAGCTGCGCCCACTACGGAGCCAACTGTCGCGCCGACCACTGAGCCGACCATTGCGCCGCCGAGTGGGCCCCACATCAATCCGACCACGCAGCCAGATTCAACCGCAGAACCGTCTGCTCCTGCCGACAGTGATGCTGAAACCGCGCCTTCGGACGATACCACTGCCGAGCCTCCCGCTGCGCCCGACACCATCGTCTTTTCCGAAGCCGAATAACCTGCGAAAAAAGCCTGCTCCTTCGGAGACAGGCTTTTTGTTATGCAAATCTTTCCGCAGAGTATTGCCCCGGGTGCAATGCAGCAGGATTTACAGAAGTTTGTCGGTAATGCCACCGGCAGCTTGCCGGTTTGATTATTCTTCCTCTTCTTCCTCGTGCTCCAGCTCGTCCACGTCGTCAACCGGCGGCTTGAGGCCCTCGATGGTGAGGTTATTCTTCTTCGCGTAATCCCACAGCGCAGCGTTCACTGCCTGTTCAGCGAGCAGGGAGCAGTGCACCTTCACCGGCGGCAGGCCATCCAGCGCTTCCATGACCGCCTTGTTGGACACCTTCAGCGCCTCCTGCACGGTCTTGCCGATGATCAGCTCGGTCGCCATGGAGCTCGTCGCGATCGCCGCGCCGCAGCCGAAGGTCTTGAACTTCGCGTCGCGCACGACCTGATTCTCGTCGATATCCAGATAGATGCGCATGATGTCGCCGCACTTGGCATTGCCGACAGTTCCCACGCCGCTGGCGTTCTCGATCTCGCCGACGTTACGCGGGTGCATGAAATGATCCATCACTTTTTCGGTATACATAACGCTTGCCTCCGTGATCAGTTTCTCTATTTGACGGGGATGAGGACGTTGGGGCTGCGCCCCAAGCCCTGCCTGGGGATTTCATCCCCAGACCCCTTCTTCGCTTCGCGGCTGCTTCATGCAGCGCTTATATCGGCAAACTCCGTTTGCCTAAGTATTCCTTCAAATGCTTCTTTAATCCGCTCATCAGGCTCCACTGAAAGGGGAGCTGGCGGCGAAGCCGTCTGAGGGATTACGCCTGATTCTTCACAAAATCCTCGTACAGCGGGCTCATGCTGCGCAGGCGCGGGATGATCTCCTTGAGCGCATCAACCACCTTGTCCGCCTCTTCCATCGTCGTCTCCTCCGAGAGGGACAGACGCAGGGAACCGTGCGCGATCTCATGCGGCAGGCCGATGGCCAGCAGCACATGGCTCGGATCCAGCGAGCCGCTCGTGCAGGCGCTGCCGCTGGATGCGCAGATGCCGTTAAAGTCCAGCAGCATCAGCATGCCCTCGCCCTCGATGAAGCGGAAGCAGAAATTGACGTTGCCCGGCAGGCGCTCGGTGCGGTGGCCGTTGAGGCGGCAGTACGGAATCTCGTTTTCGATGCGCGCGATCATATGGTCGCGGATTTCTCTGACCTTTGCCATCGCCGCTTCCATGTTCGCTGCAGCCTCCTGGGCAGCGGCGCCCATGCCCACGATGCCGGCGACGTTCGTCGTGCCCGCGCGGCGCTTCTTCTCCTGCGCGCCGCCGTCCATGAACGGCATGAGTCTGACGCCCTTGCGCACATACAGGAAGCCGACGCCCTTGGGGCCGTGGAATTTATGGCCGCTGGCAGAGAGCAGATCAATATTCATCTCGTTCACATCCAGCGGGATGTGTGCATACGCCTGCACCGCATCCGTGTGGAAGAGCACGCCGTACTTGCGACACACCGCGCCGATTTCCTTGATCGGCTGAATTGTGCCGATCTCATTATTGGCCGCCATGATGGACACGAGCACAGTATCCTCGCGGATCGCCTTTTCAAGCGCTTCGACACTGACCATGCCGAATTCGTCCACCGGCAGAACGGTCACTTCCCAGCCCTGCTTCTCCAGCGCCTGCACGCTGTGCAGGATCGCATGATGCTCGATCGCGCTGATAATGATGTGCTTGCCCTTGGCCGCGAAGGCCTGCGCCACACCCTTGAGCGCCCAGTTATCGCTCTCCGTGCCGCCACAGGTAAAGAAGATCTCATTTGCTTTCGCGCCGATCACCTTGGCCACCTGCTTGCGCGCGGTCTCGACCGCTTCCTTGCTCGCGTTGGCAAAGGAGTAAGTACCCGCCGCATTGGCGTATTGCTCCATAAAGAACGGGCGCATCGCTTCGAATGCGCGCTCGCTCATCCGCGTCGTCGCGGCATTATCCATGTAGATCATGAGGAATAACCTCTCTTCCTATTGATTGGATTGGTTGCAGTTTATGACGCCGTACCGCAGCCGGGCGCGTCGCCATTCCCGCTCTCGGGCATCAGCTCCAGCAACGTCACGCCGTCGATCACGTCGTTGATCGCGCTGTAGACCTTGGCAAACACCGTCCGCGACGGACACGCACCGCGCCGGTCGCAGTGCTGCGCGCCGTCGAGCACGCACTCCGCCGGGGCGAGATCGCCCTCGGTCGCCCGCAGGATCATGCCCACGGTGATCTCTTCGGGCGTCTGTGCCAGATGATAGCCGCCCTGCGCGCCGCGCACGCTGCGAAGCAGTCCCGCGCGCGTGAGCACGCTGATGATCTGCTCCATATATTTGCCGGAAATATCCTGCCGCTGTGCGATTTCGCGCACGCTCACAGGCTCCATGCCGTCATGCATCGCCAGATCGACCATGATCCGCAGCGCATAGCGGCCCTTGGTGGAGATCATCACAGGCCAGCCCTCCTCTTCCATAATTTGTCACGTGTCATAGTATAGCACCGAATTCATACCCCGTCAATGGGATATGGGATATTTTCTACAAATCCAGTAGGAATTATGCATGGGTTGCAATAGGGCTGCCGCCCTAAAACCCGCTTGAGGGATTTCTATCTCCTCGCTCGACGCTCGTCGGTCAGGGCAGCTCTGACAGCCCACCGGGCTGTCATTCACCTCTGCCCCAGTTCGGAAAATCCGAACCCTCAAACTCCCTTCTTCGCTTCGCGGCGGCTTCAAGCAGCCCCTGCGCAAAAGCACAGTGGCGAACTCTGTTCGCCCGCGATCAACGGGAATGGATCTGTGATCCTGCAATTCCCTTATACCTCCCCAGCGTTCGGGGGGTGGTATGGGAGTCCAGAGGGATGTAGGAGGGGCACGTAGCCCCTCCTCATCCTTCTGGGCCCAGCGCAGCGCGTATCCCCCAGCGCATCCTCAAAGAAAAGAAGCCTTCCTTTCCAGAAAAGCTTCTTCTCGTATCCTCATTGTTCCGGCAGCAGGCTCTTCTCCTCGCCGCGCAGCTGCTTGGCAACATGCTCCCCGGCCTCGCGCGCCGCGGCCTCTAGTTCCTTTCCGCAGAGCAGTCCGTCGATGAGCAATCCCGTAAACAGATCGCCCGTGCCCCACCTGTGTCCCGGCACGCGCTCAAAGGAAATTGCAAACCCTTCCTGCCGCACTCTGTCATATCCGATCATGGCGCTCTCGCTCTCCTGCGTCGCCGCGCTGGTGATCAGCGTGCTGCAGCCCACGCCGCTCAGCGTCGAGGCAAGCTCTTCAGCGTCCTTTTCGCCGTATTCTTCCCCCAGCAGCAGACACGCCTCCGTCAGATTCGGCGTGATCAGATCGGCATGACCGCACAGCATCTTCATGCCCTGCGCCTGATCGTCGCTGATGGAGTTATACCGCTTTCCGTTGTCGCCCAGGATCGGATCAAGCACGATCGGCACGCCCTTTGCGCGCAGAGCGTCCGCCACAACCGCAAGCTTTTCAGCCTGCTCCATGCCGGTGATATAGCCGATATACGCCAGATCAACTGTGATCCCCAGCGTTTCCCAGATCTCAAGGCTGCGCAGCAGATAGTCCGTCGTATCCAGCATCTCATGCCTGCCCAGATTCAGCGTATTGGAAATGAGCGCAGTCGGCAGCATCAGCACCTCGTGCCCTTTGTCCTCCAGCACGCAGGACAGCATCCTCAGCGCCACGCGGCTGCGCCCCGTGATATCGCCCAGCAGCAATACGTTCTTCACGCAAACTCCCCTTTTCAAAAGAGTACCCGCCTTTTCGGCGGGTACTCCTGCGATATTTTTCCGGATTACTTTTCCTCGGTCTTCGCGCTCTTCTTGGCCGCAGCCTTCTTCGCAGGCGCCTTCTTGGCAGCCGGCTTCTTTTCGGCCGTCTTCTTCGCCGGAGCTTTCTTCGCAGGCGCCTTCTTGGCCGTAACCTCGATCGGAGCCTCGGCCGCCGCCCCGGTCTCCTGCTTGATCAGCTCCACCTTCTGCAGCACGACCGCCGTGCGCGCCGGCAGATAGATCGCAAAGCCGTCGCCCAGCTGCGGATCATGCGCCCAGGTATGATAGACGGTCTCCTTGTCGATGCGCTCAAAGCCGCCAAACTCCTTGTCGTCCGTGGACAGGATCACCTTGTAGTCGCCGTGCTGCGGCGCATTGATGAACATGCCGGTCTGGGAGTTGGTCGGATGGAAGTTGAAAGCAAAGATGCAGTTGCCGCGCTCAAAGGCAAGCAGCTGATCGCTCTCATGCTGGCGCAGGCAGTTGGCCATGTAGCCGCCCAGCACGTTGTAGTCCTTAATCAGCTTGACCATCGCCTTGTCAAAATTGCCCAGCAGCTCATAGCGCAGGAAGCCATTCTCAGAAAGGCTCCACAGGCGGCGGGCATTCTTGAAGCTCCAGCCGTTGCCCTCGCGCGGGAAGTCGATCCATTCCGGATGGCCGAACTCATTGCCCATGAAGTTGAGGTAGCCTTCGCCGCCCGCGGCGATGGTCACCAGGCGGATCATCTTGTGCAGCGCCATAGCGCGGTCAATGTTCATGCTCTGGCTTGCACGGTCCATGTAGAAATACATATCCTTGTCCGCCAGGCGGAACATGATGGTCTTGTCGCCCACCAGTGCCTGGTCGTGGCTCTCGGCATAGCCGATCACCTTCTCGCCGTTGCGGCGGGCGATCAGCTCCCAGAACATCTTGCTGATCTCCCACTGGCCGTCTTCCTTCTCCTTGATGGTCTTAATGAAGAAGTCCGGCAGGCCCATGCTCAGGCGATAGTCAAAGCCGATGCCGCCGTCCTCGATGGGCAGGCACATGCCCGGCATGGCGCTCATGTCCTCAGCGATGGCGACGGAGCCCTTCTTGAAGGAATGGATCAGGTCGCTGGCCAGCATGAGATAAGTCACCGCATCCACGTCGGTATTCATGGAGAAATACTGACCAAGGCCGCTGAAGGAGGTGCCCAGACCATGATCGTAGTAGAGCATGGAGGTCACGCCGTCATAGCGGAAGCCGTCGAAGTGATACTCATCCATCCAGAACTTGACGTTGGAGAGCAGGAAATGCAGCACGCCCGTGCGGCTGTAGTCAAAGCACTTGCTGCCCCAGGCCGGATGATCGCCCTTCTCGCCGTCATGGAAGAACTGCCACACCGTGCCGTCGAACATGTTGATGCCCTCGGCGGTGTTCTTGACCGCATGGGAATGCACCAGATCCAGCAGCACAGAGATGCCCAGCCTGTGCGCCTCATTGATGAGCGCCTTCAGGTCGTCCGGCGTGCCGTACCAGCTGGAGGCGGCGAAGAAATTGGCCACCTGATAGCCAAAGGACGCGTAGTACGGATGCTCCATGATCGCCATCAGCTGCACGGTGTTGTAGCCGTTTTCCTTGATGCGCGGCAGGATGTCCTTCATAAACTCCAGATACGTGCCCACGCGCTCCAGCTCGGTCGCCATGCCGACATGGGACTCGTAGATGACCGGCGGAACGTTCTTCTGCGGCTCGAAGCCTTCGTCCGTCCACTCGAACTTCTTACGCGGATTCCACACGATAGCGTTGAAGCCGTTGGTCTCCTTGTCCTGCTTGACATAGCGGGCATAGAGCGGAATGCGGTCCTGCGTGTTGCCCCACTGGTCGGTCACGGCGACCTTCCACTTGGACAGATGCGGAATGGTATTCACGCCCTTGATCTCGATCTCCCAGTTCTCGTCGCCGACCTTCTTCATCGGATGGGAGGTGTGATCCCAGCCGTTGAAATCGCCGACCAGATGCATTTCCTTCGCCGCCGGGGCCCACTCGCGGTACACCCAGCCGGTCTTGGTCTTATGCAGGCCATAATACAGATATCCGCTGGCAAACTCCGACAGGGTCTGATTGTCGCCCAGCAGCTGCTTCTTTCTGTTCTCATAGCGGCTCATGCGGTCATTGATGTCGCCCGCAACAGCCTCCAGACTGGGATCCAGTTCAAAGATCCTCAGCTTCTTGGGAGCCTCGGTTTTCTTCTCGGTTTTCTTAACGGCCATAAAAGGACACCTCTTCCCAATATAGTGATTTTATACACTTTGATTGTACTCCATTTTCCTTCTGTTTTCAACTCTTTTATTGACGCATTCCGTTCGCCGTTGTAAACTATAATATGTAGAATTATGACATTTCTTCTGTCCCTTTGACAGCATGCATACCAGGAGGATTTATCTTATGCTTACCCGCACTTTCTTTGCCCGCGCTCCGCTCTCGCCCAATCGCTTTGCCGCGCTGCCTGTCGGCGCGATCACAGCCCGCGGCGCGATGCGCGATCGCCTGCTTTCCCTGCGCGGCGGCCTGCTCTCCCGCTGCGAGTCCCTCTTCCCGCACACCGGAAGCAGGAGCAGCTGGTTCGGCGGCGAGCTGCTGGGCGGCATGGACGCCGCTAATCTGCTCGAGGCGAGCCTGCTCACGTCCGCGCTGCTTGGCGATGAGGAGCTGCGCAGGTCTTCCCTTCGTCTGGTCGACGCCGTAGTCGACGGCCAGCGCGAGGACGGCAGCTTCGGCGCGGAGAACGAGACCTTTGCCGCGCGCGGCCGCATGCTGCGCGCGCTCTGCGCTGCCTATTCCATGACCGGCGATAAGCGCCTGCTTTCCTTCATGCTGCGCTACATGAAGTTCCTCAAGGATACGCTCGAGGCCGCGCCGCTGTCTCCCGACGAGGCCATGCACACCGCCGATACGCTCGAATGCGGCGTGTTCCTCTATAACGTCACCGCGCAGAAAGCCATCCTCACCGTGCTCATGACGCTCATCGCGCAGGGCGCGGACTATACCACGCTCTTCCACAGCTTCCCCTACCGCACGCCCATCTCCCGCACGATGAACGAGGAGGCGCTCTATGAGGCGCTCTCCGGCGAGAGCGAGGACGGCTATGCGCATCATCTGCTGCGCAGCGCAAACAGCATCAACCTGTGCGAGGGCCTGCGCACAAGCGCGCTCGCCGCCCAGCTCACCGGCTCCGGCAAGCATCTTTCCGCCCCGGAAACCGGCATCACCCGCATGAATAAGGCGCACAGCGCTGTCTGCGGCGGCGTTACCGGCGATCCGCTGCTGGCGGGCACGCATCCCAGCCGCGGCGTAAATGCCAAGGCCCTGTGCGAGCTGGCCGCCTCGCTGGAAACCCTGCTTTCCTGCGCCGACGGCGAGCATACGGCCGATCAGCTCGATACCCTCATGTACAACGGCGTTGCCGCCGCTTTTGCTCCGGACGGCCGCAGCGTGCAGAGCGTTCAGCAGGCCAATCAGGTCAGAATCACCCGCACAGCGCGCTTCCCGCTCTCCGGCTTTGGCGTCAGCCTCTTTAGCCTGGAAGACAGCGAAACCCTGTGCAGCCTGCTGACCGCCTGGCCGCGCTTTGCGAGCCATCAGTGGCTCCTCTCCCGCGACGACGGTCTGTATGCGAGCTCCTATGCGCCCTGTCAGGTGCGCTATCGCCTCGCCGGCGCGTCCGTCCGCCTGAATGTGGAAAGCGACTATCCGGCGCAGGGCAATGTCCGCATCACCGTGAATCTGGATCAGAGCGCCGCCTTCCCGATGCATCTGCGCATCCCGGTCTGGGCCGAGGGCGCAACCGCCGCAATCGCCGGCGAGATCATCCCCGCGCAGCGCGGCACGATCCTCACCGTCAACCGCGAATGGCACGACGGCGACGTCCTCCTGCTGACCCTGCCGATGACCGCCGAGCGCACCGTGTGCTATCATCAGGCCGCCTGCGTGTGCCGTGGTCCGCTGCGCTTCAGCTATGCGCCGCTGTATGATGCGCTCGCGGATGAAAACGGTGCGACCGCCATGCAGGCTCGCGAAGGCTTCGGCGTCGCGCTCGCCAAAAATGCCGCCATCGAAACCATCCAGACCGAGTGCGGCGTCGCGCTGCGTACGAAGGGTTATGCCGCGCCGCAGTGGGGCATGCGCGGCGAGAGCTGCGATCAGCCGCCCATTACCGCCGAGGCAAGCGGCGATCTCATCGACGTGACCCTTGTGCCCTATGCCGAGGCGCAGATTCGTCTGTCCGTCTTCCCGGTGGTGTAACCCCTCCGTCTACGGGCGGGACCTCATCCGTCTGCCCTTCGGGCAGCCATCTTCCCCATAGGGGAAGGTTCATTTACATAGGCGAACAAAGTTCGCCCATGCCAAGCCGCTTCAAACCGCCGCGAAGCGAAATGGGGTCTGGGGATGAAATCCCCAGGCGGAGTTTGGGACCCGCGGCCCCAACGTCCTCCCCATTTCCCTCAAATTTCCATCATCCTTTCACAATCCCGCCATTTTGCTCGGTTATAATGGATGATAGAGGTGATACTTGTATGAATAAGCATCCGAAAATACTCATCTGCGACGACGATCCCATCGTCCATCAGTCGCTTTCCCTGTATCTGGATAACGAGGAATTCGAGCACGATTCTGCCTATGACGGCAAGAGCGCGCTGGAGATGACCCATCGGGATCATTATGACCTCATGCTGTTGGATCAGATGATGCCGGGTATGACCGGCATGGAGGTCTGCCAGAGCGTGCGGCGCGAGAGCACGCTGCCCATCATCATGCTCACCGCGCGCGGTGAGGAGATCGACCGCATTCTGGGCCTGGAGATGGGCGCGGACGACTATATCGTCAAGCCGTTCTCCCCGCGCGAGGTCGTCTCCCGCATCAAGGCTGTGCTGCGGCGCACCAACCAGAATAACGGCACGCCGCACGAGGAACAGCTCACTACGCTCAAATATGGCTCGCTGGAGATCCAGCCCGAGCGCTATAGCGTCCGCCTGTCCGGCCAGAGCGTGTCCTGTACGCCGCGCGAGGTGGAGCTGTTGTATCTGCTCGCCTCCCATCCCGGCCGCGTGTTCGATCGCGAGCAGATCCTCTCGCGCATCTGGGGCTACGATTTCTTTGGCGATACCCGCACGGTCGATACGCATATCAAGCGCCTGCGCCAGAAGCTCGCCTGCGAGGAGATGGGCAAGGCGTGGGATATCATGACCGTATACGGCGTGGGCTATAAATTCGAGGCCGAAACATGAAACGCAGCAGCTTTTTCCGCAGAACGCTCGTGCTCGTCTATGGCACAGTCGCGCTCTTTGCCTGCCTGATCGTCGCCATCTATACCGCCATCTCGCCGCAGCTGTTTGCCCGCAATAAGATCGACGATCTCATTCCCAAGGGACAGATCATCTCCGGCTATATCGAAAGCACGCTGCGCGGCGAAATCTCCACCGCCTATCTCGTCCCGCTCATCGGCCGCAGCACGGCCCAATGGGAGGCTACCGTCTGGGTGGTCGACGTCAGCGGTGAAACCCTCATTCGCACCCAGCAGGAGGACGGACGCCGTGTGGGCCGCCTGCCTGCGCAGCTGGCGCGGGCCATGCTGCCCACTGTCCTCACCGGTCAGATCGCCACGCATATCGGTGATCAGGAGGATCTGGAAACGCCCGTATCCACCCGTGCCGTCACCCGTACGTCCGACGTGCTCGACGGCATCGCCAGACAAAGCGACGAGGGTGAGGCCGCCTCGGAAGAGGTCATCAGCGGCAATATCGTCGCCGTCGCCGTGCCCATCACGTTCTTTGGCGAGGTGGTCGGCGCGGTGTTCATGTCCCAGTCCATGACAGAAATCATGAGCGGCATGCAGGCGCTGACCAATACCATCACATTCTCCGCCCTGCTCATCGCGCTCATGCTCCTGCCCGCCGTGCTGTATTTCGCCACGCGGCTCTCCCGCCCCATCGCCGATATGCGCGCAGTCGCGCTGACCATGGCAGGCGGCGATCTCACCGTACGCGCCGACGACCGGCGAGCGGATGAATTCGGCGAACTCGGCGGCGCGCTCAATTACCTCTCCAGCGAGCTGGGCAATACCATCTCGACCCTGGAACTGGAGCGCAACCGCCTGCAAAGCCTGATCAACGGCGTCAGCGAGGGCATCATCGCCCTGGACGCACAGGGGCAAACGACCCTGATCAATCCTGCCGTACATGAGTTGCTCGGCCTGCCGCAGGGCAGCGATGTGCGCATCGCCGCACCGGAAATCCTGAAGATGTTCGATCAGTCGCTGCGCACCCACGAAACCGTCCGCCAGACGATCTGGCAGGGCAGCATCGCCATCGCCGTCTCCGTCTCGCCGCTCAGCCGCAGCGACGGCACGCTCACCGGCTGCGTCGGCATCCTTTCCGACGTCACCAGCGCCGAGCGCCTGGAGCAGACCCGCCGCGACTATGTCGCCAATGTCTCCCATGAGCTGCGCACGCCGCTGACGGCCATGCGCGCGCTCATCGAACCGCTGCGCGACGGCCTGATCAAAACCGAGGAGCAGCGCCAGCAGACCTATAACGTCGTCCTGCGCGAAACCATGCGCCTGACGCGCCTGGTCAGCGATATGCTCGAGCTCTCCCGCCTGCAAAGCGGCAAGGCTTCCCTGACAAAATCCGTCTTCTCCCCCAAGCCGCTGATCGATCTCATCCACGAAACATACTCCGCCTACGCCGAGGACTATCAGCAGACGTTCATCTATGATGTGCCGGATACCCTGCCGGACGTCATCGGCAATCCGGACCGCACGCAGCAGGTGCTCATCGCCCTTCTGGATAACGCCTTCAAGTATTCCAGCGACAGCGGCACCGTCACGCTGCATGTCGGCGTGACCGATGAGGTCATCCGCGTCACCGTGCGCGACACCGGCATCGGCATCAGTCAGGAGGATCTGCCGCATGTCTTCGACCGCTTCTATAAGGCGGACAAGTCTCACAGCGGCAAGGGCACAGGGCTGGGCCTTGCGATCGCCTACGAAATCATGCGCCAGCTCGGCGAGGAGATGACTGTCGAGAGCATCCTCGGCCTGGGCAGCGCCTTCACGTTCACGCTGCATATCGCATCATAAACTGATCATGCATAAAAAATCTTCCAACTCAGCGATTGCTGCCGAGCAAAGCCAGAAATAACTACGCAAAAAGCCCCGTGCTGTGTGGGCCACAGCACGGGGCTCTTTATGATGTAATGATTCCGCAAAACATCGACCGCGTCCGCCGGACAGCATTACGTACAAAAGCCTGTCGGTCATGCCGCCGGCATCATGCCGGTCAGGCGGATTACTTCGCGAGCTTCTTGAACTCGTCGAAGACGAACTGCACCTTCGGTCCGATGATGACCTGGACGCTGTTCTTGCCCGGGCGGATAACGCCCGCGCAGCCGGAAGACTTGATCTTCTTCTCGTCAACCAGCAGGCGATCCTTCACCTCAAGACGCAGACGGGTGATGCAGTGATCGATAGAAGCCATGTTCTCCTTGCCGCCGCAGCCCTCGA
>SVGO01000077.1 GCA_015056305.1 Clostridiales bacterium | reverse complement strand
TGGGCATCCGCCGCGTTCGCGTGGTGGATCCCTATGATCTCAAGCAGACCGAAGCGGCCATTCTGGAAGAGCTGGCTGCGCCCGAACCCTCGGTCATCATCAGCCGCCGTCCCTGTGCGCTGCTCAAATATGTTCGTCACAAAGCGCCTGTCCGCGTGGATAGCGATGCCTGCCGCAGCTGCAAGCTGTGCATGAAGATCGGCTGTCCCGCCATCAGCATGACAGGCGGAAAGGTCGTTATCGACAATACGCTGTGCACCGGCTGCGGCGTATGCACGCAGCTCTGCCACTTCGGGGCACTTCAGACCGCAAAGGAGGAATGAGCATGGAGACCAAGAATATCATGATCGTCGGCGTCGGCGGTCAGGGCAGCCTGCTCGCATCCAAGCTGCTGGGCAGGGTGCTGCTGAATAAGGGCTTCGACGTCAAGGTATCCGAAGTGCACGGCATGAGTCAGCGCGGCGGCAGCGTCGTGACGTATGTACGCTTTGGCGAGAAGGTCTATTCCCCTGTCATTGACAAGGGCGAGGCGGACTACATCGTCTCCTTTGAGCTGCTGGAAGCCGCTCGCTGGAGCGAATACCTGCGCGAGGGCGGAAAGATCATCACCAACACACAGACCATCAATCCGATGCCGGTGATCACCGGTTCGGCGGTGTATCCCGACAATCTCGTCCAAAAAATGGAGGACAAAGGAATCGCTGTTGACCGAATTGATGCGCTGGCGCTGGCGGAAAAGGCAGGCTCCTCCAAGGCGGTGAATATCGTGCTGATGGGGCACCTGTCCCTTGGCTTCGACTTTACGCTTGAGGAGTGGATGGATGCGATTGAAAAATCCGTCCCCGCCAGATTCCTTGAGCTCAACAAAAAAGCTTTCATGCTCGGCAGAGAGGCTTAATTCCATCGTTTATTCCATTCAATTATAGAAAGAAGAGATACCCCATGGCGAATTACTATCAGCCCGAGATCGAAACCGCCTCGCGCGAACAGATTCTGGCATGGCAAAACGAGCGTCTTGTCAAGCAGGTTCAGCATGTCTGGGACAACGTCCCCTACTACCGCCGGAAAATGGAAGAAAAAGGACTCACGCCGGATGACATTCAGGGCGTTGACGACCTGCACAAGCTTCCTTTTCTGAGCAAAGCCGACCTGCGCGACGCTTATCCCTACGGTCTTAAGGGGGTTCCGCTCAGCGAATGCGTGCGTATCCATTCGACCTCCGGCACCACCGGTCGGCGCGTCGTCGCATTCTACACGCAGCACGATATTGATTTGTGGGAAGATTGCTGTGCCCGCGCGATTGTCGCCGCCGGCGGCACCAAGGACGACGTCGTTCAGGTTGCCTACGGCTATGGCCTGTTCACCGGCGGCTCGGGTCTCCATGGCGGTTCTCACCGCGTCGGCTGCCTGACGCTGCCCATGTCCTCGGGCAATACTGAGCGTCAGCTGCAGTTCATGACCGACCTGGAAGCGACCATCCTGTGCTGCACCCCCTCCTATGCCGCGTATCTTGCCGAATCCATCCAGGAGGCGGGCCTTAGCGACAAGATCAAGCTCAAAGCCGGTATCTTTGGCGCGGAGGCATGGAGCGAGGAAATGCGCCGCGACATCGAAAAGGGCCTGGGCATCAAGGCCTATGACATCTACGGCCTGACGGAAACCTCCGGCCCCGGTGTTGCCTATGAGTGCTGCGAGCAAACCGGCATGCACATCAATGAAGACCACTTTATCGCCGAGATCATCGATCCCGAGACCGGCGAGGTGCTCCCCGAGGGCAGCAAAGGCGAGCTGGTCTTTACGGCCATCACCAAAGAAGCCTTCCCGCTGCTTCGCTACCGCACCCGGGACATCTGCGTGCTCACCCGCAAGCCCTGCTCCTGCGGCCGCACGCATGTGAAAATGTCCAAGCCGATGGGCCGCAGCGACGACATGCTCATCATCAAGGGCGTCAACGTCTTCCCCTCTCAGATCGAAACCGTGCTGCTCGAACAGGGCTATCCGGCCAACTATCAGCTCATCGTTGACCGCGTCAACCACTCCGACACGCTCGAAGTGCTCGTAGAGATGCAGCTCAACAAGTTCTCCGACTCTCTGGCCGATATCCACAACGAGGAAAAGAAGCTGATCGCTGCGCTCAAGACCATGCTGGGCATCTATGCGAAGGTGCGCATTGTATCGCCCAAGAGCATTACCCGCTCCGAAGGCAAGGCTGTTCGCATCATCGACAAGCGCAAGATTTAAGGAGGCAAGCAGATGAGTGTTTATCAGATTTCGATTTTTCTGGAAAACCGTGCCGGCCAGCTGGCCGAGGTCACCCGTGTGCTGGCTGATCATTCGATCGATATGCGCGCCATCTCCATCGCCGAAATCTCCGATTATGGCGTGCTTCGCCTGATCGTGGACGACGCAGAAAAGGCTACGTTCATCCTGCATCAGCATGGCTTTATTCTCTCGATGACGCCGGTAAGCGTCGTTTCTGTCCCGGATGAAATCGGCGGCCTTGCGCCGGTGCTTGAAGCGCTGGCCAAGGGGCATATGGATGTGGAATACATGTATTCTCTGTTTACCCACAAGGATGGAATGGCTTACATGGTATTCCGCATTGAGGACGAAGCAAAGTTTGCAGAGCTGCTCAGACCATACCGCATCAAACTGGCTGACAAAGATGAGCTCGGACTGAAGTAACTTTCATCATACCGCATATCCAATAAAGCGGGCCGTGCCCGACCCCCACTTCCGAACAGCTGAGCATTGTTAATCCGCCCGGTGCTCGCTGCATGATTTTGCGCAATTCCCTATAAAGCAATAAAGCGGGCCGTGCCCGACCCCCACTTCCGAACAGCTGAGCATTATTAAGCTGCTCGGTGTTCGCTGCATGTAATTTCGTGCAACTTCTTACAAAGCAATAAAGCCGCCCGATTTCAGCAATCGTGCGGCTTGTTTTTTAAGAGAACGCTCATTTCGTGTTTTCTATGTGCGAATGTATGCTGTGCGGTCAGGCGGTCTGCTCCTGCTGCTTCATCTTATGGAGCTCTTCCTCTTCCAGCACGCGATAGGCGACCTTGCCCACCAGCGTCTTGGGCATATCGGATCTGAACTCGACGTCGCTGGGCATGGCGTACTTGGCCACATGCTTGCGGCAGTGATCAAGGATCGCCTGCTTGGTCTCCTCGCTCTCCTCTACGCCGGCGGCCAGCTTGACAAACGCCTTGACGCGCTGCATCTTATACGGATCCGGCACGCCGATCACGCAGCTCATCTGCACAAACTCGTGCGCATCGATGATGTTTTCAAGCTGCGCGGGATAAACATTGTAGCCGGAAGTGATGATCATGCGCTTGGCTCTGCCCCTGAAATAGACGAAGCCCTGCTCATCCATCATGCCCAGATCGCCGGTGTAGACCCAGGTCAGGCCGTCGTCATGCGCGCGCAGCGTCAGCGCAGTCTCATGCGGATGATGCATGTATTCCTTCATCACCGTCGGACCGGCGAGCAGGATCTCGCCCTCCTCGCCGTAGGGCAGTTCCCTGTCCGTGCCCGGCTCCACGATCTTGATATAGGTATCCGGGAACGGCAGACCGATCGAGCCGGCTTTATACATATGCGAAGGCGTCAGGCAGCAGGCCGTGACGGTCTCCGTCGTGCCATAGCCCTCGCGCACCTGCACGGTCGCCTTGTGATCATAGAGGAACTTGTCGAGCTTCTTCTTGAGCTCGATGGACAGCGAATCGCCGCCGGAGAAGACGCCCTTCAGGCAGCTCAGATCCGCGCCGTCCATGTCCTTCAGACGCAGCAGCGCCTCATAGAGCGTCGGCACGCCGGCGACAAAGTTGCAGCGCTTCTTCACCAGATCGCGCGCATACGTCTTGGGCGTAAAGCGCGGCACAAGGATGCAGCGGCCGCCTTGGGTGAGCATCGTATGGATACACACGCCCAGACCGAAGCCATGGAAAATCGGCATCGCCGCCAGCATCTTATCGCCCGGACGGAACATGGGATTCGCCGCGATGACCTGCTGTCCCAGGGCGTTAAAGTTCCTGTTGGTGAGCACGATACCCTTTGTCGTGCCGGTCGTGCCGCCAGAATAGAGAATCACCGCAGGATCGTCCGACGCGCGCTTGACCCGATAGTCGTAGAAGCAGCACTTGCTCAGGCGCATGAATTCCTGCCAGCGGATCACAGGCGCGTCCGCCGGGATCTTCTTGATCTTTCGGCCTTCGGTGAGCATATAGCCCGCTTTGATCGGCTGCGCAAGCGCATCGCGGATGGAGGCGATGATGATATTGACCACCTTGGTGTTCTTGCGGATGGCCTCGAACTTATGATAGAACTGATCGAGCGTGATCGCCGTGACGCTGCCCGATTCATTGAGATAGAACTCGATCTCCTTTTCCGCCGACAGCGGGTGAATCATGTTTGCAATGCCGCCTACCAGATTGACCGCATAGAACAGACAAATCGCCTGCGGGCAGTTCGGCATGGCGATGGTCACCTTATCGCCCTCGCGGATGCCGATGGTCTTGAGCGCCTTTGCGCAGGTCTCCACGTCCTGCATGAGCCTGCGATAGGTCGTGGATTTGCCCATGAAGTCAAAGGCGACATAATCGGGATACTTCTGTGCAATGCTTTCCAGAGCCTCGCACATGGAACCCTCAAAATAATCCAGATGCATCGGGACGTCGCCCAGATGATCCTTCCAGGGCGTCTTTGCAGTAATCATTCGTAATCCACCTCTTCATCCAGCGGAAGCTCCAGCAGCTCCGGATTCTCCAGCAGCTTCTTGAGCAGCCGGACCGTTCTGGAATAGTAGTAGCCGTCGGCCAGGCGCTCGTCGATCGTCAGACCCAGATCCACACTCGGCTTCATGGTGACATTTCCGTCATCGTCATAAAACGGCCTCTTCTTCATCTCGCCGATCGCGCAGAAGACGGACGTGGTGCCCCAGTTGGTCAGATGATGATAGCCGGCGTGCAGCTTGATCGAGCCGAGATTGGTCAGCACCACGGACGAATAATACGGATCGCCCTTGATCAGCGCCGTCGGAACCCAGCCATGGCGATCCAGGAAGCGGAGCAGCAGGCCCAGCAGATTGAACACCGGGCGCGGCGTCTTGCCCACCAGATTGACGCTCTTCATACCGTCGTCAAGCTTGTCGCTGCGGCAGAAGGATACCTGGCGATAGATCTCATCGTGCACCGTATTGATGTTGTCGCTGCCCTTGGAATGAATGATCGCCAGCGCCTCTTCGCCGTGATCGGAAAAGACCTTCTTGACCGTGAACGCCGCGGACACCTCATTGCGCTGATACATCGCCTGATTGGCAATGAAGCGGTTCATCTTCGGGCGCAGGGTGATGGTCTTGAGCATCGCCGTGATCATGACCTGGAACAGATTATACTTATACTCCGGATTCGAAGCATTCTTCTTTTCCAGATAGGCAATCACATTCGTCAGATCGATGCGCTCGGAAATAAACGCCTCGTTGTCGCAGCGATTGGGGTACATGAGCGGCATCACAATATGCATGGGATGGATATTCTTAAGAATTGCGCCATCCTTACGATCGCCAAACTTCTTTTTCATATGTTTCTCTCTTTCAATATGACTTATCACTTGATTGACCAAAGCACATTCATGCGTATTGTATATCATATCATCTATTTCTTCAGTTTTCAAGCCGGTCAGTCCATGTTAAAAGGAGAAACGCCTCATATTATTTAAGCAAAACGCCCTCTGCCGGCATTTCTCTCATCATAAAAGATGCACGGCAGAGGGTTCATTTCTATTCGATTGCAATCAGTCCAGCCTGAACACGGGTTCCAGCTTGGGCTGCGCGCCCGTTACCGGATCCATCTCCAGCTCAAGGATATCGGACATATACGCGTTCCACTTGTCAACGATCGGGCTCTGCGCCTGCGTGCGCTCGGCGAATTCAATGCCCTGCTCGCACTCATAATAGCCAAAGAGCTCGTCGCCGTTGGCAAAGATCGTATAATTGCAGATGCCGGCAGACTTGAGCAGCTGCTTCATCTCCGGCCAGATCTCATCGTGGCGGCGGATATACTCCGCCTTGCAGCCGGGCTTGATACGGCCCTTCCATGCCATGCGCTCCATAGTTATCTCTCCTTCATCCTCCGGCCGTGGCCGGAGACCTCATCCGTCACGGCTAATACCGTGCCACCTTCCCCATGGGGGAAGGTCTGTTTAGTCCAGGAATTCCTCGCGCAGCTTCACGCCGAACTCCTTTGCGATCGCGCGCAGTTCGTCATCCTTGATCGTCTGGCGGATGCCCTGTCCGCAGGACATGGCAAGCACACAGATCTGCGCGGACTTTTCGATCGTATGCATCAGGCCGAACGTCGTATCAAAATCCGGGCCGGAAGCAAACAGGCCGTGATGCGCCCAGACCGCCGCCTCATATTCCTTCATCTTTTCGCACGTCGCCAGCGCGATCTCCGCGCCGCCCGGCACCATCCACTCCACAACGCCCACACCGCCCGGGAACACGACCGGGCACTCCGTCGCGCTCTTCCACAGCACGCGTGAGAACTCGCGGTCGGTGAGCTCCAGCACATACGTCAGCGCGATCGTATTGGCCGGGTGCGCATGGTAGATCACGCGGCACGCACCGTTCGTCGCCGCGACGCGCACGGAATGATTCATGAAATGGCTCGGGAATTCGCTGGTCGGACGGCCGCCATTTTTGAGACCCCAGACGATACGGTAGCTGTCGCCCGCCTCATTGATCTCCACCACGCACAGGCTGTCTTCGGGATCGAGGATCACATTGCGGAAGTACTTGCCGCTGCCGGTGGAAATGAAGTACTCGCCGGCAAGGTTCTCGCCCGTTACGCCCATATTCACCCACTCGCGCGGATTCTCATAGAAGAACGGACGCATCTGAGCCACTTCTTCCTTTGTCAGTCGATAGGTCAGATTGCCGCCGTTGCGCTCGTGCCAGCCCTGATGCCAGCCGTCATCCGCCATGCGGATATAGCGCTGCATAATGGAAATATCGAGCATGCTCATTGGTTTTTCCTCCTTAACTCACGGGGAAACGATGGGGACGCTGTCCCCAAACCCCTGCAAGGGACATCGTCCCTTGACCCTTCTTCGCTTCGCGCCGGTTAAGCGCAGTGTTTCTTAAATACGCTTGAGGAGCACGTCCTGCTCGTACTGCCTGACAGCCTGGAACCACTCGCCGTCGCAGGGCACGCCACAGGCGCGGCAGTACTGCGCCCAGATCTCGCCGAACGGCAGGGTCTTGAGCTCCTCCTGCATGATCAGCAGCTCGGTGAAGTTGCTTTCATCCTGCAGTTTCCTGAGGTAATCATGCGGAGTTACCAGCGCCATCAGCAGCGCTTTCTGGATATTGCGGATGCCCACCGTCCATGCCGCGACGCGGTTGATGGACGCATCAAAGTAATCCAGCGCGATATTCACGCTGCCCTCGAGGCCGCCGCAGCGCACGATTTCCTTGCAGATTTCCTTCGTCTCGTCGTCCAGCAGCACGACGTGGTCGCTGTCCCAGCGGACGGGGCGGGTGACGTGCAGCGCGATCTCCGGGAAAAACGCAAGCAGCGCGGGGATCTTGTCGGAGACCATCTCGGTGGGATGATAGTGACCGTTGTCCATCAGCGGGATGCACTTATCCATGTTCATCGCCGCGTAGGCCAGCGAGAATTCGCTGCTGCCCACGGTATACGCTTCCACGCCGATACCGAAGACCTTCGACTCGACACAGGGCTTGACCTTGCTGAAATCAAACGGCTCACGGAGAATCTCGTCGATCGCCTCGCGGTAGCGCCTGCGCGGACCGAGACGGTCGCTGGGAATATCCTTGAAGCCGTCGCCGGTCCAGATATTCATGACGCAGGGCTGGCCCAGTTCTTCAGCCAGATACGTGCTGATGCGGATGGACGCCTTGCCATGCTCGATCCAGAACCTGCGGGTCTCCGCATCCGGGGAGGACAGCGTCAGCGGATCGCACTTGGGATGGGAGAAAAACGTCGGATTGAAGTCCGCGCCAATGCCGCGAGCCTTGCAATAATCGACCCAGGGCTTAAAATGCTTGGGCTCGAGCTTATCGCGATCCACCCAGCCGCCGTTCTCATCATTAAAGATCGCGTAGCTGGCGTGCAGAGAAATCTTCTTCATGCCCGGACACAGGGAGAGCACCACGTCAAAATCCGCCATCAGCTCCTCGGGCGTGCGGGCGCGGCCCGGATAATTACCCGTGGTCTGGATGCCGCCTGTGAGAGGCTTGCTTGGGTCGGTATCAAAGCCGCGCACATCGTCGCCCTGCCAGCAGTGGATGGATACCGGCACGGTTTTAAGCCTTTCAATCGCCGCATCCGCGTCAACGCCCAGCGCCGCATATTTCGCTTTTGCTTCCATGTAGCTCATATCACTTAACCTCCATTTGGATTTTCAGGTTGCCCAAGGCAGTCGCCTCGATCGGCAGCGCGATCACCTGTTTGCCTGTCGCAGCCTGCGTAAGGCCGTTCAGGAAGCTGTTCTTCGCACCGCCGCCAACGATATAGAGCTTCTCATACGACTTTCCTGTATTGCGCTCCATCTCTTCGATCGCCGTTTTATAGCTTTGCGCAAGGCTTGCGTATGCGCAGCGGAAGTAATCGCCGATGGTGACAAGCTGTCCGTCCGCTTGAGCGTCAAACGCAGCCTTCATGCTCTTTGGCGCGAGGAACTCCGGCGCGTTCGCGTCGAGGCGTACGGCACAGTCGCTTTCCTCGGCTGCCTTCACGATCTCCGAAAACGGCATGTCCGGGCAAAGCTCCCTCTGCAGCTCATTGACCAGCCACATGCCCATGATGTTCTTCTGATAGCGGTTATAGCCCACGCCGCCCTCATTGGAGTAGTTGGCCGCCTCGCTGCCGCTGTCTGTGATGGGATGCTCCGTCTTCACGCCCAGCAGCGACCATGTACCTGAGGAAATATACGGATGATTTCCATCCATCGGGATGCCTTCAACAGCCGAGCCGGTATCGTGCGTCGCACAGAGGACGACGGACAGATTAGCGCCGACCGCTTCCGCGATCTCAGGCCTCAGCGGTCCGAGAACAGTACCGGGCTGGCTGAGCTTCGGGAAGAGAGCTCGCGGAAGGCTGAGCCTGTCCGCAATCTCCAGATCGAATTCGCCCGTTTGAGCTTCGACCATGCCCATCGTCGTCGCGTTGGTGTATTCCCTTGCCTTCACACCCGTGAGCTTATACATCAGGTATTCCGGCATCATCAGCATATCCGTGACGCCTTCCAGCCTGCCGCGCAGATGATCGTCATAGAGCTGATAGATGGTATTGAACGGCTGGAACTGACAGCCCGTATGCGCGTACAGCTCGGAGAACGGCACGATCTCATGCACCTTCGGGATGGATGTCTCCGTTCTGGAATCGCGATAGGCATAGCAGGGCATGACCTCGGTTTCTTCCTTCATGAGCACATAATCCACGCCCCAGGTATCGATCGACATGCTTCGGATTTTCGGATAGGCATCAAGCGCCTTTTGGATACCCTTGACAACATGATCAAATAGGCGCTTTACATCCCAGACCAAGTGCCCGGCCTGTTCCTTGACACCGTTGGGAAAGCGGTATACCTCCTGCGTATGCAGCTCTCCCTCTTCCATCCAGCCGACGATATGCCTGCCGCTGGACGCGCCGATATCTACCGCCAGATAACGATTCATATGCCTGCACCTCCCGTAAACAGCGGATACACCAAAACGCTGGATTGTTTCTCTTTCATGACGCCATCGTCTCATTACTTTTTTCAACGCTTACGGCTGTATTTCCTTTCTCGGTTTGAAACGTTCTTTCAAAAGTTGCCGACACAAAACCACAAAAAAGGAGAACCCCATCGGATTCTCCATCTGATATCGGCTGCTGATCCCCAAAGTTCTTCAGATTCCGTCAAGCTTATCCTTTTTCCGCTGGATACGGATTCTGCGGCGCTCTTCGCCATGAGCCCAGGCCAGCTGCTCATCCTCCGTCTGCAAAGTCAGTCGGGGAACGCGAACAGGGTTGTCGTTTTCATCCAGCGCAACCATCATGAAGTGCGCATTGTTGATCCTGCGGCGTTCACCCAGATGGTTTTCCACATAGGTGTCCACGCACACTTCCATGGAAGACGAACCGACCCATGTCAGTTTTCCTTTAATCACGACCAATTCATTCTGGTAAGCGCCATGCAGGAATGTCAGGTTATCGACAGAGGCAGTGGTAACATTGCTCATGGAATGCCTTTTCGCAACGATACCGGCCACCTCGTCGATCCACTGCATCAGGATGCCGCCAAAGAGACGATTTGCTCCGTTCAGATGATTGGGACGCACAATGTGTACGGTTTCAACCCGGGATTCATCCACGGTTTTCGCTTCTATATTCATGTCTTTCCCTCTCGATCTCTAAAGATTTTAAGTCGGAATACTGACATCAATATAGCATTTTCACATCTTTTTTTCAATCAGATTTCACACATAGCCTTCCTGTTTTTAGAGTTACGCACTTTCCTTGATACGCAAGCGGTCACTCACAAGCGCGATAAATTCGCCGTTCGTCGGCTTATCGTCTAAAGAACAGACGTTGCGCCCGAACGCCTCGTCAAGCGCCTCGATGCGTCCCCTATTCCACGCCACTTCAATCGCATGCCGGATTGCCCGCTCGACCTTGCTGGACGTCGTGCCAAAGCGATGCGCAATCCCCGGATAAAGCTCCTTGGTAATCCTGCCCATCAGATCAGGATTCTCCATCACCATCTTCACCGCCTCGCGCAGATACTGGTAGCCCTTGATGTGGGCGGGAATTCCAACGGTCAAAAATAGATTGGCAATCCGCTCTTCCGCATTCTCCTCCGGTTCGCCGCTTTCTCTTCGAATATTTGCGGCGATTGCGTCTGCACGCTCGATTTCACCAGCCGCCTCAAAGACACGCTGGGCGAGAACCGAAAAATCAAAGGGCTTCACCATGTAATAGCATGCGCCCAGGTTGATCGCCCGGGTAATGAAATCGTCTCTCCCCAATGCCGTAAGCGCAATCACGCCCGGATGCTTGCTCAGTTTCATGGATCTCAGATGCTCCAGCACACCGTAGCCATCCATCTGCGGCATGATCATATCGCACACCAGCACATCCGGCGCATGCTCCTGCACCAGACGAATCGCCTCCACGCCGTTTGAAGCCGCGCCCACCACCTCGATGCCGCTTTGCTTATTCAGGTATTCGGCAACCATGTTTTGCAGCTGAAGATTATCATCAGCCACCACTACGCGAACGTTATCCATCTTCCCGCCTCCAAGAACGATTTGTATTCTATCCATTTAGGATACTAATATCTTCGCATGTGATATCATATCACGTTAGTGTTTGGATGTAAATAAACAATTTGGATTGTTTTGTCATTCTACATTCAATATACGCAGAGAATCGCGTTTTAGAATCAAAATGCGCGCATACATGATCACTGTACCAGATTCAGCTCTTCTTCACCCAGATCATATCCGACAAAGCCCTCCGGCACGCCGCCGACGATAATCGACTCTGCAACCAGCATGTTCGCGGACACATTGGTCGTCTTCGCGCCCGTCGGGATCACGATGCGGATACTGGCCTTCAGCTGCAGATAGACCTTGTGCCGGGTCTGATTGATGCCGCAAGCCTCAAATTCCGTCGCAAATTCCGTCGCAATCGCGCCGATGGGCACGATGGACACCGGAACACCCGGGCCGCTGCCGGCAAAAAGCGTCATGCCCAACGCCGCCCCAAGCGGCACCGTCACGCGTTCGCTGGTCATGGCGGCAAGCCGTCTGAGCGCCGCTTCACCCGCGCGATCCGCCAGGCGGTTCATCTGCATGGTATTGGCCGAAAGGAGCGCAACCTGACCGCGATCATCCATATGCACCGTCATCAGATCGCCATAGGCGACGCCATCTTCTGTTGCCTCCGCCAGCGCGCCATAGAGTACCTGAGACGCCATCGCTGCTGAGCGCGCCTCCGCCAGAGAGAAAACAAGCGGCTTAAAATTCCGGTCGACCAGCAAAAACACGGCGGTCACAAGCAGCAGAATCAACAGCATGCGCCTGCCAAAGCGCCTTCTTTTGGCTTTCGCGGAATATTTTTTTATCTCTGCGTCAGTCATTTGATCCCTCCCTTCGTCTTATATTCGAAACCTTACGTAAATTTTCATTTGTGATGCGAATAAGCGTATAATGTGGTATAATGAATTGATATGATGATCACCCTACCCCTCAGTAAGGAGGAACAGCATGCCAAAGTCTGATGACTTCAACAAAAAACCGCTTTCCAAGAATGCGCCGCTGACGCCTGTACAGGACGACGCTGCGGAAGCGGATCTGCATACAACCCAGCTGCACATTGGCGAAACGCGCAAAACCGCGCCGCAGCATACGTCGCGCATGCCTGCGCCGGTCATGACCAAGCCGAAGAAAAAAGGCAAAAAGAAAAAAGCGCAGCAGCCCGCCGAGCATCCGCGCTCGATCTTCCAGCCCCGCACCAAGTATCCGAATTTCCTGCTGAGCGTTCTGGTCTCGACCGTCCGCCTGTCCACGATCCTGATCCTGTGCGCATGTCTGGCGGTCGCCGGCGCGCTGATCGGCATTGCGAAGGCCTACGTCGATACGGCGCCGACGCTGGATCTGGCCGCGCTCGACTCACAGGATAAGACATCCTTCATCTATGACAGCAAGGGCAATCTGATCACCGATTACAAGGGCACTGAGGATCGCGTCATGATCTCCATCGACGAGATTCCCGAAATGCTGCAAAACGCCTTCATCGCCGTCGAAGACGCGCGCTTTTACGAGCACAACGGCGTGGACGTCAAGCGCATCGTCGGCGCGCTGGTCGCCAATATCACGACGGGCTCCTCTCAGGGTGGTTCCACCATCACCCAGCAGCTGATCAAAAAGACTGTGCTCTCCAGCGAGCAGAGCTACAAGCGCAAGCTGCAGGAGGCCTATCTGGCCATGGAGCTGGAAACGCGCTACACCAAAGAGCAGATTCTGGAGAGCTATCTCAATACGATCTTCATGGGCGGCAGCTATTATGGCGTCAAGGTCGCGGCCTACGGCTATTTCGGCAAGGAGCTCAGCCAGCTGACGCTGCGCGAATGCGCGATGCTTGCCGGCATGACCCGAAGCCCGAACTACTACAACCCGCGCCGCAATTTTTACAGTCAGAATACGGAAAGCAGCAAGGCTGCTGATATCACTAACAACCGAACC
>SVGO01000076.1 GCA_015056305.1 Clostridiales bacterium | reverse complement strand
CGGCGCAGGATTCGTATATGCCCGTTTTCCGGGCGGGAGAAAGTCAGGCGCGCGCAGCGGCAGCATTGCTGCGCGTGCCTTTTTATCCTGTCAGCCATCAGGAAGGGCATGTCCGCGCAGCGATGGTGGATTCGAACATTGACGCAGGCAAGCCGTTTCTTGCGCTGCATCTGTCCGGCGGCACGACGGAGATTCTCCTGTGCGATCAGGGCAATCTGACGCTGCTGGGCGGCAGTCTGGATCTGCATGCGGGCCAGCTGGTGGACCGCACCGGCGTGCGCATGGAATTGCCTTTCCCAGCAGGTCCGTCGCTGGAAAAGCTTGCCATGGAAGGAAAAGACAGCGTTCGCGGCATGATCGGCGTGTCGATCAAGGGCGTGAATTGCAATATGTCCGGCGCAGAGAATAAGATCATGCGCTGGATGGAAGAGGGCGTGATGACGCAGGCGGAAATTGCCGCAGAGGTGTTTGATTTCCTGTCCCGCACGATTGAGCGCCAGATTGAGGCCGCATGTGAGATGACCGGATGCCGTCAGGCGCTGCTCGCCGGCGGCGTGGCGTCTTCGACGCTGCTGAGAGAAATGCTTGAAAAGCGCGCAAAAAAGCGCAGACTGGACTGCAGGCTTTGCTTTGCCCGGCCGGAGCTCTCCGGCGACAATGCCGTGGGCGTGGCGCTGCTGGGCGCGGGCATGTTCAGGGAAAACAAGGAGGAATAAGCGATGGCGGCGACTTTGATCGACGGCCGCGCGGTAGCGAAGGCCTTTAAAGAAGAGATTGCACAGCGTACGGCACAAATGATTGCCGGCGGTATTATGCCGCATCTGGCGGTCGTGCTCGTGGGCGAGAATCCGGCGAGCCAGGTCTATGTGCGCAACAAGGAAAACGGCTGCATCAAGGCCGGCATCCGCTCGACTGTGATTCGTCTTGCTGAGGATTGTACGCAGGAAGAATTGGAAAAGACGGTTGTTCAGCTCAATGAGGATGAATCCGTTCATGGCATTCTGGTCCAGCTGCCGCTGCCGAAGCATCTTGATGAGGCGAGCGTGCTGCGCCTGATCAATCCGGATAAGGATGTCGACGGCTTCCATGCGATGAATTCGGGCAGACTGATGAACGGCCAGCCGGGGTTTGTGCCGTGCACGCCGCTGGGCGTGATGAAGCTGCTGGAGAGCTACGGCATTGATCCTACCGGTAAGCACGCTGTGGTCATCGGCCGCAGCAATATCGTCGGCAAGCCCATGGCGATGCTGCTTCTGCAGGCGAATGCGACGGTCACCGTCTGCCATTCCCGCACGCAGAATCTGGGGGAAATCACCCGTCAGGCGGATATTCTGGTTGCAGCCGTTGGCCGCGCGAGTTTTGTGACGGCGGATATGGTCAAGCCTGGCGCGGCGGTCATCGACGTGGGCATTAACCGCGTGGATGGAAAAATCGTCGGCGATGTGGACTTTGATGCAGTTGGCGAGGTGGCTGGCCATATCACGCCCGTGCCCGGCGGTGTGGGCCAGATGACGATTGCCATGCTCCTTGCCAATACGCTTGACGCGGCGGCGAAGCGTGGCCGGTAAACTGACGCTGAGCGTCTCTCAGCTGAATGAATACATCCGTCGTATGCTGCAGCTCGATCCGATGCTGCACGGCGTGGAGCTGAAGGGCGAAATCAGCAATCTGAAATTTCATCAGACAGGCACGATCTTCTTTACGCTCAAGGATGAGCTTTCGTCGATCGCCTGCGTGATGTATGCGTCCTACGCAGCAAAGCTGCAGGCCGCACCCTTTGAGGGGATGCGCGCTGTCGTTTCCGGCAGCGTAGGTTTCTATACCAAGGGTGGCCAGCTGCAGTTTTATGCCAATAATCTTCGCGCCGAGGGCGTAGGCGTGCTCTACGAGCGTCTGATGGCGCTCAAAGCAAAGCTCGCCGGAGAAGGACTCTTTGCGCAGGAGCGCAAGCGTGCGCTTCCGGCGTTTCCGGATACGATCGGCGTGGTCACTTCGCCGACCGGCGCAGTGATCCATGACATCATGAATGTCTCGCTTCGCCGCAATCCCGACGCCAGGATTCTGCTGTGTCCCGTGCGCGTGCAGGGCATCGGCGCGGCGGACGAGGTCGTGCAGGCAATCGAGCTGCTGGAGAAAATGGACAGCGTTTCCGTGATTATCGTTGCGCGCGGCGGCGGTTCGATGGAAGATTTGTGGACGTTCAATGAGGAAGCGGTCGTCCGCGCTGTTGCGGCCTGCTCAAAGCCGGTCGTCTCGGCTGTCGGCCATGAAACTGACGTGACGCTGTGTGATCTGGCGGCGGATCTGCGCGCGCCGACGCCGTCTGCGGCGGCGGAATGCGTGGTGCCGCTCAAGAGCGAAATTCTGTCCCGATTGTCGGAGATGAGATCGGCGATTGCTGGCGCTGTGCTCTGGCAGATCGAGCGCAAGCAAACGGCGATGGATATGCTTTCGGCGAGGCTTTCGCTTTGCCATCCGCAAAGGCGCCTTCAGGAGGAAGCGCGGCAGCTGGCGCAAAAGCGAGAAGCGCTTGTGCGCTGCATGGAAAAGCATATGGAATCCGCCAGGCGATTGCTTGAACAGCGCAGGCGCGAGCTGGAGATGCTCAGCCCATACCGCGTGCTTGCGCGCGGCTATGCGATCGTGACCAAGGAAGGTATGCCGGTCCTCGCTGCCTCGCAGCTTGCTGCGGGCGACAGCGTCGTGCTCCGCTTTGCAGACGGTATTGCACGTGCGCAGATCGAGGAAACGGAAAACAAGGAGGGCTGACCATGGCCGCAAAAAGAAAAAAGCCGCTCTCCTTTGAGGCGGGTATGCAGGAACTGGATGATCTTGTAGAAAAGCTCAGCTCCAGCGAGCTTCCTCTGGAGGAGGCGATCGCCCTGTATGAGCAGGGAACACAGCTTTATGCGCAGTTGGAAGCGCTGCTGGCACAGCAGAAAAAGCGCATCGAAATGATTGACCCGGATACAGCAGAAATTGAAGCATTTGAAGGGAATGAGCCATAATGTATCGTGAGCAGTACAGCCGCTATGTCTCCCTCGTGGAGGAAACCATCGAGAAGCTTCTGCCCAAGACGGAGGCAGTCTGTCCGAAGGAAGAGGGCGTCATGCCGCAGCTCCTGTGCGAGTCTATGCGCTACAGCCTGCTGGCCGGCGGCAAGCGGATTCGTCCGGTGCTGCTTCTGGCTGCCTGCGATATGCTCGGCGGCGATCTGGAGCAGGCGAAGGCGCCTGCCGCCGCGCTGGAGATGATCCATACCTATTCGCTGATCCACGACGATCTGCCGGGCATGGATGACGACGATTTTCGCCGCGGCCGCCCGACCAACCACAAGGTCTATGGCGTGGGGCATGCGATCCTTGCAGGCGACGGTCTGCTCAACTACGCGTATGAGTGCCTGCTGGGCAACGCCGCGCAGTATCCTGAAAACCTTCAGGGGCATGTGCTGGCTGCCAAGGCGATCGCCAACCGCGCGGGTGTGTGCGGCATGATCGCGGGCCAGAGTCTGGATCTGTCCAGCGAGCATATGGAGCCGGACGCTGAGCGTCTTGGTTATATCCATGCGCACAAGACTGCGGATCTGCTGACCGCGCCGCTGCTGGCTGCGGCCTATATTGCCGGCGCAAGCGAGGAACAGATCGACGCGCTGCGCCGCTTTGGCTACTGCGTGGGCATCGCGTTCCAGATTGACGACGATCTGCTGGATGTGGAGGGCGACGCCGCCCTTCTTGGCAAGCAGACCGGCATGGACGCCCAGCGCGGCAAGATGACCTGGCCGGCGCTGATGGGCGTGGAGGCCTCCCGTGCACGCAGCGCGCGCCTTTGGGACGAAGCCGAGGAAGCCATTTCGATCTTTGGCGAGCGTGCGTGGTTCATGCGCGGCTTCGCTGCGCAGATGCGCACGCGCAAGAGCTGACCGGCGTTACCGCCAAACCGCTGCAAATCCTGTTGCGCTGTGCCCGAGGTCAATGCTTTGCAGAAACATTCCATAGCAGAATACAAGATGAAAAGAAGATGAGAGAATAACAGGGGGAACATTTTGTGAGCGTAGTGCTTGAGATTCTGAGCAACCGCATTATTCAGGCGGCTGCGCTGGCCTGGGCCATTGCGCAGGGGCTGAAGGTCTTGCTGACGTTTATCATCAGCAAAAAGTTTGACGGCTCCCGCATGTTTGGTTCCGGCGGTATGCCCAGCTCGCATTCGGCCATGACCTGCGCAATGCTG
The DNA here is from genome assembly GCA_015056305.1 of Clostridiales bacterium. Classification (GTDB taxonomy): domain Bacteria; phylum Bacillota; class Clostridia; order Christensenellales; family Aristaeellaceae; genus Ventricola. Next base: position 9,269 of record SVGO01000076.1, on the reverse strand, counting down.
ATGATGGTCGGCTTTACGGAGGGTTTCTCGTCCTCTGTGTTTGCGCTGGCGTTTTGTTTCTCCGGCGTCGTGATGTACGATGCAGCGGGCGTACGCCGCTCGACCGGTAAGAATGCGGCCGTGCTCAACCGACTGATCGACAGGCTGGCCAATGACGGCAGCTTTGACGAGGAGCATCTCAAGGAACTGGTCGGTCATACGCCGATTCAGGTGCTGGCCGGCGCGCTGCTGGGCGTTCTCGTCGGCACGCTGATGGCGTGATATTTCCATCTGGCATTGTGCCGGAAAAACCGAGAATAATCAGGAAGAAGATACGTAAGGAGGCGCTGTGAATGGAGATTCTGTCCACAATTCATGGGCCCGATGATATTAAGAAGCTGTCGGCTTCTCAGTGCGAGACGCTCGCCAAAGAGATCCGGCAGACGATTATCGATACAGTGTCCAGGCAGGGCGGCCATCTGGCGTCCAATCTGGGCGATGTGGAGCTGACGATCGCCCTGCATCGCGCATTCAACAGCCCGACGGACAAGCTGCTCTTTGATGTCGGGCATCAGACCTACGCGCATAAGCTGCTCACTGGCAGGCAGGAGATGTTCTCCTCGCTGCGATCCTATCAGGGTATGAGTGGTTTTCCGTGCCATGCGGAGAGCGAGCATGACCTCTTCGATACCGGCCATTCGTCCACGGCGATTTCCATGGGTTTGGGTCTGGCGCGTGCGCGCGATTTGAGGCATGAGGATTACCATGTTGTGTCGGTCGTGGGCGATGGCGCGTTGACTGGCGGCATGTGCTATGAGGCGATGAACGACGCGGGCGACGGAAAGACTCGCCTCATTGTCGTCCTCAATGACAACGAGATGTCCATCTCCAAGAACGTCGGTGCGCTCTCGGATTATTTCAAGCATCTGCGCGCCAGCGCATCGTGGTATGGCGGCAAGAAGCATATCAAATCCCGCCTGCAGAGCATTCCGCTGCTGGGCAAGCCTGTGGCCAATCTGATCGAGAAGGCCAAAGACATGATCAAGTCTGTCGTCACCGAGGGCGAGCTGTTTGAGGCGCTGGGCTTCCGTTATCTGGGTCCGTTCGATGGACATAATATCGAGGAAATGACCCGCGTCTTCGAGGAGGCCAAGCTGATTGCCGATACGCCTCTGCTCATTCATGTGATTACCCGCAAGGGCAATGGTTATGATCTTGCCGAGCGCCAACCGGAGAAATTCCACGGCGTCGCGCCCTTCCGTGTGGAGAACGGCCTGAAACGCAATCAGTCCTCCAAGGAGAGCGCGGCGCAGGCCGCCGGCAAGGCGCTGTGCGCGCTGGCGGCGCAGGATGAGCGTGTGGTGGCAATCACCGCTGCGATGGCGGGCGGCACCGGCCTTTCTGGCTTTGCCGAGCAGTATCCCCAGCGCTTCTTTGACGTAGGCATTGCCGAGCAGCATGCCGTCAGCATGGCGGCGGGCCTTGCCCGCGCGGGAATCCGGCCGTATTTTGCGGTCTATTCCACGTTCCTGCAGCGCGCCTATGATCAGATCGTCCATGACGTATGCCTGCAGAATCTGCCGGTGTGCATCCTTTCGGACCATGTGTCCCTGGTTGGCGACGACGGAAAGACTCATCACGGCGTGCTGAGCGTGCCGATGCTGCTGAGCATTCCGAATCTGACGCTGCTGGCGCCGCGCGATACGGATTCCATCCGAGCGTCGATGCGTGTTTCGCTTGGCGTGGACGGACCGTGCGTAATTCAGTATCCCAAGGACGGCATCGAGCCGTATGCCAGGGATTTGAGGGGCGAGCCGCTGGCCGTGGGCAAGTGGCAGACGCTGCGCGAGGGCGATGATTGCACGATTCTCGCCTATGGCCGCATGGTGAAGCACGCCATGCAGGCGGCGCAGATGCTCGAGAAAGAAGGCGTTCATGCCGGCGTGATCGATGCGTGGAGCCTGCGCCCCATGGATATGGACTGCCTGCGTGCGCTCTTTGAAAAGCAGGCGGCGATCGTCACCATCGAAGAGGGCGAGATGATCGGCGGCTTTGGCTCGGAGATTGCGCGCCTTTGCGTGGAGCATGGCGCCAGAAAGCTGGCGGCGATTCTGGGCCTGCCCAATCGCTTTATCGCGCACGGCACGGTCGATCAGCTGCTGGAGGAATGTGGCCTGACGGCAGAACAGATTGCACTGCGTATCAAGGCTGCGCTTGCTGTAACGGAGAAGAAAGATGCCTGATAAGAAAAGGGTGGATGTGGCGCTGGTGGAGCGCGGCCTGGCCGCGAGCCGCGAGAAGGCGCAGGCGCTGGTCATGTCCGGCGTGGTTTATATCGGAGAGAACAAGGTGACCAAGGCGTCCGTTTCCGTGCTGGATACGGACGAGCTGATCGTGAGGCAGACGGGCACGGGCTATGTCAGCCGCGGTGCGCTCAAGCTGGAAAAGGGCCTCAAGGTCTTCGGCGTCGATCCAACAGGGATTGTCGCGATGGATCTGGGCGCTTCCACGGGCGGCTTTACCGATGTGCTGCTCAAAAACGGCGCGGCGCATGTCTATGCGATCGACGTGGGCTACGGCCAGCTGGACTGGAAGCTGCGCAATGATCCCCGCGTGACGGTGATGGAGCGCACCAATGCCCGCTATCTCAAGGCTCAGGACCTGCCGCTGCATCCCACGCTGGGCGTGATGGACGTTTCGTTCATTTCCATCACGAAGATTCTGCCTGCAGCGGCGGCGATCATGGGTGAGGACGGTGCGTTTATCTCGCTGATTAAGCCTCAGTTTGAGGCGGGACGCGACCGCGTGGGCAAGAAGGGTGTCGTGCGCGATGCACAGGTGCATCGCGATGTGATCTGCGAGGTGCTCGGCTTTATCGAGAATGACCTGGGCTGGGCGGTGCAGGCGCTGTCCTTTTCGCCGATCCGCGGCCCGGAGGGCAATATCGAATTCCTCGTGCATATCCTGCCCAAGGCGAAAGCCACGCATCATGTCACGCAGGAAGAGATTGACGAAGTTGTCGCTGCGGCGCATGACAGCCTGCGCGATTAAGGAGGAATGCGCTTGATCAGACGGGCGCTGTTTTATCTCAACAAGAGTAAGATTCTCGCTGCAGAAATCGTCTGTAATGCCGTACTGCTTTGCCGTGAACGAGCAATTGAGCCTTGCTTTTTTCGTGAGGATCAGGCTTGGCTGACGGAGCAGATGCCGGATCTGACGGCAGATGCTGCGTATGTCGAGCGGCCAGAGCCGGGCGTAGTGGACCTGATTCTGGTCTTTGGCGGCGATGGCACGGTGCTGCGCGCGTTGGATTCCTATGTCAGCTGCAATATCCCGATGCTGGGCGTGAATCTGGGACGCATGGGTTTCCTTCTGGAAACCCAGCCGCAGGAGCTTGCCGCGGCGCTGGATCAGCTGAAGGCGGGTAAATATGAGATCGAACGCAGGATGATGCTTCGCGTGGAGGGCTATTGCTCCGGCAAGCCGATCTGCGCGCATGCAACGAACGAAGTATCGATTTCGCGCGGCCTTTCCCAGCGCATGATCGCGCTGGACGCGTACGTGGGCGACATGCTCGTGGATCATTATATCGCAGACGGTCTGATCCTCTCCAGCCCGACGGGTTCCACGGCGTATTCGCTTTCTGCGGGTGGTCCGATCATCGCGCCGGATGTGCAGTGCTTTCTGCTCAATCCCATCTGTCCGCATACGCTCACGTCCAGGCCGATCGTGCTATCTGCCAAGGAACGCGTGCGCCTGAAAATCCGTATGAAGGAAATGCGAGAGGGCATTCAGCTCTCCGTGGACGGTCAGGCCGTGTGTGAGATGCGCAATATGGACGAGGTCAGCATCATCCGCTCGCCGCATGATGCGCTGCTCATCCGATTTGGAAAAGACAGGAATTATTTCTCCCTGCTCAAGGACAAGCTTTCGCAGTGGAGTCTATAATCGATGAAGACAAAGGAGGCTGCTATGAAAGCAAAACGTCAGGCTCTGATCCGCGAGATTGTGGAGTCGCAGAGCATTCAGACGCAGGAAGAACTGGCCGAGGCCCTGCGTGAGCATGGCATGATGGTCACACAGGCGACGGTTTCCCGCGATATCCGGGAAATGCATCTGCTCAAGGTGCTCGATGAAGATGGCGGCTACCGCTATGCGACGATGGACAGAAGCGAAACGGGCGTGGGCGACCGCCTGATCCGTATGCTCTCGGACTCCGTTGTGGAAATGAACAGCGCCAACAACCTCATCGTGATCCGCACGCTGCCCGGCAGCGCGCATGTGGCGGCCGAGGCGATCGACAACCTCAAGTGGCCGGAGGTCCTGGGCACCATCGCGGGCGACAACACGATTCTGGTGATCGTCCGATCCAACGAAGAGGTGGACGTGGTGATCAAGCGTTTCGGCAGTATCATTAAGTGATCTGCATTTTGGTGGAACAGGGAATTACGCGAAAATATGTGTAACGAGCACTGAATCCCATACTATTGTAAAGTTTTCGGAAGTGAAAGCGGCCGCTGGCCGCCGGGAGGACAGCCATGCTGCTGCAGCTGAGTATTTCTAATCTCGCGCTGATTGATGCCATGAGCATCGATTTTGCGCCCGGCATGAATGTGATGACGGGCGAGACCGGCGCGGGCAAGTCCATCGTCGTCGATGCGGTCAATCTGGTGCTGGGCGAGCGCGCGGACAGGGATCTGATTGCAAGCGGCAAACAGAAGGCGCGCGTGGAGGCGGTTTTTGACATCGCGGACAATCAAAAGGTCAGGGCGATGCTCGAAGAGCTTTCTCTGGAGGGCGACGAGGATACCGTATCGATCTCCCGCGAATTGACCAGCGCGGGCAAGAATATCTGCCGCATTAACGGCACGGTGGTTCCGCTGCAGACGCTGCGACAGGTTTCTGCGCAGCTGCTGGATATCCACGGTCAGCACGAGCATCAGCTTCTGCTCGACAGTAAGAATCACATCAGCTATCTTGACGAATATGCGGCGGACGAGATTCATCCGCTGCTTGAGCGCTGCGGATCAGCCTATGCTGCCTGGCGCAGCTGCGCGCAGAAGCTTTCGCGCCTGCGCAAGAGCATTTCCGAGCGTGAGCAGCGCATCGATATGCTGCGCTTTCAGCTCGAGGAGCTCAAAAATGCGCGCCTTGTCGAGAACGAAGAGGACGAGCTTGAGCGTCAGAAGGTCTTTTACCGCAATGCCGGAAAGATCATGGCGGCCTTTGACGAGGCCTGCGAGCTGCTCGATTCCGGCAGCGGCCGGGACAACTCCTCGGCGGTGGAGCTGCTTCGCGAGGGTGTGCGTGCGCTTTCGTCGGTTGCCACGCTGGACAGTCGCTACGAGGCGGTCTTCGCCCGGCTGGACAGCCTGTGCTATGAGGTGGAAGATGCTGTGGGCGAGCTCAGCGCCCTGCGCGAGGAGATGGACTATGACGAGCAGGACGCCGAGCGCGTGGAGAGCCGTCTGGATCTGCTGCGCCGCCTGAACCGAAAATACGGCGCAACGACGGGAGATATGATCAGGTATCGCGATAAGATCGCCGCGGAGCTTGGTGAGCTGGAGGATTCCGACGAGGCGATGGAGCGCCTGGAGAAGGAATACCGCCACAGCGGAAAGGCCCTGCAGGAGATCTGCGCGCTGCTTACCAAGGCGCGTCAGCATGCAGCAAAGCGCTTTGAGCAGAGCATCGAAGTGCAGCTGCATGATCTGGGCATGAAGAATGCGCGCTTGTCCATGGCTTTTGCGCCGATGCAGGCCGGCGAGCGCCTGAGCGACCGATTCAGCACGCAGGGCGTGGACAGAATCGAGATGATGTTCTGCGCGAATCTGGGTCAGCCGATGAAGCCGCTGGCGCGCGTCGCTTCCGGCGGCGAACTCTCGCGCATCATGCTTGCGCTCAAGAATCTCTCGGCGCAGAAGCCGGGTATTCCGCGCAGCATGGTCTTTGACGAAATTGACACCGGCATCAGCGGACGCATGGCGCAGGTGGTTTCGGAGAAGATGTCTCAAATCGGCGATCATCATCAGGTGATCTGCGTGACCCATCTGCCGCAGATTGCAGCCATGGCGGACGAGCAGTTCCTTGTGCGCAAGAGCGACGAGGGCGGCGTGACGCGCACACAGGTGCTTTGCCTTGACCATGCTGCTCGTGCGCAGGAGATTGCACGTATGGTCGGCGGCGCTGCATGCGAGAGCGAAAGCAGCATTCGCCATGCGATGACGATGCTTGACGAGGCGGATGCCCGCAAGCAGGCGCTGCGCGAAGCGTATCGTTCATGATGAAAGACAGCATGAAACGGCCCGGGAAGAATTCCCGGGCCGTTTTTTGTATACGATTTTAAAGACTACCTTTGCGCACGCAGATGCACAGGCAGCCGTTGAGCACCGTGCAGTCCAGATAAATCGGGAAGTCGAAATCGTTGCGGAATTCCAGGTTCAGGTTTTCCGCGCCGACAGCGGCGTCCACGCCGTGGGGCGCATACTTTGCGCCGCCGGGGCCGTGCGGCCTGCGCCAAAGGATCGTGATGCCCTCGGGAATCTGCAGCAGCGCATTGTACAGCGTTGTGGAAACCTGGCAGGTGCCGCCGCCGTATCCTGCGACCGTGCCGCCGTCAATCAGAACAGGCGAGGGCATGTATCCGCGGGATTTGCGGTAAGGTCCGGCGATCTTGTTGAAATCAAACGCCTCGCCGGGCTGATAGGTTCTGGCGATGTACTGGCAGCCCACGCGCAGGTTCTCCATGCGGCCGATATTAAGCTCGTTGGTCTTGGTGGAATAGAAGGTGGTGAAGGCTGCGATGATGTCGCCGTCCTGCGCGTCCTGCGTGCTCGGCGCGACAGGCGTCAGCTCGGCGAGATCGCCGACATACAGATAGCCGACCAGACGATTGTAGGGAACGACAGCCCAGCCGTCGCGGATCATCCACAGACTCACACGTGTGCCTGCCGGCATCGGTTCGATCACCTCAGCGTCCTCATCGGCTGCGGTGCGCAGCCAGGTGTCGACGGCGGTAACGGCCACGAAACGATTGGGGATCACGCCGTAAGGCGCGACGTCCGCGGATACGGGCTCGATGGTGTCCACATTGCGGCGGCGGACATAGTATTCGCCGACCTCGTCACTCCAGCAGAAGAGCCAGTCCTGATCATAACCCCAGATCTGCACAGTTTTTCGCTCGGTAAGCTGGCCGAGAGAGGCGCTCTCCGGATCAGGCTTGCTGCGCATGTTCAGGTTGATGATAGTCTTTGCCGTGTAGAGAATTTCGGGTCTGCCGCTTGCGCTTGTGGATTCCTTGAAGTCAGCATAACATACGTCGTAGCCCGTGTCCTCGGGCTCAGCCATCACCTCGCTGCAGCTGAGCAGCATGAGTAGCAGGCATATATATAAAACAAATCGGATATTACGCACAAACAGGCCTCCATAACGATAATCAATCATCTTATTATACAGCCAAACGCCATGCAAGGCAAGCAGGAATCCGGCATAGACTTTTCATAAGTGAAACGTTGGGAGGGGATATTCTGGGAAAATGTCTGCTGCTTAAGGATCTGTCCCGTTGTCCTGTGGGTTATCTGCGGGAAACAAAAGAAGGTTTAGCCTGCCGCGTACCGCTGAGTGAACCGTCAGGGCTTGTTGTCCTGTTTTCAGCAGGAGAGCAGGCGCAGTATGATCTGTCCTCCGGCTGCGGCGAACAGCTTCTTGATTGTCATGGAAAAACACCGGCAGGAGGATATGTTGTCTGTGCAGATGCGCTGCTGTTTGTCACCGACGAAGCAGCGCGTCTGGCATTCGAGCGGCGCAGGATCAAAGCCGCTCCAAGGCCCGCATCGGAGGACAAGAAGGCGGCAAAGCCAGTCGGGGAGACCGCCAAAGCGCAGCGAGATGAACGCGTCGTCATGGAAGTAGACACGCCTTGGCCGGATCGGCGTTGGCCGCCACCGCCATGCTGGGATACGGCTGTCTATAGCCTGGGCGCTTGGCAGGAAGCATAAGCGCCGCCTGTATTTCAGGCGGCGCAGCGTTTACAGAGGACGGGAGGACTGGGGCGAATGCTGAAAGGCCGCGCTGTGGCGGGCATGGATGTCGGCGATGTAGTGCGTACGCCTGCCGGGATTCAAAGGCGGATCAGCAGTGATTGGGGTTTGAGAACCTGAAGATCCGAAAAAACTGGTAGAATCAGGTGTAATATCGTCGGCCGTCTGCCTCTCGCGCACGGTCAGACTGTAGAGATCATAGGGCGTTGGCGGCGTGTAAACGGGTTTGGGCTTGCTTTGGCACAGCAGCGCGTACGGTGAAATGTTTTGCGGCATATTCATCAGCTTCCTTTCCGACAAAGGCATGCGCAGGGTGCGCGTGCTTATCTCTATTCTATGTATCTCATTGAAAAAAAGCGCCTGATAATCCTGCTTACAGGACACCTTTTCTTGAAAATGGGATTGAGAAAACGCAGAATATCCTGTATAATGGAAAAAGGCAAGATTGTCTGAAATGAGGTGCTTAATTTGGACGAACAGATGAATGGAACGCCCGCCCCGCGCAGACGCAGGCGTGCTGCTGCACAAGAGCAGGCTTTTGAAGTATTTGCGAAAGAACAGGAAATGTTCGATGCGGCTGAACGGTCTTCTGCGCCTGTGGATGAGCCGCAGCTGATGGATGAGCTGAATGCGCCTGTGATAAGCGAAGCGGCGGAGAAGGCTGCTGAGCAGCACTGGGCTGACGAGGACGACGACTTCGAGCCGCCCATGAGCAAGAAGAGCAAGAAGAATGAGAATCAGAAAGCCAAGGGTAAGAAGAAAAAGAAGAAGGGCGGCTGCCTGATCGCGCTGCTTGTCGTGCTTCTGCTGATGGCGCTGCTTGTCGTAGGCGCTTTGGCTCTGTTCAGGCAGCAGGTCAGGGACCTGTTTGTGGAACCGACGCCGACGCCTACCCTGGTGCCCACGCCTGTAGCGACGGCTACGCCGACGCCGGTACCCACGCCGACGCCCACGCCGACGCCTACTCCGACGCCGACGCCGTCTCCGACGCCGACGCCGACCCCGACGCCTACTCCGACGCCAACGCCTACCCCTACGCCGACGCCCACTCCTACGCCGACGCCGTCTCCGACGCCGACGCCGACGCCGACGCCCACGCCTACGCCGACGCCGACGCCGACACCAACGCCAACGCCGACGCCGACGCCTACTCCGACGCCGACTCCGTATACCCCCAGCACTGCCAGCGCTGCTGAGCTGAGCGATCCGGTCAACGTCATCAAGGAGAGCTTTGCGATCGTTGGCGACGAG
>SVGO01000075.1 GCA_015056305.1 Clostridiales bacterium | reverse complement strand
CTGCTGTATCGTCTGCCGGACGATCACGTCATCGAGGGCGTGCTCATGCGCTATAAGTACGGCAATACGCTGTGCCTGTCCACGCAGGTGGGCTGCCGCATGGGCTGCAAGTTCTGCGCGTCCACGCTCGATGGCTGCGCGCGCAGCCTGACCGCGGCGGAGATGCTCGGCCAGATCGTCTGCGCCAACGGGATTCTGAAAGCCCAGGGCGAGGAGCAGAAGGTCGGCAATATCGTGCTCATGGGCAGCGGCGAGCCGTTTGACAACTACGATAATGTCGTGAAATTCCTGCGGATTCTGCGCATGGAAGGCGGCCTTTGCATCGGCATGCGAAGCGTATCGCTGTCCACCTGCGGCCTGGTCCCGCAGATGCGCCGCTTCGCCGAGGAGGATCTCCCGGTGACGCTGTCGCTCTCGCTGCATGCGCCCAATGACGATATCCGCCGCCAGACCATGCCGATCGCCAATAAGTATTCCATGGACGAGGTGCTCGCTGCCTGCCGGTATTATATCGAAAAGACCGGCCGCCGCGTGATCTTTGAATACGCGCTGGTGCACGGCGTGAACGCATCGCCCGAACAGGCGGCCGAGCTGGCTGGAAAGCTGCGCGGCATGCAGTGCCATGTGAATCTCATTCCGCTCAATGCCGTGCCCGAACGCGGGCTCACCGGCGTCAATGAGCGCGAGGTAGACGTATTCAAAAAAGCGCTGGAGCAGAAGAATATCTCCGTCACCAGAAGGCGCGAGATGGGCGACGATATCGAGGGGGCGTGCGGCCAGCTGCGCCGCCGCTATCTCAAGGATCGTGGCTGAAGCACAGGACAATGAGGGGACGCAGAGCCCCGAAAACTCCTCCGCCTCCTGCGGAGGCACCTCCCCTTTCAGAGGAGGCATGTAAGCGGCTTTAAGCAGCCGCGAAGCGAAGAAGGGTGCAGGGACAATGTCCCTGCCAGGGGTTCGGGGACAGCGTCCCCGAGCAGGGGCATCAGCCCAACGCAAAGGAGTATGAATGTGACTGCAACGCTGAGAACGGACGTCGGCAAGGTGCGCAGGCAGAACGAGGACGCCGCCTGGCTGGATGAAAAGCTGGGCATTTATGTCGTCGCGGACGGCATGGGCGGCCATCTTGCTGGCGAGGTGGCCAGCGCGATGGCGATTGACGCCGTAAAGCGCATGGCGAAGACTCATGATATCGCCAGCATTTCCGTGCTGCGCGAGACGGTCTGCGCCGCGCACGAGGCCATCTGTGCGCGCGCCCGGGAAAATAAGAGCTGTTCGGGTATGGGTACGACGATCTGCGCCATGTGGCGCGGCGGACATTATATGTACATCGCGCATGTGGGCGACAGCCGCATCTATCGCCTGCGCGGGGGCAGGCTGGAGCAGATCACGCAGGATCACTCTCTGGTTGAGGAGCTTGTGCGCGCAGGCATCATCTCCCGTGAAGAGGCGCGCACGCATCCCCGCCGCAATATCATCACCCGTGCGTTGGGCACTCCGGGCGAAAATGCGCCCGATCTGCTGGCGGCGGATATGGAAAAAGGCGATCTGTGGCTGCTTTGCACGGATGGCCTGAGCGGCATGGTCTCCGATGAAGAGATGGCGCGCGTGCTTTGCGGCGGCGGCAGCTTGGATCAGATGGCGGATACCCTGCTTGAGAAGGCGCTTGATGCCGGCGGTCGCGATAATGTGACGCTGATCCTGTGCCGCAGCGAGGAGGTTTGACCGTGGAATCGAGACTGATTGGCAAAATCATCAGCCGCAGGTTCCGCGTGGAGGACATCATCGGACGCGGCGGCATGGCGATCGTCTATCGCGCTTTTGATCTGAAAACCCATCAGACGGTGGCGCTCAAGGTCCTGCGCGAGGAATACGAGGAAGATCCGGAGTACAAGGAGCGCTTTAAGCGCGAAATGGAGGTTAACAAAAAGCTGAATCATCCCAATGTCGTCAACTCGATCGACTCGGGATTTGTCAGCGGCGTCTCCTATATTGCCCTGGAATATGTCGACGGGCAGACGCTCAAGGACCTCATCGTGGAAAACGGCAAAATGGAGCAGGAGGAAGCGGTGCACTGCGCGCTGAGCATCCTCGCGGCTCTTGCCCATGCGCATCAGCGCGGCATCGTTCACAGGGACGTCAAATCCCAGAATATCATGATCACCAGAAGCGGTCAGGTGAAGATCAGCGACTTTGGCATCGCCGGCATGGCCGATACCAAGACGCTCACCTCCGATGGCAATGTTATGGGTTCGGTGCATTATTTCTCGCCCGAGCAGGCCAAGGGCATGCGCGCAACCAGCGCCAGCGACCTGTACTCCGTGGGCATCATCCTCTATGAAATGCTTACCGGCCATGTGCCTTTTGAGGGTGAGACGGCGGTTTCCGTGGCGATGAAGCATCTGATGGAAACGCCCAGGCCCATCACGCAGGAGGCCAGCGTCTGCCGGGCGGTGGAACTGATTGTGGCGCGTGCGCTTCAAAAAGAGGCAAAAGATCGCTATCAGAGCGCGGACGCCATGATCCGCGATCTCAGGCGCGCGCTGCGCCATCCGGACGGCGAGTTCATGGAGCAGAAGCTGATCACGGAAAAACCGGCGCGCAGGATTGCAGAAATCCGCTCGAATAGAAAGAATCAGATGACCCTCAGGGGCGTGCTGATCGCCGTTGTCGCCCTGATTGTGCTGATGCTTGTCTTTGCCGGCGTGAGCGTCTATCGATCGATGTTCGTGCTCACGCGCATGCCGGATCTCGCCGGCGTGGATGCGGCGACGGCGGAGCGTCTGGTCACCGGCGCCAATCTCGTGCCGCTGGTGGATTACGCCTATTCTGAGATCATGGAAGGCTATGTCAGCGGCCAGATTCCCAATGCAGGCGATCGCGTCAGCCGGGGCGAAACGGTCTATGTCACCGTGTCTCTGGGCAGCGATATGCTCACCGTGCAGCGCTTTACCGGCCTTTCGCAGGATGAAGCTGCGGCTGCCGTGATCGCACAGGGCTTTGCCGTGGGTGAAATCACGGTTGTGCCCAGCGATCAGCTGGCAGGCACGGTGATCGCCCAGCAGCCTGAGACCGGCATGAGCGCCCGGATCGGCTCTGTGGTCAATCTGACTGTGTCCGGCGGCGGCGTGGTCGTGCCGGAGCTGACGGGTCAGCGCGAGGAGGAAGCGCTCTCCCGCATCCAGTCGCTCGGTCTGACCTGCGGCATGATCACCTATGAGAATGTGGAAGACGCCAGAATGGACGGCGTGGTGCTCTCTCAGCTGCCCGAGCGCTTTGCTCAGGTGCTGCCCGGCAGCGTGGTGGAGATGAGCGTGGGCTATTACGATAAGCGCAGGTTTACCGCCTCGGTCAAGGTCAATGTACAGGTGCCGCGCGAGGGCGTCAGCATCCGCGTGACGCTGGTGGGCGAGGACGGCAAGGAAAGCGATATGTATTCCGCCGTGCATACCGAGCCGGGCGAAACGACGCTGGATGTGCTGCTGCGCAGCGAGCAGAGCGGCGTGAAGACATGGCGTGTCTATCTGGACGGCGGCTTCAAGAGCGAAGCCACTGCCATTCTGCAATAATAATATTGAAGAAGTATCTTGCTGCGAGCACACAGCGGCTTAAAGACACCGAGTTTTTCGGAGGTGGGTGCGGGCACGGCCCGCCGGGGTGTGGGGCAGAGCCCCACAAAAGCCCCACGAAAGGGATTTCATGACAGGAAGCATTATGCGGGGCATCGGCAGCTTTTACACCGTGCTCTGCGACGAAGACGGACAGGAATACACGCTGCGCGCGCAGAAGAAGCTGCGCCATCAGAAGCTCACGCCCATGGTCGGCGATCGCGTGCGCTTCACGCCCGGCGAGGGCGAGGATAACGGCTGGCTCGAGGAAATCCTGCCGCGCAAGAGCGTGATGCTGCGCCCGAGCGTGGCCAACTGCGATATGCTCATGCTGGTTGTCGCCAGCGTGCCGCATCCGGATATGCTGCTCATCGATAAGCTGATCCTGCGCGCGGCGAAGGGAAATATGACCCCGGCCATCTGCGTCAATAAGATCGACCTGGGCGATGAACTGGTCCAGTCTATCCGCGAGGAATACGCCGGCACGCAGCTGCGCGTGTTTGCAGCCAGCGCGCTGACCGGCGAGGGCGTCGACAGCCTTCGCGAGGCGATGCGCGGCAAGGTGACCTGTCTGGCCGGCCAGAGCGCCGTGGGCAAGAGCTCGCTGCTCAACGCTATCTTCGGTCTAGAACTGGAGACCGGCGGCCTGAGCCGCAAAACCGAGCGCGGCAGGCATACGACCCGCCGTTCGGAGATGATGGCGGTGGACGGCATGCTGGTTCTGGATACCCCGGGCTTCAGCCTGCTGGAAATCGAGGACGGCGTGGAGCCGCAGGATTTTGCACAGATGTATCCGGAGTATAATGCGCTGGCGGGCGACTGCCGGTTCCAGCCCTGTCTGCATGACAGGGAACCGGGCTGCGCCGTGCATGCGGCCGTGGATGCAGGAAAACTCAGCGCTGTGCGCTGGGCGAGATATCGTGAGCTTCTTGCTGAGGTGAAAGAGAACTGGAAAGGACGTTACGTATGACGATCATTGCTCCTTCCGTGCTGGGCGCGGATCTGATGCGGCTGGGCGAAGAGATCGAACTGGTGGAAAGACTGGGGCTTAAGTGGCTGCATCTGGACAACATGGACGGTCATTTTACGCCCAATATCAGCTTTGGTCCGGACTTTGTGCGCGCAATCCGCAAAAAGACCAACCTGTTCCTGGATGTGCATCTGATGTTCACCAATCCCATGGATTACATCGATACCTACACCAGGGCGGGCGCGGACTCGATCACCGTGCACGTGGAGGCGGAGGATGATCCGCTGACCGTGATCAAGAAAATCCGTGCCAACGGCCTGAAGGCGGGCATCAGCCTCAATCCGCATACGCCGCCGGAGCGAATCCGTCATCTGCTGCCGTATATTGATATGGTGCTGGTGATGACGGTGGAGCCGGGCTTTGGCGGGCAGAAGCTGCGCGAATACTGCCTGGGCAAGATATCCGTGATTCGCGATATGATCCAAAAGGCCGGACGGGATATCCTGATCGAGGTGGACGGCGGCGTCAAGATGGACAATGCGCATCGTGTGGTCGAGGCCGGCGCGGACGTGCTGGTCATGGGCACGGGCATCTTTGCAGCCGAGGATCCGCAGGCAGTCGTGCGCGGCATATGTGGTCCGGAGGCGGGGAAATGAACGTTTTGATTGTGCTGGGCGGCGACGCGCCGGGCAGGGTGCTGCTGGAAAGCTGCGCGCGCCAGGCGGATCTGATCATCGCGGCGGACCGGGGCATGGAGGCGTTTGCAGATACGACTGTGAAGCCGGACCTGCTGCTGGGCGACATGGATTCCGTGAGCGAAGCGTTGCTTGCACGCATGCAGGCGGATACGCAGATTGAGCGCCTGCCCTGCGAGAAGGACGACACCGACGGCGTGCATGCGCTGGATGTGGCGATCGCGCGCGGCGCAGAGCAGATCACGCTGCTGGGCGCGCTGGGCGGACGGATGGATCATGCGCTGGCCAATCTGATGCTGCTTGTGCGTGCGAACCGAAGGGGCGTGAAGGCGCAGGTGCTCAGTGAGTCTGTGCGCATTGCCCGCGTGGACGGCTATGCGCTGCTACATGGCGCGAAGGGCGATACGGTGTCGCTGCTGCCGCTGGGCTGCGCAGCGGGCGTGACGCTCAGGGGATTTCATTATCCGCTTGAAAATCACGATCTCACCAGCGATTATCCGCTGGGCGTTTCCAATGTGGTGGATCAGGACGAGGCCGGCGTCGAGGTTGCGTCCGGCGATCTGCTGCTTTTCCATCATTACGCAGGAATATAATGTATTTTTCCCGATTTCGGCCAATGCTGAAAGCGGGAATTTTTTTCTTGGGCGATAGGTTTTTGTCCATCGGTGTCGAATAAAATACGTTGTATGTATCTATGGCTTGGGATGATCATGATAAAAGGAGGCGGCGCGCATGACCATCAAGGAGATGCTTGAGCAGCGCGAGCGCGATACGCTCAGCCCGTTTGCCTCGCTGTCCGGCGAGAGCAGGGGACGCGAGAAGCCTGTTTCCACGGACGATATGCGTACGGAATACCAGCGCGACCGTGACCGCATCCTGCACTGCAAGTCTTTCAGAAGATTGAAGGGCAAAACACAGGTCTTCTTGTCTCCGCAGGGCGATCATTACCGCACCCGGCTCACGCATACCTTGGAGGTTACGCAGGTCGCCAGGACGCTTGCCCGGGCGCTGCGCCTGAACGAGGATCTGGCGGAGGCGATCGCCATGGGCCATGATCTGGGCCATACGCCCTTCGGCCATGCGGGCGAGGCCGCGCTGGATAAGATCGTCGACGGCGGCTTTGAGCACAGGGAGCAGAGCCGGCGGGTGGTGGAAGTGCTGGAAAACGGCGGAGAGGGACTCAACCTCACCTGGGAGGTGCGCGACGGCATCGAGCATCACTCCGGCAAGGTGCGTCCCCAGACGCTGGAGGGCTGCTGCGTGCATTTGGCGGACCGCATCGCCTATATCAATCATGATATCGACGACGCCGTACGCGCGGGCGTGATCAGCCCGGAGAATTTGCCCAAACACGCGATCAGGCGCGTGGGCCTCACGCATGGCGATCGCGTGGGCAATATGATCGCCAGCGTCGTGCGCCAGAGCATGGATAAAAACGAAGTGGGCATGGAGCCGGAAATCTGGGAAGCGCTCATCGAGCTGCGCGAGTTTATGTTTGAACGCGTCTATTCGCGCGACTGGGCGAACGACGAATGCCGCAAGACGCATCATATCGTGAACGAGCTGGTGGGATATTATATGGAGCATCCCTGGCAGATGCCCAACGAATACATGGAGATCGTCTATCGCGAGGGCACGCAGCGCGGCGTATGCGATTATGTCGCCTGCATGACCGACGCATACGCGATCAAGACGTACCAGAAGCTGTTTGTCCCGCCGTTTTTCGACGGAATTGGCTGAAAGCGGCCAATTCCGCCTCTGATTCCGAATGGCGTTGAATGATCAACAGCTTTGGCGCCCGCTGCGCGAATCTGCGCGCAGTTTCTAAATTGCATGAAAATAGGGGAAAAGGAAGACTTTTTCCCGAAAAAATGCATGCCGCTTGCAGGAATGTCCGAAATGGCGGCGAAAAAGATAGGACGGCATTTGGGCCTTTTCGGCCATGGCGAAAGGAGAGGACGGTGATCGGCGTTGAGGTTTCCCCAGGCGTGGCTTGATGAGCTTCGCGAACGATCCGACATCGTGCAGGTGGTTTCCCGGTATGTGCATCTGACCCCCAAGGGCGGACGGTACTGGGGCTTGTGTCCCTTCCATGGCGAGAAGACGGCCTCTTTTTCCGTCAATCCCCAGCGCCAGATGTACTACTGCTTCGGCTGTCATGCCGGCGGCAGCGCCATCAACTTCGTGATGGAGATGGAGCATCTGGAGTTCAAGGATGCGGTCAAAGTACTGGCCGAACAGGCGCATATGGAGATCCCGGAGATGGTGGGCGGCCGAGAGGACGCCGCAACCAAATCCCAGAAAGAGCGAATCTACGAGGCGAATAAGCAGTGCGCGCGCTTTTTCCACAGCCAGCTGTGGAAGCAGGAGAACGCGCAGGTGCTCGCCTATCTGTATAACCGCGGGCTGGACGACCAGACAATCCGTATGTTTGGTCTGGGCTCCACGCCGATGAGAAGCGACGGCGCGACCAGGGCTATGCGCGAACTCGGATTTACCGATGACGAGCTGGTTTCTGCCGGCATTTCCGTCCGCCGGGACGGCCGCGTGTACGATATGTTCCGCCAGCGCGCCATCTTCCCGATCATCGACGCGCAGGGCCGCGTGCTTGGCTTCGGCGGGCGCGCGTTGGGCGATATCAAGCCGAAATACCTCAATACGGGCGATACGCCGGTGTTCAATAAGCGGCTGGGCGTGTTTGCGGCCAATCTGCTCAAGAAGCAGCGTGGGCTCAAGCGCGTGATCCTGGTCGAAGGCTATATGGATGTGATCGCGCTGACGCAGGCGGGTCTGCCGGGCGTCTGTGCGACGCTGGGCACGGCGCTGACCGTCGAGCAGGCAAGGCTGCTCAAGCGCTATGCGCCGGAAATATGGGTCTCCTACGACGGCGACGCGGCGGGCCAGAAGGCGATTCTGCGCGCGCTGGAGATCTTTGAGCAGGAGAGTATCCGTTCGCGCGTGCTGGATTTTCCGGGCGGCATGGACCCGGATGAGTATATCCGGGAATATGGTCTTGAGGGTCTGGACAGCCTGACCCCGATGGATGCTGCAACTTACCGCATGAAGCAGGAAATGCAGGGACACGACCTGTCCACGCAGGAGGGACGCACGGAATACGCGATGGCCTGCGCCAAGCATCTTGCTAAGGTCAAAGAGCCGGTTGAACTGGAGAATCATGTGCGCTCACTGATGCTGGCTACGGGCTTCTCGCGCGAGGTGCTCCTTGCGCAGATCGGCCGTTCGGAACTCATTGAAAAGGAAAAGCGCCCGGCATACAGCTATGTGGCGCGTCCGCTGGAGGAAAACCAGGACGGCGTCGATACGGAAACTGCCGCCGCGGAAAAGCAGCTGCTTTTGCTGCTGGCGGAGCGGCGGATCGAGCCGGGTACGGTGAAAGCGGAGGACTTTATCTCTCCCGAACGCAGGCAGCTTGCCGAAAAGCTGATTTCCGGCATGACGCCCGGCGCGATTCTGGAAAATATATCGGATGAGAACGCGCGCGCGCGGGCTGCAAGTGTGCTGCAGCGCGACAGCGGCGCAGGCGCGGACGGACAGCTGCGCATGGCGGGAGATTGCCTGCGTGTGCTGCACAAAAAGCGTATTGAAGGAAAAATCGCGGCGCTTCAAAAGGAAATGGCCGTTCAGTCCGGCGAAGAGAAGCGCAAAACGCTTTTAAGAATACAGGAACTGACGAAGGAAAGGCAGACGGCCGGAAGAAAGGAATGACTTCTTATGGCACTGACACGTGAACAGGCACAGCAGAAGGTAAAGGAAATTGTCGATTTCGCGCGCAACGAGAAGAAGACGATCTCTTATCAGGAAGTAATGAATAAGCTCAGCGAGCTGGATATCGACGCCGACGCGATTGACGCTGTCTTCGAAACCCTGGAGGCTGAGGGCATCAGCGTGGTGAGCAGCTCGGAGGACGAGGCTGCCGCCGCTGCGGCGGAGGCTGCGGAGCCGGAGATGGATCTGTCTGTGCCCGAGGGCATCAGTATCGATGATCCGGTGCGCATGTACCTCAAGGAGATCGGCAAGGTGCCGCTGCTCACGGCGGAAGAGGAAATCGACATCGCCAAGAAGATGCTTGAAGGCGGTCCGGATGCAGAAAGCGCCAAGAAGAAGCTCGCAGAGGCAAACCTGCGTCTGGTTGTTTCTATCGCCAAGCGCTACGTCGGCCGTGGCATGCTGTTCCTGGATCTGATTCAGGAGGGCAATCTGGGCCTGATCAAGGCGGTCGAGAAGTTCGACTATACCAAGGGCTTCAAGTTCTCCACCTATGCCACCTGGTGGATTCGTCAGGCGATCACCCGTGCGATTGCCGATCAGGCGCGCACGATCCGCATCCCGGTGCATATGGTCGAGACGATCAACAAGCTCATCCGCGTCAGCCGCCAGCTCCTGCAGGAGAAGGGCCGCGAGCCGCAGCCGGAGGAGATTGCCGAGGCGATGGGCATCACCGTGGAGAAAGTCCGCGAGATCATCAAGATCGCGCAGGAGCCGGTCTCCCTGGAGACGCCGATCGGCGAGGAGGAGGATTCCCACCTTGGCGACTTCATTCAGGACGACGACGCGCCGCCGCCCGCAGAGGCCGCTTCCTTCACGCTGATGAAAGAGCAGCTCATGGGCGTGCTCGATACGCTGACCCCGCGCGAAAAGAAGGTGCTCTCCCTGCGCTTTGGTCTGGAAGACGGCCGCCAGCGCACGCTCGAGGAGGTCGGCCAGGAGTTCAACGTCACCCGCGAGCGCATCCGTCAGATCGAGGCGAAGGCGCTGCGCAAGCTGCGTCATCCGAGCCGCAGCAAGAAGCTCAAGGATTATCTGGAGTAAGGAGACGTTGGGGCTGCCGCCCTAAACCCCGCCTGAGGGATATTCTCCCTCAGACTCCCTATTGCGCTTCGCGCTTGTTTTAAGCAACACTTGCATAAACCCACCGCTGCGCAATAGCGCAGCGAAGAAGGGTCAAGGGATGAAATCCCTTGCCTGGGGTTTGGGGATGGAATCCCCAACGTAATTCCCGTACTTCACCGAGGGACTTTCGTCCCTCGTTTTTCTGTAAGGAGGAAAGCCATGGTTCAGCTTGACGAGCGTCTGGGCGCGATTGCGCAGCTTGTGCTGGAGAGCGTGCAGGGCAAGGCAGCGCCTTGCGCGGCGGACATCGGCTGCGATCACGGTCAGCTGACAGCGCATCTGCTTGAGCGCTGTGAGAATCTTTCCATGATCGCCAGCGACGTGAGTGCGCCTTCTCTGGAAAAGGCGAAGCGGCTCTTTGCGCAAAAGGGATTCGGCAGGCGCGCACAGACGGTTGTAGCGGATGGGCTTGCTGGGATCGACCGGCCGGTGGACGTCATCGTGATGGCGGGCATGGGCGCGGAGACGATTCTCAAAATCATCCGCGAGGGCCGAGAGAAGATCGGTGAGGCAGCGCTGATCATGCAGGCCAACGTGGATCTGCCGATGCTGCGCACGCAGCTGGCTGATCATGGCTTTGTCATTGAGAAAGAGGCGTTTTCCCATGCCGCAGGCAGGCGTTATGTGACGATGCTCGCCCGCGCGGGCAAAGCGAGGGCGATCGGCGAGCGGGAAGCGCTTCTGGGCACGGCGGTGCAGGGCATTGGCAGCGAGGGTCAGTACGGCTACTTTGCCTGGCAGCGCAGCGTACGTGTGCGCGAGATGGAGACGGTGGCGGGCCTTGCGTCCGAAAAGGCGAAGGAGCGTATGGAGAAAAACAGCCGGGAAATGACATGGATTTCGGAGGCGATGAGCATGAATACCTGCACAGTGAGGGAGCTTGAGCGTCTGGTCGGAGAGATTGCGCCGTATGAACTGGCGGAGGAGTGGGACAATGTCGGTCTGCTTCTGGGCCGCGCGGGCAATGCCGTCACGCGCGTGCTCACGGCGCTGGATCTGACGGACAGTGTGATTGCGGAGGCTAAGGCGCTGGGCGCGCAGGCGATTGTGACGCATCATCCGATCATGATGGATGCGCGCAGGCGCCTGACGGATAGCGACCGTGAGGGACGGCTGATGCTCGCGCTTGCGGAAAACGGCATCGCGCATATCGCGGCGCATACGAATTTTGACAGTGCGGGCGGCGGCGTGAACGACACGCTCATGGCGCTCATGGGCGCAAAGGATGTGAAGGGCGAGGGCTGCCTGCGCGTGGGCACGCTGGAAGAAGGCGTAACCTTTGACCAGCTGTGTGAGCGCGCAAAGAAGAAGCTGCATGCCGCGGTGCGCGCATACGGCGCACCGGATACAGTCGTGACCAAACTGGGCTGCTGTTCCGGCGCAGGCGGCGGATTCTTCTTTGAGGCGAAAGCGCTGGGCGCGGATTGCTTCATCACTGGCGAAATCAAGCACCACATCGCGCTGGAAGCAATGGCGGCGGGCGTGTGCGTCATCGAGGCGGGCCACTTCGAAACGGAAAATCCTGCCTGCGAAGTGATGGCGAACGCTTTACAAAATGCCTGCGATGCGTTAAAATATAATGTAACGGTTTTTTGCTCCAAGGGAAATCCCTTTGGGCGTTGATGATAAGGAGGGCCTTATTTTGCAGCAGTACGAACTTTTGTGGCAGTACCAGCAGGTCGATATGGAGCTGGATCAGTATGAGCGCGAGATGCGCAATAACAGCAACCGCAAGGAGCTGCTCAAGCATCGCGATTTCCTGCTGGAACAGCAGAACGTCCTCAAGAAGATTGAGACGGACGTGGAGATCATGAGCGACCGCATGGAGGCGCTGGCCGACGAGATCACCCGCCTGAACGGCTCCGTGGCCGAGGCGACAGCGAACTTCGAGGCGAACCGCCCGCAGGATCTCGAGGAGGCGAAGAAGCAGATCGCGTCCATCCAGAAGCTGCTTGCCACCATCTCCCGCTATGAGGCAGAGCTGGCCAAGATGCGCAAGGACAGCGAGGCGCGCGATCGCCAGCAGCGCGAGGTGCGCGTGCGCGCGGCCAAGGCCCGTGCCGAGTTTGACCGCATCAAGGTCATCTATGACGAGGAATACAAGGCGGCGTCCGGCAAGCTGGAGGCGCTTAAGGCCAAGGTTGCCAAGGAAGCGGAGGGTATTGATCCTGCGCTGCTTGAAAAATACAAGGCGATCAAGCGCCATGCGGCGATGCCGATCACGCGCCTGCACGACGATCGCTGCGGCGGCTGCAATATGCAGCTCTCCGCTGCCGATAAGGACAAGGTGCGCAGCGGTCTGCCGTATGTGGAGTGCGAGAACTGCGGCCGCATCATTCTGGTCAAGTGATTTGAATCATAAGCAGGCTTTGGCCTGCTTTTCTTTTGTTTTCCGCGGGCGGATAATATCCGCCCCTACAAAGCGGCTTGAATCTGCCGCGAAGCGGAGAAGGGGTCTGGGGACTGCGTCCCCAGGCGGGTTTCAGGGCGGCAGCCCTGACGTATCCCGACGATGATCATGCAGGAGGATTTTGATGGACGCAATCGCTCAAATTGATGCATTCTTTCGTGGAAAGCCAGAAATGTGGGCGATCTTTGAGACGCTTCGCCTGCGCATTGCAGACGTTTATCCAAGCGCATCAATGCGCGTGATGAAGACATGCATTGCTTTTGACGATCCAAAGCCGTTTGCCTATGTTTCTTTTCCTCCGAGAAAGAGCCTTTCCGGCCTGTGGCTGAGTATCAGTCTGAAAGAGGCGATGGTACATCCGCGCATTGCGATGCTCGTGCCGGTCTCCAAATCGCGCTTTACGGCGCATATCCATCTGCCGGACGAAAGCGTGATTGACGGAGAACTGATGGACCTGATCGCGCTTGGCCATCGTTGACAAAAGCATGAAAACATGCTATAATTCCTGCGTTTGTGAGGCTGCCGGGCGGCCGCGCGCCGAAAGGTGTGAGGAAAGTCCGAGCTGCATAGGGCAGGGTGCCGGGTAACGCCCGGCGGGGGCGACCCCAGGGAAAGTGCAACAGAGAGATACCGCATGCGCTTTGCGCGTGTAAGGGTGGAAAGGTGAGGTAAGAGCTCACCCGCGGCCTGGCGACTTGTCCGCGATGTAAACCCCATCCGCAGCAAGAAACGAAAGAGCGTTTGAGACGGCCCGTCGAGCTCTCAGGATTTCGCTTGAACCCACCGGTAACGTTGGGTCTAGATAGATGACCGCCGATTACAGAACTCGGCTTACAGGCTTCTCTCACAAACGTTTTTAGATCATGCGTGCGCCGCAGAAGGATACGTGTCTTTCTGCGGCGCATTTATTAACAAAATAAGCAGGAAATTCATACTTTTTCTCTTGCATTTTATGCTCCAACGTGATATCATTTTACGGAAAACGCACCTGCGTCTGTTTCGTGCGCCTGCCGGAGGGATATTCTTCCGGTCCGCATGCAATGAGGATGCAGGGAGGGTTTAATAAAAAGGAGGAATATCCCCATGGCAGTTATCTCTATGAAGCAGCTGCTCGAGGCCGGTGTCCACTTTGGCCACCAGACCCGCCGCTG
>SVGO01000074.1 GCA_015056305.1 Clostridiales bacterium | reverse complement strand
TGAAGATCCGCGCGTCCACCAAGGATGGCAGCGGTAAACGCCAGACGTATATGCTTGAGACATATGGCTATATGGAGGATCAGATCTACGAGGGCATGCGCTTGACGTTTTATGGCGAGGTCTGCGGCTGGGACGAGATGACCACGGGAGAGGGCGAGACGCTGACGCTGCCGTGCGTTCATGTGGACTGCGCGCAGTGGCTGATCATCAAAGAGTGAAAAAGTATACGAAATTCAAACCGGTATCTTCGGATGCCGGTTCTATTTCGTTTTCCGACAGGAATCTTTCTGTCATTGTGGCAATGGAAGTTGTGTTTTGCTCCATTGTGTGATATGATTCTGAGTTGAAAAGAATAGTGTGCCAAACGGCATATTTTGCACTGCATACAAATGAATGGAGGATACACGATGGGCGTCATTGAGACGTTGCTTCTTACTACTGCAATTGCAGGCATCGGCGGTACGGGCCTGGGCGGCCTGATCGGCGCCATGCTGCAAAAGGATTCCAACCGGACGGTCAGCCTGCTGCTGAGTTTTGCTGGCGGCGTCATGCTCAGCGTTGTCTGCTTTGATCTGGCCGTTGAGGCGATTGCGACGGATGTCGGCGTGCTGACGGTGATCGCTTCAATCGCACTGGGCGTGGCGATCATCTTCCTGCTCAATTACCTGATTGACAAAAAGACAAATCCCGAGGTGCCGCATATCGACGAAAATCATCCCAAAACGGCGGATGACCTGGACGAGTTGATCCACAGCAATCATTACGAGCAGCATCAGGCGCGCAATGACAGCGCTTTTGCGCTGTTCCTTGCCGGCATTGTCATGGCCTGCGCGATTGCGCTGCACAATGTGCCGGAGGGCATGACCATCGGCGCGTCCTATGCCAGCAACAATGGCGTGATGGGCAGCGCGGCGCTTATCCTGGCGGTTCTGATTGGCCTGCATAATATTCCGGAGGGAATGGCGGTTTCCGTCCCGCTGATCAGCGGCGGCATGAGCAAGCCGAAAGCCGTTCTGCTGACGGCGCTGTCGGGTTTGCCGACGGTGATCGGTGCGCTGCTGGGCTTCCTGCTTGGCGAAATCGGCCCGCTTGGTCTGGCGCTGAGCCTGGGCTTTGCCAGCGGCGCGATGCTCTACGTGGTCTTTGGAGAGATCCTTCCGCAGGCGATTCTCATGTATCACAGCAAGCAGCCTGCTTTTGCCGTGATCGTCGGCATGCTGCTGGGCATTCTGATTATCTATATCTGAAAAATAAACCGTCTGTTTCCCGCAGTCACGACTGGGAACAGACGGTTTTTTTATCAGAATCATTCTGCAAAGCTTCGGTGCTGACTGCTCAATCCGGCCATACCTGCCTGCCGCCAATAAACGAAGCCTTCACGCGGGCGCGGATCTCCAGCGGGTTGCCGTCCCAGAGCACGAAATCCGCGTCCTTGCCGGGCGTGAGGCTGCCCAGGCGGTGATCCACCCGACAGATGCGCGCGGCGTCGATGGTGATGGCGCGCAGCGCACGATATTCATCCCATCCCTCTCTGGCCGCGAGTCCGGCGCACAGAGGCAGATGCTGAATCCGGGATACCGGATGGTCCGTCGTGAGCGCGACGGTGACGCCTGCGCGCTGCAGGATGCCCGGGGTTTTGAAGTCGGACTGGCTCACCTCGTCCTTCGTGCGGGAGGCGAGCGTCGGGCCGATGATTGCCGGATAGCCGCTCCGGGCAATTTCCTCTGCGATCAGATGGCCTTCTGTGCAGTGATCCAGCGTGAGTCCGAGGTTGAATTCCTTGGCGATGCGGATCGCTGTGAGAATATCGTCGGCGCGGTGGACGTGCGCCTTGAGCGGGATTCTTCCTTCGAAGAGGTTGCGGTAGCATTCCAGAGAGAAATCCTTCTGCTGATTGCTGCTCTGATTGGCAAAATATTGCTGCGCCTTAAACAGCTCCTCACGGATCAGAGAGGCAATGGCCATCCGGGTAGAGGGCATGTTTCCGTTCGTGCCGTAGTTGGTCATGGGGTTTTCGCCGAAGGCGATCTTGATGGCTGACGGTGCGAGGACAATCATGTCGTCGATTCGCCGTCCGTGTGTTTTGATGAACGCAAATTGGCCGCCGATCGGGTTGGCGCTGCCTGGGCCGACCATCACACCGGTGATGCCGGCAGCGAGCGCATTGTGAAATGCGCTGTCCATGGGATTGATGGCGTCAATCGCGCGCATGCATGGGGTGATGGGGTTGGTGCCCTCGTTGGTGATATCGCCCTGGATGGTTTCCTTTTCCTGCGCGATGCCGATGTGGCTGTGCGCATCAATGAAGCCGGGCAGCACATGCAGACCATTTGCATCTAAAACATCCATATCCTTCGCAGGTGAGATGGAAGGTGCGATCCTTTCGATCTTTCCGTCCCGAATCAGCATATCGCCCTGCAAGGGCCTTTGGGAATCCATGGTAAACAGCAGTCCGTTCTGAATGAGCAGCAATTTGATTCATCCTCCTTGTTGTTCGTATAGTTTGCCGCCGATGGGTCAAACTATCCTCGCAACCTGAGAGGAGGTGCTATGATGGACTGCAAGCAGAACAATCAGAACAATAACCAGAACCAGCAGAACAACCAGAACCAGAACAACAACCAGAACAACAACCAGAACCAGAACAACAACCAGAACAATCAGAACCAGAACAACAACCAGAAGAATAATCAGAACAATTATCGCAGCAATTATGATCGCTGAGTGACGACGACGCTCCACTCGTGATCGGAAAGTATGCCGCCGGGGCTTTCATGTATAAGCGCATGAGAGCACCGGCGGTATATTTTTGTCTCGGGTTGGAACGCTGCTTACGGGGTGAGAGTATGGATTCGATATGGACAAAGACGGCGCAGCTGCCCCGGTTTAATCCGGTCAAGGAAGACATGAAGACCGTTGTGCTGATCATCGGCGGAGGGATTGCGGGGCTTTTGTGCGCATATTATCTGGCGCAGGCAGGCGTGGATTATATACTGGCGGAGGCGGATACGATCTGCAGCGGGATCACGAAGAACACCACGGCGAAGATCACCGCCCAGCATGGATTGATCTATGCTGCTCTGATTCAAAGATTCGGACAGGAAAAGGCGCTGCTGTATCTTGGCGCCAATCTGCGCGCAGCAGAGGAGTATCGCAGGCTGTGCAGGGAGATGGACTGCGATTATCGTGAGGAGGATCTTGTCATCTATGCGCTGCATGATCGGGACAGGATCGAAAGAGAGCTTGATGCGCTGCGCAGCCTAGGTGCTGATGCGGATTTCGTTGGTGCGCCGTCGCTGCCTTTTTCTGCTGCCGGGGCGCTGCGCCTTGGCAGGCAGGCGCAGTTTCATCCGCTCAGATTCGCCGCAAGCCTGTGCAGGGGACTGCGCATCTTCGAGCACACAAAGGTTCTGGAACTGGCGCCTGGAAAGGCGGTCACAAACGAAGGTGTGATCTCGTTTGAGAAGGCTATCGTCGCCACGCACTTTCCGATGCTCAATAAGCATGGCGGATATTTCATGAGGCTCTATCAGCATCGGTCCTATGTGCTTGCGCTGAGAAATGCGCCCATGATGGACGCTATGTATGTGGATGAAAGCGAAGAGGGTATGTCCTTTCGTACATATCGGGATTTGCTGCTGCTCGGCGGCGGCGGCCATCGCACAGGAAAGAAGGGCGGCGGCTGGGCGGAGCTGGAGCGCTTTGCACGGGCGCATTATCCCGATGCGCGGATTGCAGCGCGCTGGGCGACGCAGGACTGCATGTCGCTGGACGGCGTGCCCTATATCGGGCAGTATTCAAAAAACACGCCGAACATATATGTAGCTTCCGGCTTTAACAAGTGGGGTATGACCTCGTCCATGGTCGCCGCTCAGCTGCTCGCGGACTTAATCATGGGGAAAGAGAATCCCTGTGCGCCCGTGTTTTCTCCAGCCAGAAGCAGCCTGCGCCCGCAGCTGCTTGTCAATGCGGCGGAGTCTGCACTGGGGCTGCTCATGCCGACCGCACCCAGATGTCCGCACATGGGCTGCGCGCTCCGATATAATCCTGCGGAGCATTCCTGGGATTGTCCCTGCCACGGATCGCGGTTTGCACAGGATGGGAGCCTTATTGACAATCCAGCTGCGGACGACAAGAAAATGTAATTGCAAAGGGTTCGAAGCTTTTCAGGTTTTGAATAAAAACAGGAATTATGCATTGTCTCTGTTTGATTTGAATGGTATAATGATGCGTACTTATGGACAGATGTGAAGTCTGTCTGTGATATACTTGGAAAACACAGGAAAACAGGTGATGAACATGAATGTGGTTTTGTGCGCGGCGATGGGATACCTCCTGGGGATGATCAATCCGGCGTATATCTTTGGCAAGCTGCATGGATTTGATATCCGCAAATACGGTTCCGGCAATGCGGGCGCGACAAATGCCACGATGATCATGGGTAAAGTTACCGGTGTTGTGTGTATGGTTCTGGACGTGTTCAAGGCGTTTTCTGCCTACAGGGCAGCGGTTCGCCTGTTCCCGATGCTGACCTTTGCCGGTGCGCTCGCTGGTACGGCCTGTATCCTGGGCCATATTTTTCCGGTTTGGATGCATTTTTCCGGCGGAAAGGGCCTTGCGTGCATGCTCGGCGTGATGCTCGCGCACAACTGGAAGGTCTTTCTGGCGCTGCTGATCGCGGAAATCCTGCTTGTGCTGATGCTGGGGTATATCTGTGTGATGGCGCTGTCGCTGAGTGTGCTCTTTCCTGTCGTTTACGTTATCGCCACGGCGGACCTCATCGGCGCGTGCGTGCTTGCGCTGCTGATTCCTGTGGTGTTCTATAAGCATATGCCCAATCTTCGCCGGATCACTCAGGGAAAAGAAATGCACATCAGCTGGCTCTGGAACGCTGAGCAGGAAGAGGCGCGTATCGAAAAGCAGTATTCCGAGCAGGAATGGAAGAGCCTGTATAAAAAGGTCAATCAGCAATAATACAGAGAAATGAAGAAGCATCCTCCATGCAGGGCGATGCTTTTTTATGTGTATTCTGTGTTTTTGATGGATTTATACGGAGCTGCGCTCGATGATTGAGCAGGGAAGGATGTCTCTGGCGGGCGGGATCGCCGGATTTCGGATCTGGTCCAGCAGGCGGATCGCCGCGCGCACGCCGATCTCCTTGCTGGGCAGAGCGACCGTGGTCAGCGGCGGCTGCAGAAAGCTGGCGATTTCCCGGTTGTCAAATCCGACGACGGCCATGTCGCCGGGAATGGAGAGGCCTGCTTCCTGCAGCACGCGATAGCATCCCGCTGCCATCAGATCGTTCATGGCGAATATGGCGCTGGGCGGATTGGGCAGGGCAAGCAGGCTGCGCGCGGCGGCAGCGCCGCATTCGCCCTCCCAGACGCCGCTCTGGATATATTCCTGAGGCACGTCAAGCCCGGCCTCGAACATCGCCGAGCGGAATCCTTCCAGACGCCTTCGCGCGGGGTAGGACTGCGGATGACCGCAGATTACAGCGATGCGCCGGTGTCCCTTTGCGATCAGAAGGCGTGTGAGCCGGGCGGCGCTGTCGAAGTTGGAATAGGTCACGCTGGTGTCCTGCGCCGTGCCAAGGGAATAGGCGATGACAAGCGGGCAGCTGATGGGCGCAAAGAGGTCCTTGAGATATCTGTCATGCATCCCGACATAGATCAGGCCGTCTATCCCGGAGGAGAGGAGCAGCTGTGTACCGTTGCTGATGCGTTCGCGGTAGGAGTTGGTCATCGTGTATTGGTTGTAGAGCTGTTCGAGCAGATGCAGATCATAGAGGATCATCATGTATCCGCTGTGCGAGAGCGTGTCCGCGATGCCGCTGACGATTTCGGCGACGGGCAGCCCCCGGATGTCCTCAACCAGCACGCCGATCGTACCGGACTGTCCGGAATGAAGTGATCTGGCTGCGGTGTTGGGCCGGTATTGAGCCCTGGCGATCGCCAGCAACACGCGCTCGGTCGTCTCAGCCGAGAGCTTCTTGGTGCCGTTGATGACATGGGAGACCGTTGCGATGGACACGCCTGCCAGCTCGGCGACGTCTTTCATGGTGGCCATAGGGTGTTCTCCTGACGCGGTGTTCTTGATTCAATCATAATGGTCCTGCATGTGATTGTCAACGGGCGAGGTTAAATATTTAACCGGACGAATGATGCAATTTACTGAACTAAAACTATTGACTTCCGACAATGTGCCTGTTATTCTTAAGATAATCAAAGGGGCGAAGCGCGGAAAAGCCGCCTCTGAAAAAAGAATCGCGTCAGCGCATGCTGGCGCAGAAAAAGAAAGGTGGATTTGATCATGAAGAAACTGTTGGCGCTGATCATGGCAATCATGATGATCCTCACCGTTGCCGTCACCGCAATGGCCGAGGCGCCGGAAGACCGCATCGAGGTTCTGATCTGGGACTATTTTGAGACCGACGCCCAGAGAGAAATGATCCAGTGGATCATGGACGGCTTCAATGAGTCTCAGGATGTCTACTATGCGACGCATGAGTATGTTCCGTTTGCGAACTACAAGACGCAGCTCCAGCTGGGCATGACCACCGGCGAAATGGCCGACCTGCTCATCATGGATAACCCGGATATGCCGGCGTTCGCCGCTTCCGGCCTGCTGGCCGACATCTCTTCCTATCTTGAAGACTTTGACGGCATCGACCTGTACTTCCCGGGCCCGATGAACTCCACGACGCTGGACGGCGCGCACTACGGCCTGCCGTTCTGCTCCAACTGCCTGTGCCTGTTCTACAACAAGGACATGTTCGCGGCTGCCGGCATCGACTTCGTTCCCAGCACCTGGGAGGAGATCGAGAAGGCTGCCGAGATGCTCGCCGCCTGTGAAGAAGTGACCGCGACTCCGCTGGGCTACGCCGGCGTTGCGACCGAGGAAGGCACCTTCCAGTTCATGCCGTGGCTGTACATGGCCGGCGCGACCTATGAGACCCCGGGCAGCGCGGACGGCATCGAAGCGATGACCTTCATCAAGAAGCTCATCGATAAGGGCTACCTGTCCAAGGAAATCACTTCCTGGGCGCAGTCCGACGTGAACAACCAGTTTATGGCCGGCGCGATTGCGATGCAGTTCAACGGTCCGTGGCAGCTGCCGGGCATCGCAGCCAACGCGCCTGACCTCAACTACGGCGTGGCTCTGCTCCCGGCTGGCGACGCTGGCACCGCTTCCGGTCTGGGCGGCGAGAACCTGGCTGTTGTCGCCGGCGATAACGTCGACGGCGCTGTTGAGTTCCTCTACTACTATAACCAGCCCGAAATCATGATCGAGGCGCAGAAGATGTACGGCGCCTTCCCGTCCCGCAGCGATGCGGCTGATAATGAGTACTGGACCGCTGACCCGGTGCAGGCGACCTTCATCGAGCAGCTCAACACTGCCGTTGCTCGCGGCCCGCACGCCTCCTGGCCGTCTATCTCCGAGGCTCTGTACACGATGCATCAGGAAGTCGTCATCGGCACCAAGCCGGTCGAGCAGGCCTGTGCTGATGCTCAGGTCAAGGTTGACGCCGTTCTGGGCAAGTAAATGATCCCTTTCAGGCCGGGGAGAATTCCCCGGCCGTTCTTTTCTTTCTTCAAATCCTTCGAATAAGGAGCGGATGCACACATGAAACGTGCGCTGACATGGATTGCCATCCTTCTGATGCTTGCAGGCGTGCTGGGCGTCGGTACGGCAATCTGTACAAACATCATCTTTGGCATGCATGATGTGACCATCAATGAATGGGAAAATGCCATGACTGAGCAGCAAAGCGCTGCGCAGAAGGTGGAGAAGATGGTCAAAAGCCTTCGATCTTCCTATGATAAGTGGAAGGTGGAGGACGAGCAATGGGCTGCGCGCGGCGAAAGCCTGATGCTTGCCGCTGAGCAGAGCGCGCAGTCCATCACCGCCGCAACGGGCGGCGCAGAGGCATGGAACGAGGCGTATGCCGCATGGCAATCTGCCGTGGCGGAAATGAACGCCTCGGACGATCCTGCGCTCGACGACGCAAAGAAGGCCGTCAAGAGCCTGAACCGCACCACCAAAAGCGTGGACGGCGCGATGCAGGATTGGGCGGCGTATGGCGATCTGATTCTCGCCGTGGGCGTGGAGCCGGGCAGCCTGTTTGCCGTGTGCATTGCATATCGGAATCTGCTGCTCATCGGCGGCGTCGCGCTGCTGCTGGTTGGCTTCTTTGCATTGCCCAGGGTGCGCGAGACGATCGCCGCCAGCCATCAGCTGGTGGGCTATCTGTTCGTGCTGCCGGCGCTTTTGTTCCTGCTTGTGTTTGTCGCCTATCCGATCGTCTATAACATTGTGCTGAGCTTCAAGGATGTGGATATCACCAATATCAACTTCCCGGATCAGCAGAATTACGTGGGCTTTAAGAATTATATCGCCCTGTTTACCGATGTGGATCAGCAGATGATGGGCGCCATCGGCAATACGCTGGTGTTCACCGTCGGCTCGATCTTCTTCCAGTTCATCATCGGTTTCCTGATGGCGCTTCTGTTCAAGGAGAAGTTCCCGCTGGGCGGCTTCGTCCGCGGATCCATCATGATCTCCTGGCTGATTCCGGTGACGGTTTCCGGCCTGCTGTTCAAGTTCATGTTCGGCATGAACGGCGGCATTATCAATCAGTTCCTGGGTGCGTTCGGCTTTGCGCCGGTGGAGTGGCTCTATTCTGTGGATTACGCCATGATCGCTGTCATCATCGCCAATATCTGGATCGGCATCCCGTTCAACATGATCCTGCTGCTCACGGGCCTGACGACGATCCCGGCGGATATCTACGAGAGCTGCGATATCGACGGCGCAAAGGGCCTGCGCAGGCTCTTCTCGATCACCATCCCGATGATCCGTCCGGCGATCATGAGCGTGCTGACGCTTGGCTTCGTCTATACGTTCAAGGTGTTCGATCTGATCAAGGTCATGACCAGCGGCGGCCCGGTCAACAGGACGCAGCTCGTGTCGATCTACGCCTACAAGCTTGCATTTGAAAAATACGAGTACTCCATGGGTGCGGCAGCCGGCGCAGTCATGTTCCTCATCCTGCTGGTGGAGGGCATGTTCTACATCCGTGCCATTCGGGAAGACGAGGTGATGTGAGATGACGGCAAAAAGACTTCAGTATACCCGCAGGCAGCGCCTTGCGCGTTATCTCCGCTCCCGCGATTTCCGCACAAAATGCTGGCAGACCGCCTTGGGCATTTTGATTGGCGTCGTGTTCCTGTTCCCGCTGTATTGGATGGTCGTCACCTCGCTCAAGACCCAGCTGGAGATCTTCCAGGTGCCCACGCCGCTATGGCCGACGGAGCTGCATTTCGAGAGCTACGTCGATCAGATTACCGGTAAGTATTACGACACGATGAACGGATTCAAGAATTCCTGTATCATCGCGTTCAGCTCCATGGCGATTTCGACCGTGCTGGCGATTCCTGCGGCATACGGCCTTGCCCGATTCAACATCAAGGGCAGAAAGGCGATCATCATCGCGTTTTTGATTACGCAGATGATGCCGTCCTCGCTGCTGCTGATTCCGCTGTTCGTGCAGTTCAAGGCGATGAACCTGCTCAATTCTTATCTGGGCGTCATCATCGCGGACTCGACAATCGGCATCCCGTTCTCCGTCATCATTCTGCGCACGTATTTCGTCAGCATCCCGCGCGAACTGGACGAGGCGGCGCAGATCGACGGCTGCGGCCATCTGAGCGCGTTTGCCAAGATCATGCTGCCCATCGCGTTCCCGGGCGTCGTGGTTGCGGCGGTGTTCTCGCTGATGTTTGCATGGGGCGATCTGGTCTATGGCCTGAATATGCTGCCCGACGCCATGCGCCCCGTTACATCCGGCATGTATAACTACATCCAGCAGTATGAGACGATCTGGAATTTCATCATGGCCTTCGGCGTGATTGCGATTTCGCCTGTCCTGGTGATCTTCATCTTCATGCAGCGCTACATCATCTCGGGTCTGACCAACGGTGCAGTCAAAGCATAACTCCACACGAAAGAACCGGAAGTGCATCGCTTCCGGTTTTCTTTTGTGGATAAAGCAATACAATTCAGCCTAATGTTAATTATATTAAGATTAGGTGAATAAGATTTAGGAATTCAATCCGAAAAGGGGCATTCGGGTCAATTGACTTTTGTGGAGAATGCATATATAATAAATACAAATCATGACCTCGTTTGACCATTTGCTATGTGAATACAGCAGCGTCTGCCTGAAAGGCCGCTGATATCCGATTATTTATGGGAGGGAACCGCCGTGAGCGATCGTATTTCCATTCGTCATGCACTGAAAAAGTATGGTGAGAATGTCATCATCCCGGATCTGAGCCTGGAGATCAGGAAGGGCGAATTCTTTACGCTGCTGGGTCCGTCCGGCTGCGGCAAGACGACGCTCCTGCGCATGATCGCGGGCTTTAACTCCATCGAGGGCGGCGAATTCTATTTCAATGACACCAAGATCAACGATCTGGATCCGTCCAAGCGCAATATCGGCATGGTGTTCCAGAATTACGCGATCTTCCCGCATATGACCGTTCGTCAGAATGTGGCGTTTGGCCTGCAGAACCGCAAGCTGCCCAAGGACAAGGTGCGCGAACAGACCGATAAATTCATGAAGCTCATGCATGTGGATGAGTATGCCGACCGCCTGCCCGAGCGCCTCTCCGGCGGCCAGCAGCAGCGCGTCGCGCTGGCCCGTGCGCTGTGCATCGAGCCGGACGTGCTGCTCTTTGACGAGCCGCTGTCCAACCTCGACGCGAAGCTGCGCGTGGAGATGCGCACCGTCATCAAGAATATCCAGCATAACGTGGGCATCACCACCGTGTATGTCACGCACGACCAGGAGGAGGCCATGGCCGTTTCCGACCGAATCGCGGTCATGAACGCCGGCGTCATCCAGCACGTGGGCACGCCCAAGAACATCTATCAGCGCCCGGCGAATCTCTTCGTCTCCACGTTCATCGGCCGTTCCAATGTCATGGACGCGAAGCTTGAGGTTGAGGGCGGCAAGTGCATGCTCGTCACCAAGAGCGGCTACAAGACCGAGATGACCAACGTGCTGCCTGAGTATCAGAAATCTCAGGACGTGGTCATGTCCATCCGTCCGGAGGAGCTGCTGCTCAATCGCGACGTGCAGGGCGAGGGTATTGTCGCTACGGTTGACGACTGCGTGTTCCTTGGCCTGATGACCCATTACTTCGTGCATCTGGAGTCCGGCGAAGAGGCGGAGATCATTCAGGAATCCTCCATCGATTCCATCATCGAGCCGGGTACGAAGATCAGGCTCACCATCAACACCGATAAGGTCAATATCTTCACGGCCGATGGCTCCGCGAACATGCTCACCGGCGTGTGCAACGACTGCGCCGGCGTGTGAGGGGAGGGGCAACAGCGTGAAAAGCAATAAGCGCGACGGCTGGCTCGGTATATCGATCCTGCTCCTTGCAATCTTTATCATTTTCCTTGCATTCCCGCTGATGGGCCTGCTCAAGCAGTCCGTCTTCAACGAGGCGGGAGAGTTCTCCTTTGAGAATTTCAAGCGCTTCTTCACCTATACCAATGGCTATTATCTAAAGCCGATTGCCAACAGCGTGAAGGTGACCGTCGCCACGACGCTGGTCTCTCTGCTGCTGGGCATCCCGATCGCATATTTCTATTCGTTCTATAAGATCCGCGGCGCGAAGCTGCTGTTCGTCGTCTCGATTCTGTGCTCGATGTCCGCACCGTTCATCGGCGCCTATTCCTGGATCCTGCTGCTGGGCCGCAGCGGCGCGATCACCAAGGCGATGTCTGCCTTGCTGGGCTTTAAGATGCCGGCGATCTACGGCTTTCAGGGCATCCTGCTGGTTCAGTCGCTCAAGTTCTTCCCGCTGGTGTTTATCTACATGAACGGTGCGTTCAAGAACATCGACAATACGCTCATGGAGGCTGCGGCCAATATGGGCTGCACGGGTGTGAAGCGCCTGATCCGCATCGTGCTCGCGCTGTCCATGCCGACGATCCTTGCCGCCGCGCTGATGGTCTTCATGCAGGCCTTCGCGGACTTCGGCACGCCGATGCTCATCGGCGAGGGCTATCAGACCTTCCCGGTCATGATCTATAACGCGTACCTCGGCGAGGGCGGTACCAACCGCAACTTTGCCGCGGCGCTGGCGGTAATCGCGATCATCATCACGGCGATCGTGTTCTTCTTCCAGAAGTGGGGCACCAGCCGCTTCAAGTTCTCCATGAATGCGCTGCATCCGGTGGAGAAGAAGGAAGCCAAGGGCATCTCCGGCGTGCTGATGCATCTGTACTGCTATGCGCTGGTAGGCATCGCCTTTATGCCGCAGCTCTACATCATCTATCTGTCCTTCTGCGATTATAAGGGCTCGATCCGTCAGGGCACCTACGGCGTGAGCAACTACGTGCAGGCGAGCAAGAAGCTGCTCAGCCGCTCGATCAACAATACCGCCATGATGGGCATCATCGCGCTGCTGATCATCGTCGTGCTTGCCGTGCTGATTGCGTATCTGGTCGTTCGCCGTTCCAGCGTGCTTAACAACACGATCGACACGATCTCCATGCTGCCCTATATCATGCCGGGCGCTGTCGTGGGCCTTAGCCTGCTGCTGGCCTTCGGCAAGAAGCCGATTGCGCTCACCGGCACGTTTGCCATCATGGTGATTTCGTTCGTCATCAGGCGTCTGCCGTATACGATCCGCTCGGCGACGGCGACGCTCATGCAGATTTCGCCCAGCATCGAAGAGGCTGCCATCAGCCTCGGCGCGTCGAAGGCAAAGACCTTTGCCCGCATCACTGTGCCGATGATGGCCAACGGCATCCTCTCCGGCGCAATCCTTTCCTGGGTTGCGATCGTGACGGAGCTGTCCTCCTCGATCATCCTGTATTCCAATAAGTCCATCACGCTGACGATGTCTACGTATCTGGCGATCCTTCGCGGCAACGACGGCATCGCGGCGGCCTTCGCCGCCATCCTCACGGCGGTCACCACGGTCTCCCTGCTGCTGTATCTGAAGATCAGCAAGTCGGAGGACGTGCGATTGTAATAATCTGCTGATGCGCAATCCTTTGCCTCCATCCCTGAGGGAGGGGGACCAGCCGATAGGCTGGTGGAAGGAGTTATCCCGGCTTTGTTGCGGCGGAATCCGCAATAGGTATAAAAACTCGAAAAGGAGAAGAAACGATGAAAAAGATCCTGACTCTGGTACTGTCTCTTGTGATGGTCCTCACGGCGGCCTGCGCGTTTGCGGGCGAGGAAGTGCAGCTGTACTCCTCCATGACCGAGGCTGACCTCGACGCTCTGATCACCTGCTTCAACGAGGTGTATCCGGACATCGAAGTCATCGTTACCAATGGCTCCGCCGGTGAGCTGACCACCCGTATCGCCGGTGAGGCCGGCAACCCGCAGGGCGACCTCGTCTGGGGCGGCATGGCTGACTCCGACGGCCAGGCGTATGCCGATATCTTCGAGGCGTGGATTTCTGAGTACGACGCCCAGAATATGCCGGGCTACACCACCCCGAACGGCCTGTACTCCATGGACCATCTGTCCACCGTGACCTTCGTGATCAACGAGGAGCTGGAGGCTGAGCTGGGCCTGAAGATCGAGTCCTATGAGGATCTGCTGGATCCCAAGCTCAAGGGCATGATCGCCACCGCCGACCCGAACAGCTCTTCCTCCGCCTGGAACAACCTGTCCAACATCTTTGCCGTCTATGGCAATGACACCGAAGAAGCCTGGGCCTACATCGAGCAGCTCATGCCGAACCTCGTCATCCTCGGCTCCTCTTCCGGCG
>SVGO01000073.1 GCA_015056305.1 Clostridiales bacterium | reverse complement strand
TCCGGAGAGAGCGCATACTCGATCCACAGCTTCGCGGCATTCTCATGCACGCAGCCGTCGAAGATCGCGGTCGCGCCGATTTCGAAGGAAGTGCCTTCCTCCGGGATGATCAGGGCGATGTTGTCGTAGCCCTGCAGGATCTGGGCGATGCCGTCATGCAGGAAGCCGATGCCGATCACGCACTCGCCGATGCCGACCTTCTTGGACGGGCCGGAGCCGGACTTGGTGTACTGCGCAACGTTCTTGTCGAGCTCCACGAAGTACTTCATGGCCTCGTCGTGGCCCTTGAGCTGAACCATGGTGTTGATAATCAGCTTCGCGGTGCCGGCGGTGTTCGGGTTGGACATCCAGACCAGGCCCTTGTATTCCGGCTTGAGCAGGTCGTCCCAGCCCTTGGGCGCTTCCAGGCCCAGGCGCTCGAGCTCCTCCGTGTTGACCATGAAGCCCAGGATGCCACGGTAGATGCCGTACCAGTAGCCGTCGGCGTCGCGATACATGTCGCCCGCCAGATCAGCGGCGTTGGCCGCTTCGTAAGCCATCAGCAGGCCGGCCTTGGCGCTCTCGTTGTACGGGTCGGTCGTGCCGCCGAACCAGACGTCGCCGGACGGGTTGCCCGCTTCTTCGTTGATCTTCGCCTGCACCTCGCCGGTGGACAGACGCTGATAGTAGGTCTTGATGCCGTAAAGCTCCTCAAAGTGCTTCGCGGCGGCGGCCAGATACGGCTCCTCGCAGGAACCATAGACGATCAGCTCGCCCTCTTCCTGAGCGGCGGCGATCAGGGCCGGATCGATTTCAGCCATCGCGCAAGCGAAGGACATCGTCAGCAGCGCGGCCAGCAGGAGCGCAAACAGTTTCTTCATAGTCAGTTCTCCTTTTCAGTTTTTTCACACGGCTTTTCACTCGAACCGTGCAGGCTTTTTGCCTATTTCTGGCTACATTATATATGGATATGTTGTGCGCTGTCAACAACAAGTTCGCCAAATGCATCACAAACAAAAAGAGAGCTTTCGCCCTCTTTATTGTTTGCGTTTACGCCTTGATCGCCGCGACAGCTGCTTCCAGGCTCGCCGCATCCTCCACCGCATAACAGCTGATGCTATTTCCCGCGGTCTTGGCCACAAAGCCGGAAAGCGCCTTGCCCGGTCCGATCTCGATTACCGTATCCACGCCCAGCTCCTGCAGACGGCGGATGGTGTCCTCCATGTACACGCTCTCCTTCACCTGACGGCAAAGCAGCGCGGGGATCGTGTCCCCCTCGCCCTTCTCCCTGCCCAGGCAGTTGAAGAGCACCGGAATTGCCATCTCGCCGAACGCCTCGGTTTCAAAGCGCTTTTCGAGCGCCTCGCTCGCCGGGTTCATCAGCGGCGTATGGAACGGGCCGCTCACGCGCAGCGGCATCAGCCGCCTTGCGCCCGCCGCCTTCGCCAGCTCGCCTGCCTTCGCAACCGCCGCCTTCTCGCCGCCGATCACCAGCTGACCCGGGCAGTTGTAGTTGCAGATCTTCACCACGCCCGCGTCGGACGCTTCCTCGCAGCAGCGCTGCAGCGTCTCGCGATCCAACATCAGCACCGCCGTCATCGCGCTCTCCACGCCCTCAGCGGCCTTCGCCATCGCGCTGCCTCTGTATGCCGTCAGCTCGATCGCCTGTTTTTCTGTGAATACGCCCGCGCAGTGCAGCGCGCTGTATTCGCCCAGCGACAGCCCCGCCGCATATTCCGGCACAATGCCCTTCTCGCGCAGCACGGCATTCACGCCCGCCGCAAACGCGACCAGACATGGCTGGGTATACTCCGTCTGATTGATCACCCCATCAGGATCCTCAAAGCAGACCTTCTTGAGATCAAACTCCAGCTCCGCCGC
This sequence comes from Clostridiales bacterium, assembly GCA_015056305.1. GTDB lineage: Bacteria > Bacillota > Clostridia > Christensenellales > Aristaeellaceae > Ventricola. Next base: position 12,483 of record SVGO01000073.1, on the reverse strand, counting down.
GTCAAACGCCTTTCGGAACGCCGGATAATTCTCATACAGATCGCGGCCCATGCCCGCCTTCTGGCTGCCTTGGCCCGCAAAAAGGAACGCAAGTTTCATCGTATCTCTCCCTTTGGGGTACGCCGGGCTGCCGCCCGGACCCGCCTGGGGATTTCATCCCCAGACCCCTTCTTCGCTTCGCGCCGGTTTTAAGCCGCATTGTAATTGGGCGGAGCTGAGCCCCGCTCCTACATATATGCCGCTTCAGCTGCCCCTGCGCAAAACTACAGTGGCGAACGCAGTTCGCCCGCGTTTACCGAGAACGAACCTTCGCTGCTGTAACCTTCTTATACCTCCCCAGCGTTTGAGGGTGGTATGGGAGTCCAGAGGGATGTAGGAGGGGCGAATAGCCCCTTCTCATCCTTCTGGGCCCAGCGCAGCGCGTATCCCGCCGGAGGCGAAACCAATCATCTCTCAATTAAATCTTCATCATCACGCCGGCCCACGTGAGACCGCCGCCGAATCCGCACATGATCACGCGCTGGCCGGAAACGAGCTTGCCGCTCTCCTTCATCTCAGCGATCGCCAGCGGCACGCTCGCTGCGCTCGTGTTCGCGTAGCGGTCCAGATTCTTGTAGAATTTCTCTGCCGGCACGCCGAGCCTGCGCACGCTCGCGTCGATGATGCGCTGATTCGCCTGATGGCAGACCACCCAGTCGACTTCCTCCAGCGTCTTTCCGGTCTTTTTAAGCAGCTCGTCCACCGTCGCCGGAATCGTGGAAACCGCAAAGCGGAACACATTCTGGCCTTCCATCGTCATCGGCATCTCCCTGCGCGGGCCGCCGACCTGGATCGCCAGATCGCCGCGCGTACCGCAGACGTAGGCATATTCCGCGTCTTCCTCCAGCGCGAACACTGCCGCGCCCGCCGCGTCGCCAAAGAGCACGCAGGTGTTGCGGTCGGTCATGTCCAGCACGTGGCTCATCTGCTCCGCACCAATGACAAGCGCATACTTGCCGCCGTGCGCCAGCAGCATCGCACGCGCCGTGTCCACGGCATAGAGAAAGCCCGCGCACGCCGCGCCCAGATCGAACACCGGAATATTCTCATTCAGTTCCAGCGCCTTGTGCACAAGGCAGGCAGTGCTCGGCATCGAGTATTCGCCGGAAGACGTCGCCACGATCACGCAGCCGATTTCTTCCTTGGCAAGGCCGGAATCAGCCAGCGCCTTCTTCGCCGCCTCAATGGCCAGCGTCGTGGTGTTCTCGCCCTCGCCGCAGAAATAGCGCTGGCGGATACCCGTGCGGCTGGTGATCCACTCGTCGCTCGTCTCCACGTATTTGGTCATGGCTTCATTGTCCAGCACATTCGCCGGCAGCGCGTAGCCCGCGCCCAGCAGCCTCAGTCCATTCATTGTATATCCCTCTCCCGGCGGCCAATGGCCGCATCCATTTCCGAACAGCTCATCATCATAAAGCCGCCCGGTGCTCGCCACACGATTCTTCGTGCAGTTTCCATTTATATATAGATGACAGAAGAATCAGGCCGCGTCAAGCCAGCCCGATCTTCCTGTATTTTGCATATCGCTGCTCAACAAGCTCCTGCGCGCTCAGCGCATCCAGCCCGGCAAGCTCTCTTGCAATCGCCTCGTCGATCGCCGCAAACAGCGTCTGGGTATCCCGCTGCGCGCCGCCCACAGCCTCGGGGATGATGCCGTCGATCACGCCGAAGCCCAGCAGATCCTGCGCCGTCAGCTTCAGCGCCGCGCAGGCCTCGTCGCGCTTCTTGGGATCCTTCCACAGGATGCTCGCACAGCCCTCCGGGGTCACCACGGAGTAATACGCATTCTCCAGCATCAGCACGCGGTCCGCAACGCCCAGCGCCAGCGCGCCGCCGCTTGAGCCCTCGCCCGTGACGATGGAGATCACCGGCACGCGAAGGCGGCTCATTTCCATCAGGTTGCGGGCGATCGCCTCGCCCTGTCCGCGCTCCTCGGCCTCCATGCCCGGATACGCGCCCGGCGTATCGATGAACGTGATGATCGGACGGCCGAATTTCTCCGCCTGCTTCATCATCCTCAACGCCTTGCGATAGCCCTCCGGACCCGGCATGCCGAAGTTGCATGCCATGTTCTCCTCGATGGTCGAGCCCTTCTTGTGGCCCAGCACCGTCACCGGTCTTCCGTGGAACAGCGCGATGCCGCCCAGGATGCTCGTATCCTCGCGACACTGTCTGTCGCCGCGCTGCACGAAGAAATCCGTGAACAGCGCGTCGATATAGTGATTGACCTTCGGTCTTCTGGGATAGCGCGCCATGAGTACCTTCTGCTCCGGCGTCAGCTGCCCAAATCGCATGGCCAGCGCCTCGCGCTTCTCGATCAGCGCCGTACGCTCCGCGCCGCTTGCGCTTTGCAGCGCCAGCTCCAGATCGTCCAGCTCCTTGATCATCGTGCGGATCATGCGCGCCTCACCCCGCCTTCATGCAGCTTCAGCAGACTCGCGAGCACATTCTTCATCTCGCCGCGCGGCACAATCTGATCGACAAAGCCGTGCGCCTGCTGGAATTCACTCCTCTGGAAGCCCTCCGGCAGCCGCTGGCCGATCGTCTGCTCGATCACGCGCGGGCCGGCAAAGCCGATGAGCGCATTGGGTTCGGCCAGCATGATGTCGCCCAGCGAGGCAAAGCTCGCCGTTACGCCGCCGGTCGTCGGATGCGTGAGCACGCTGATAAACAGCCCGCCCTTTTCCGAAAACTCCGCGACAGCCGCGCTGGTCTTCGCCATCTGCATCAGTGAGAAGAAGCCCTCCTGCATGCGCGCGCCGCCGCTGGCGGAGAAGATGATCAGCGGCAGGCTCTTTGCCGCAGCGTATTCTATTGCCTGCGTCACCTTCTCGCCCACGCCGATGCCCATGCTGCCCATGAAGAACTGGCTGTCCAGCACGCAGACCACGGCATCTCTGCCGCCGATCTTCATCTGTGCGGTCATCACAGCTTCCTGCATGCCCGTCTTCTCGCGCTGCGCACTCAGCTTGCTTTCATAGCCCGGGAACGAAAGCACATCCTTGCCGACCACGTCCGCGCCGATTTCACAAAGCGTGTTTTCATCTGCCAGAGAGAGCAGCCTCTCCCGCGCCGAAATCGGCTGATGCGCGCCGCAATTAGGGCAGACAAAAAGCTGAGCATGCCAAGCGGCCTGCGTCATCTCGTGACCGCAGGCCGGGCAGGTTGTCATGGTATCAGGCGCCCTGTTCATTGAGATAAGCGAGCAGATCGCCAAGGGTGCGGAAGGTCGGCATCACGTCGTCCGGCACGTTCACGCCGGTCTTGTCCTCCAGCGCCATCGCCAGCTCGACGGTATCCAGGCTATCCGCGCAAACGTCCGGGATCAGCTTCGCATCCGGCGCAACCTTCTCCTCGGCGGCATTGACGGTCGCCAGAATGATCTCCTTCAGGCTATCAAAAGTCATATGTGCAATCTCCTTTAATTCATATCTTCTCATGCGCACAGTTGCGCATCTTTATTGTATCAAAGCATAAGAATTTGTCAAGACCTCAAGCGTCCGGCATTGGGCCGATCACTCCCAGAATGCCTTTCTGTATGCTTCGTATGCTTCAAGATTCTTGTCCCAGTAGGCATACTCGCTCTTTCCGCGTTTATCCTCCAGCGCAAACTGCTCCGTCAGCCATGCGCCCAGGTATGCCGTCGTCTTGCTCGCGCCGTCGGGATTGAGATGCCCCTGCCAGTCGTAGCAGTCGGTACTCAGGTCGATCACGTTCAGGCGCATCATATTCAGGAACGGCACGCCCAGCTCCTGCGCGATCACACCTACGCTGTTCATGGCCATCTGCTCCTCCTCGGAGGCATGGCCCGGCAGCGCGATGAACACGGGCTCCACGCCGTTATCCCGGCACAGCGCTGCGATCTCGCGCAGCGCCTGCGCGCCCGGCGCCTGCGTTTGGGCAACTGCGTCCGTCAGCGTGTAGTTATCCCGCGGCACGCGACCGTTGCGCAGCTCCGCGCCCATCATATAGGGCTCGCAGTCCACCAGCCGCTCCGTCTGGCCGGAGAGGATCTCGTCCCAGCGGCCATGATACAGCGAGAACGGCATCAGGAATTCCAGCCATTCGCTTTCGGGCAGCGCCGCGCGCACAGCCTGGATCTTCGCCTTTCCAAGCGGGATCTCATCCAGGAACAGATGGCGGAACGTATACGTCCATGCCTCGTCCAGTTCATGGAGCATATAGAACACGTCGATCACCGCGATCTTGGGCGTATGGTAATCCATCGCCAGATCCAGCACCCAGCGCGTCATGCCCAGCGGCTCGGAGTTATTGCCCATGTTGTAGCTCGTAAAGCCGTAATCGCGCCACAGCTCCATCGGCTGCACGGCATCCAGCACGCGGCTCGTACCCAGAAACAGCACGTCAAACCCCTGCTTGTCCGCAAAAAACGCGCCGTATTTTCTCGCGCCGTCGTCGCGGCGCATGCCCTTGTCCGCCAGCATCAGACAGCACACAAGCGCCGCCAGCCACAGCGCAACCATCGCAATTTTCTTCTTCATAAATATCCTCTTTTGGGGACTGCATCCCCAAACCCCTGCCCGGGGACCAGTCCCCGGACCCCTTCTTTGCTTCGCGCTGGTTTAAGACGCAAAGCAGCAGCAAACTCCGTTTGCCAACAGGGAATCATCCATTTTAATCGTAGCCCTGCAGTATCCAAGCGCCCTTTGCGCGCAGGATACGCCTTAAGCAATGCATAAGTCAGAACTTCCACTCAGATCAGGCGCCGGAGGGCCCTTTGCCCGTGCGGCGCCATTAGAAGCAAGCCGAAGGTCACATGGTGCAGCGGAACGCTGCTTAGAATTGGAAATAGATAAACGCCTGCGCCGTATACCCCGGCCCCCACACGCCAAAGATCACGATCGCCATCACGCCCAGCAGATACAGCGCGCCGCGCGCAAACACGGGCAGCTTGTCCGTCATCGCTGTGAGCGTCTTTCTCTTCTCGTGAATCAGTTCAATGGCAAACAGGATCGCAAAGCATACGCCCGTGCACAAAGCCTGCATGGACGAAAAGCCGGTGGCAATCGCCTCTGCGCTCCATGCCGTGGGTATGCGCCAAAGCATGCCCAGCGCGGAGGAGAGCGAGCCGGCGCGGAAAATCAGCATCGTGATCAGGATCAGGAAATCCGTCCACAGGATATGCACAAACAGATCCAGCTTCGGGAACTTTGGCTTTTTATCCGAGTGAGGAATCCATCCCTCAATCACCTGCAGCGCGCCGTTGAGCATGCCCCACGCGACATACTTGAGCGCCGCACCGTGCCACAGGCCCGAAACCGTGTACACGATCATCAGATTGCGCGCCGCCTTGAGCTTTCCGCCGCGGCCAGCGCCCAGCGGGAAATAGATGTAATCGCGGAACCATGTGCTCAGCGAGATATGCCAGCGCGCCCAGAAGTTCTGTACGGAATGCGCAAAGTACGGCTGACGGAAGTTGGTCATCAGCTCAATGCCCAGCACCTTCGCCGCGCCGATGGCGATGTGGCTGTAGCCGGCAAAGTCACACAGATCCTGCACGGCAAAAACGAAGGTCGCCAGCGCGATCTGCGCGCCGGAAGCGCTTGCCCAGCTGCCGTATATCGCGTCGACATACATGCACGCGCGGTCTGCGATGACCACCTTCTCAAAGAAGCCCAGCATCATAATGAGCAGGCCCTGTCTCGCGCGCTCCCAGTCAAACCGGTGCTCTGCCGTCACCTGCTTAAGCAGGCGGCTGCTTCGCTCAATCGGGCCGGCGACCAGCTGCGGAAAGAACGAAACGAACAGCGCATATTTGAACAGATTCCGCTCGGCCTTGACCCTGCCCTTGTACACGTCGATCATGTAGCTGAGCGCCTGGAAGATATAGAAGCTGATGCCCACCGGCAGCAGGATCGACACCTTCGGCGTCGTCACCGGCAATCCGAGCAAATTGCATCCCCGCTGGACAATGTCCAGCAGAAAGCCCGTATACTTGAAATACGCCAGGAGACCGATGTTGAAGACGATGCCGCCCCACATGGCGATCTTTTTGTGCTTCTTCTCCTTAAGCTCTGTGATGATCAGGCTGCAGGCATGCGTCACAATCGTACACGCCGCCATCAGCAGCGCATACTCCGCATGCCAGTTCATATAGAAGAAATAGCTCATCACCAGCAGCCAGATCCACTGCAGCTTTGCAGAAAGCGCAAAGTAGATCGCCGTGACGATCGGGAAGAAAATCAGAAATTCAAATGAATTAAACAGCATATGTTCACCTGTAAACGGGCAGTATGGATATTTCATTACATAGCAATACAGAATATATTATAACCGATTCTCACTGTATCTGGCTAGTCCTCATTTTGCGTTTCCGATCAGGAATGCATAGAAAAAAGCTCCGGATATGCCGGAGCTTTCATAAACCCATTACGCAATCGGCTTCGCGTCGCGCAGGAACGTGCAGTAGCAGCGATAGGCCTCGTACAGGTCGACCTTGCTGATCACCTCGTAGAGCGCGTGCATGGAGAGCACCGCCACGCCGGAGTCAATCACGTTCATGCCGTACTTGGCGCACATGTAAGCGATCGTGCCGCCGCCGCCCAGATCCACGCGGCCCAGCTCGGCCGTCTGGAAGGAGACGTCCTCATCGTCGAGGATCTTTCTCAGATGCGCCACATACTCGGCGTTGGCGTCGTTGGAGCCGGACTTTCCGCGGGAGCCGGTATACTTGTTGAAGCACACGCCGCGTCCGAGGAACGCCGCATTCTTCTTCTCAAAAGCAGCCGCGAAGTTCGGATCAAAGCCCGCGGAAACGTCGCTGGAGAGCATGCGGGAATTGCGCAACGCACGGCGCACAGCGAGATTGCTGTTTTCGCCGCAGAGCGCGCACAGCTCGGCGATGATGTTCTCAAAGAACATGGAGTTCATGCCCGTCGCGCCGACGGAGCCGATCTCCTCCTTGTCGCACAGCACGGCGCAGATCGTGTACTGCGGCACGCCCTCAAAGTCGAGCACGGCCTGCATGGACGGATACGCGCAGACGCGGTCGTCGTGACCATAGGCCGCGATCATGCTGCGATCCAGACCCATGTCGCGCGCCTTGCCCGCCGGAACGATCTCCAGCTCGGCGCTCAGGAAGTCCTCTTCCTCCACGCCGTAGGTTGCCTTGAGGATCGCGAGCACGCCCGCCTTCACGCTGGCCTTCTCGTCCTCGCTGTCCATGTCCTTGACCGGCTTGCCGCCGATAATCAGGTTGAGTTCCTCGCCCTCGATGGCCTTCGCCGCCGGCTTGGTCATCTGCTCCTGCGCCAGATGCGGCAGCAGATCGGAGATATAGAGCACCGGATCATCATCCTTCTCGCCGATGGCGACGGTGACGACCGTGCCATCCTTCTTGCAGATCACGCCATGCAGGGACAGCGGCGTCGCAACCCACTGATACTTCTTGATGCCGCCATAGTAGTGCGTATCCAGATAGACCAGATCGCTGTCCTCGTAGAGCGGATTCTGCTTAACGTCGATGCGCGGAGAGTCAATGTGCGCGCCGACGATGTTCATGCCCGCGGTGATCGGCTCCTGGCCGATGACGAAATTGACAAACGACTTATTCATCCAGTTGACATAGACCTTGTCGCCAGCCTTGAGCGCGCGGCCCTCGGCAATCGCGTCGTTCAGGTCGATAAAGCCGTTTTCCTTCGCCGCCTTCACCGCCAGCGCCACGCACTCGCGCTCGGTCTTGCCTCCGTCCAGGAACGCGCAGTATGCCTTGGCAAACGCCTCGATCTTCGCCAAGCCCGCCTCGTCATACTTCGCCCATGCGTTCTTTCTTTCCATATATGTCAGCTCCTTTGCAAGAAATGTAATACTGATCTCAAATAGGTTTGCAACAGGCGCACCTAAGAGATACGTTGGGCTGCCGCCCAAACCTGCCTGAGGGATTCCATCCCTCAGACTCCCTTCTCCGCTTCGCGCAGGTTTGATCGAATTTGAGAATCGTATATGATGTAGATTGCCCTATATTATAATGCATCCGGCGTATATCTGCAAGCCAAAAAGGAACGGCCTGCATATGCCGCAGACCATCCCCATGCATTTATTCCTTATCGAGCTTCCAGATTTCCCGATCCAAGGCAAACAGCCCCACAACCGCCACGCCGCCGATGCCGATCAGCGCAAAAAGCATGCTTGCGCCGCTTCCCTTGCCGCTGCCAAAAAGCGCCGTGAGCAAACCGCTGCTTTTCGCCGCCATCAGCGGCTCAAACACACGATCCACCAGCACGCCGCCCAGGAAATACCCCAGCGGAATCGTGAAAAACTGCAGCGCATTGCGGCAGGCATATACGCGCCCCTGCATTTCGACCGGGATCGACGTGCGCATCACGGGGTCCAGATTCGCATTCATATACGGAATCGCGATCCATCCCAACACCGCGCCCAGGCACCACACCGGCAGCGACCGCCCGAAGGCCAGACAGAAATTCTCCGTGCTCATGGACAGCAGCAGCGAGAACACGATCGCCCGGATGCGGCTTTTCGGCCGGGGCATGATCGCCGCCAGCACGCCGCCCAACAGTGTCGCCACGCCCGTCACCGTGCTCACCGCCGCCAGCGCACGCTCTCCTCCGCCGGGCACGCTCAGCACCATCGCTGGCAGCGCCGCATTGTACATCGAAGCGATCAGGTTGATCCCCGCAAAGAGCAGGATCAGATGCAGCACACCCGCATGATCGCGAAGAAAACGCAGGCCCTCTCCCGCAAGCCGCAGCACTGGCGTTTTTTCCTCGCGCTTGTGCGCCTTGGGGATCGGGATCAGCAGCGCCAGCGAAACAAATGCCAGCGCAAACGTACACAGATCCACCGCGATCACAGCCTGCAAGCCAACGCCAGCCAGCAGAGCCGTTGCCAGCACGGGCGAGAGCAGATCGACCACAGAATTGGTCATCGATCTGGCTGCCGAAGCCTGCTGATACAGCTCTTTGGGCGTGATCAGCGTGATCGCCACATCCGCCGCCGGACGTTGCACGGTGTTCATCAGGCCGTTTACTGCGTTGATCACGTACAGATGCCCGATCTTCAGCCTCCCGGACCCAAGCAGCAGCAGGATGCATAATGTCGTGCCCGCCGCCATGGCGTCACAGGCGAGCATGGTTTTCTTCTTGTCCCATCTGTCTGAGAGCGCGCCCGCGAAAATGCTCATCAGGATATAGGGCACATACGAGCACACGGACAAAAGCGCCGTATTAAGCGCGCTGCCTGTCTGGCCATATGCCCAGATGATCAGCGCAAAGCTGGTCATCGCGCTGCCCAGCGCCGAAAATCCCTGCGTGATCATCAGCATGAGCACAGGACGCAGACCATGCAGCTTTTTCATTGAATCATTCTTTTTCATTTGACTTTGCTCCTTTGATTCTTGTCTGGATCAAATCGCAAAGCCGACGGTAATTTCCATCTCCATGCACGGCGACCGTCAGGCTTTGCATGGAGCTGTGACAATGCAGAGAATCATGCGCCCACCCCTTTCCTTATTCCATCCCCAGGATTTCCTTTTGTTTCTTTTTGGTCAGTCCGCGCAGCACTAAAGCATAGGACTTATCCATCATATCGCGCAGGATATCATCCGGCACAGCGCCGCCCGCTCTGATCGAATTCCAATGCAGCCTGTTCATATAGTAGCCAGGAATCACATTCTCGTACTGCCCGCGCCAGAATTCTCCCTCCAGCGGTTCAAGCTTGAGCGTGATATACACCGGAACGTCTGCGTCATTCAGGCAGATCGCCGCAAACATCTTTTCGCCCACATGATAGCGAATCCAGTTCCAATCCGCCTGTAAGTCTTTCGTTACGCCAGGCTTCGTGAGCAGGTATTCGTCCATCCATTCATACTTCATGCTTATCTCTCCTGCAATGCGCCACGATCATCGCGCGGGAGAGATGGATCATCTCCCGCGCCGTCTCATCCTTCGGCTCGCCGTATCGCCGCTCGATACTCATACGCAGCGCTTGGATCTCTCTTTTCCACTGCACGATCTTGTCCTGCACATCTTCCAGTCCATATCGGTTCAGCTTCAGATCCGTCAACAGCGCGCGCTCATTCTCCGGCGCACACAGACGCATCTCCCCACTCTCCTCGAATCCTCGCAGCATCACCAGAAGACGATACATGTGATGCGCCTGCTTGCCGTCATAGCCGAAGCGCTCGATCTTCTCCTTTACCGACGGCGACAGATGGCACATCCGCCTTTCCTTTTCCTCAAAGAGACCCTCGCACACGCGCGCAAACGCTGTCCCCCGCTGCTTAAGCAGTTCCGGGACCAGCCCCCGGATACGCTCCATCTCCGCCTGATGCCCAAACATCCACGCATGATCCGTCGCCAGGCTTTCCAAGTATGAGGGATTCATCTTCACCACCGAATCCATAAACACCCGGATATCCTTGATATCCATCTGCCCGTCCTGCATATCAACCGTCAGCGACGCGGGCTTTTTTCCTTCTGCCAGGTCCCACAACGATGGCAACACGATACATTTGAAGTCATAATCGGACTGGTATTCCGCCGTGTGAATCGCCAGGCCGTAATTCTGACTGCCGTGCAGCGAGACATAGACAGGCGTGTAGCCTAATGAGGCGACATGCGATGCCGCCGCACAAAACCGCTCTCCGAGCATGTCCATTTCTCCCCCGCCTCTTTTCTCTTATTTTCGGCATGACCGTCTGCCGCCGCGGTTTATATAGGGTATTTCTCCCGCAAACCCAGCATATCCTCCGCCAGCGCCAGCGTTTCTTCTGCGCTTCTGCACTCATCTCTTACAATCACCTGAAAACCGGCATTAAGAAACGCATCATAGTTCTCCCGGGAATTGATTCTTGCCAGACACGCTCTGAAGTTTTCCAGCGCATGTTCCGGGTCCGGTTCTTCCATCATCAGCCTGTAGAGAAACTGCTTCTCCCGGTCCGGCCTGTTGAAAAAACGATTCACGGAGATCTGAGGATCGGCCAGCATAATCAGTACATGCTGCCTGTCTGAAATCCGCTTCAGCGTTTCCACGCAGATATTGGTATCCACAAACACCGGCTTGTCCTGCGCATCCAGTTCGCGGAGCATCTGCAGCTCAATCATCTCGCACTCCTTGGTCGTGCGCCTGATCCATGCTTCGTACTCATCCGGCGTTCTTCGGATGAAATCATGCCAATCCTGCAAATCCCGCGTATATGTCAGCCCTGGAAATTCGTTCTTATCCAGTCTCGGAAGCCATGCGTTATGGTAATTCTCCTCGCAGGCAATGCCATGATGCTTTTCGGCGAGGCCTTTGACCAGCGTCGATTTACCCGCGTATGCCGTACCGTTGACGAAATAGACATTGTCAAATTTCATCGTGTCTGTCCACCTTTTTCTTGCTCGATACATCGGAATTTGATTAGATGGCTCTAATCGGGAAATACATATAATTCTTTCCATCGGCCGGACAAGTAAAATCATGAACCGCCCCAGCCAATGCAATGTTGTTTGCAGTCATGTAGGTTAGGACCTCTTCAAAAGTATTTTCATTTTCAATTTCCGCACAAATATATTCAAAACCTGGAATAGTCCATTTTGTCCATCCCTCGGGAGATTCTGCATGGTCAGCGCATTCAACACCGGCAAGGTATAGTCCTTTGCTGAAGTTGTCTTCCCACGGTTTGTATGAATGGGAATCATCAGACATTACGCCCCAAATTCCAACCAAATTGCCTTTCTCATCTTTTTTTGCTAACGGTTGTACTTCGCTAAAATGAGCGTTCGCATCAGACCATAGTTTTTGAATAAAGCCCTGACCATCCAAAGTTGAACCTTCTTTGCCAATTACAACAAATGAGCCTTTGATACGCGTTTCAATCTTCATACTAGCTCCTCAAACTTCTATTTATCGATCTGTTTGTTCACATACTATCACACAAAAATGGATTGTACAAGAACGCGCACATCGCTTGTCTGATTGGATATGAAAAAGCCCCAGACATTCGTCTGAGGATTCGCAGTAAACGCCCGGGAGAGCAGGCGATACTGACGGAGGGCAAATCAATTCTCTGCAGTTTCCGCTCCCGGGCGTTCAGCACGGGCTGTATTGCACCCACTGGGCGCCGCCCGTGCTTCACCTAGCCAAGTACAATGCTGCACATTAGCTGGGATTGCCGGATAATAAAACCTTGTCTGATTGGATATGAAAAAGCCCCAGCTAAAGCTGAGGTCTGCGGTAAGCGCTCCCGGGCGTTCGCCGGCGGCTCTGCTTTCGCCACTGGCGGCGCTCGCCGGCTCACCTAGCCAAGTACAATGCTGTACTTGGCCGAGGCGCTCCGGGAGAGTAGGAGATACTGACGGGGACAAATAAAAAACACACCCCGTTGGGTGTGTTTTTTATTTGGAATCCGGCAGTGTCCTACTCTCCCGGGCCGCTTCGCCGGGCTGTTTCGCCCACTGGGCGCGCCCGGCTACGCGCTAGCCA
>SVGO01000072.1 GCA_015056305.1 Clostridiales bacterium | reverse complement strand
CGACCTATGAGCTGGACGCCGAGATCGCAAGCGAATATGACGCAAGGCCGGGAGAATTCCTGGCCTTTTTTGACGTTGATGCGCACCTGCGGCTGTTTGAAATCGACAGCGCGGAAAAGGACGAGCGACGCGGCGTGACGGCGGTTGTGGCGACGGACGCGGCCGTGGCAGAGCTGGCGCATCTGATCGTGCCGGAGATCCGCCTGACGGGCGCGACGGCGCAGCAGGCCGCGCAGGAAGCGCTTGCGGGCAGCGGCTGGCAGCTGGGCGAAGCAAGCGCAGAGGGAACAAGCGATCTGAGTGCATACCGGGATAAGCGCTGGAAGGTGCTGCGCGACATTGCGGTGCAGTATCAGGCGCGCGTTACCCCTTATTTCGTGATCGAAAACGGCGAGATCGTCGGGAAAATCGTGGACGTGACGGCGCGGGAGAACGTATTCCGCGGGCGGCTGTTTGAGGGCGCAAGCGGCAGCGCACAGATCTACGTGACCAGAAGCGGCGCGCCGGTGACGAAGATGTACGGCATCGGCAAGCCCATCGGCACGGAGGACCCGCCGACGTGCGTAACCTTTGCCGACGTGGAAGCGCCGGACAAGCCCAAGGGACAAACGTACATCGAGGATGCGGACGCAATCGCGCTCTATGGCGAGGGACGCGAGGACGTTTTTTCGGACAAGTATATCGAGGATCCCAATGAACTGCTGGAAAAGACGCGCGCGGAGCTGAAGAAGCGGTCAAAACCCAAGGTATCCGGCACGGCGACGGCCAGTGACATGGAGCACATCCCCGGATACGAGCACATGATCGTGCGGCTTTACGATCTGGTGTGGGTGCGCACGAAGACGGGCGAGGATCTTCAGGCGGTTGTGATCAACATCAAGCGCAACTATCTGCGGCGAGGCCTGACGAAGATCACCATCGGCGAAGAGGCGGACGACAGCGGACTGATTGCCCGGATCGCCAAGCTGAGCAACACAAGCACAAGCCTTGGAAAATCCTCGGAGGCGCAGAACAACCGATATATCGAAACCAAGCAGCTGATCCAGCTGAACGCGGACACGATCCAGATGAATGCGCGCCTGATCGAGGCGAATGCGGAGGAAATCCGCCTGACGGCCAGCAAGACAGACGAGGCGACCGGAAGGCTGACCCAGGCTGAACTCGTGCTCTACGGCGACGGAACAGGCGCGCATGCGGGCCTGATCGCCAGAATGGGCGAGAACGAGGCGAGCATCCTGCTGCATGCGAACGAGCTGGGCACGTTGGCGGAGATCAAAGCCGACAAAGTGGATCTGGGCAAGTATGCGACGGTCGAAAGGCTTGAAGCGGAGCTTGCGGAGTTTGAGCTGTCGCTGGGCGATTCGCTTGTGCTACGCACGCTGAACGTGACCGGCGCGTCTTCGACAGATTCGCTGTATGTAGCAAACAGAGCAAATGTCGGATCGTTTGCATTGGGCGGCACAAATCTGAGCCTGATTACAAAGTCGCTGCTGAACGGGAATACAAGCCTGACAGTAAACAGCACTGGAGGCACTGTGACAGGCGTGACGCTGAACCGAAAATATACGGAATTTACCTTTTTGGGAGTTGAGTGAGGTTCGCATGGATGGGATTGATTTTCTGCTGAATGCAGCGATGCTACACCTGAACATGGTGGAGGTCAAGGGCGAGATGAACATGAATAACCAGCTCGTTGCGATCCAGAAGATCCGCGAGGCAAGAAAAATGCTGAAGGAGATGAGCGAAAATGAAAACCACGACGAGCAAAGGACAGGTGTTTGAGGCAAGCCGGGCGCTGGTATCCGTTCGCGACAGCAATCGCCTGATGATGGACGTGATGGATGCGCGTTCGATCAGCGAGGTGGCGGCGGATTTTGAAGGCGTGGAAACGCTGACGCAGGAGGATGCGCAGCACGTTGAGCATGCATACCGCGGATTCACAGAGCTTGCAGCGATTTCGCGCAACGACAGCGATGGAAGTCTGCGCATCACGATGAAAAAGCCGAAACACAAGGAGGGCTGACCATGAGCGAAATCAGACAGCCGATGATCTTTAAGATCGATGTGAAAAGCGGCCTTGTGGAGATGCCCCAGCGCGCAGTGCTGATGAAGGGCGACAAGAACGCGAACACGGTGACGGCGGAGATCGTGGACGGGGACAAGGAAGTGGACATCAGCGGCGCGGCGGTCACCGCGTCGTTTTTGATTGGCGGCGTGAAGATCCCGCTGACGGGCGAAGTGAGCGAAAACAAGGCGAGCGTGACGCTGCCGGAGGAATGCTATCGCGCAAGCGGACGCTATGAGCTGCGCATGATGCTCAGCGCAAGCGACGTGACGCGCACGATTCTGTTTATCAGCGGTCACATGGAGAGCGACGGCGAGGGCGGCATTCTGGACGTGGAGGGCGTGATCCCCAGCGTGCAGGATATCATCGCGCAGTATGCGACGATGCAGGCCGTGACGGCGCAGACGCAGGCGGCGGCAGACGCTGCGCTGGAAGCGGCGAAAAGCGCGAATTTCACGGTGCTGGATCGCTTTGACACCTACGATCAGCTGATCGCCGCGCACCCGACGGGAGAAGCCGGGCAGGCGTTCGCCGTGGGTGCGGCGGACAACAATGTTGTGTATATCTGGGGCATCGATACGCTGAGCTGGGTGAACATTGGGCCGGTGCAGGGCGCGGTAGGACCGGAAGGGCCTACGGGCCGGGGTATCCAGTCGATTATGCGCACGGCAGGAAACGGAGCTGCCGGGACGGTGGACACATATACTGTGTACTACACGGACGGCGGCACATGGACTTATCAGGTGCATAACGGCACGACCGGGCCGCAAGGACCGGCTGGATACACGCCTGTGCGCGGCACGGATTATTGGACGGCTGCTGATCAGCAGGGAATTAAGAATTACATTGACGAAAATACCGGCACGAAATATGGCAAAGCCGTGTTTTTTGGAGATTCGATCACACAGGGTATCGGCAACAACGATATCAGCTTTGTGGATTATCTGGCAGAAAGCGGCGATTTTGAGAGTGTGAAAAAGCGCGGCGTCGTCGGCGCTTCCATTGTACCGTATCAGGGAGATTCGGTAACGGACTACGCTTTTATCAATCAGGTCAATCGATACGCTGCGGACGTGCAAGAAGCGGATATCGTTTTTGTCGAGTACGGCGCTAACGATATCGCTCGTGTGGCAAAGGGTGAGAGTTTCAATCCTGGTTTTGCCACGGACAGTGCTTCGCAGAACACTATCTGCGGATACGCAAGGCGAGGATTAGAGAGAATCAAAGAACTTGCTCCACATGCATGGATCGTATGGCTGCAATGGATGCCGTGGAGATCGGATGCACCGGGTATTGTTGGCACAGACGAGGCAATAGTACGAAAGGTCAACGATGCGTGGCTGCTGTATGAGGCAACGCTGTACCGACTTGTACGAAACTGCGGATGCACGATCATCGACATGAGCCTGGGTATTGAATACGGTGACGAAACGTTTGTAGCAGAAGACATGATCCACGGAAACGAAGCAGGATACAGACGAGCGGCAGAAACTGTACTTGCCAGCATGTATGGAAACAATGGAGAAAAAAATCTGTATCGTGTGTATACTGTGTCCGCAAGCAGTCAGGGAAATATTCCATCAGCACAAATTGATGGAGACTTTACAAACGCATTAGCGCTTCTCAAAGCTGGCGGCGTGGAAGTGAGCGTAAATCTCATCATTGGTGGAGTGTATTACACGCATTTCAAGCCTGTGGCCTTCAACGAAAATTTCATCGTTTTCGGCTCGATTGTAGGCGGCGAGAACACGCAATCGCTGCTTACGATGGTTTGGCAAAGTGACGGGACGCTTCAGTACAGGGAAGGTTAAGGAGGGGCGGATATGATTCGAGGAACAACGCCGACACTGCGTTTCTTTCTGCCTTTCAGCGTGGACAGGCTGGACGTAGCGTACATCACGATGCAGCAGGACGGCATGGACGTGATTGAAAAGACGCTGGAAGACTGCGAGGCCGAAGGAAGCGAACTGAGTTTCAGGATGACGCAGGACGATACGCTGAAACTGGAAGCCGGACGAATGGTAGAGATCCAGCTGCGCGTAAGGCTGAAGACCGGAGACGCACTGGCATCGGAAATCATGCGCGCGCCTGCATCGAGAATCCTGAAAGACGGGGTGATCTGATTGAGGTTTTCTGTAAAATTCAGCGCATGCGATATGCAGATGAGGACGAAGTTCGATGAGATTCAGGGCATTCCGGGAAAATCCGCCTACGAGATCGCTGTGGAAAACGGTTTTGAGGGGACAGAACAGGAATGGCTGGAATCACTGGGCGGCAGCGTATCGGACGAGCAGATCGAAAAGGCGGTCAATAAATATCTGGATGAGAATCCGATTGGCATTCCCGATGTCACGACGGCGGATAACGGCAAGGTTCTGACAGTCGTCGGCGGGAAATGGGCGGCGGCGGAGCTGCCTAAATATGACGGAGAATACGAGATTACGCCCCACGCAGAGGAATCGACCACGCTGCTTACTGCGCAGAAATTCATGGACAGTAACGTAAAGGTAAACAAAGTGCCTTATTTTGAAACGAGCAACCAAGCGGACGGCGAAACAGTTTACATTGCAACGGAGGTAGATATTTATGGCGATTAACAAGGTGATTTACGGCGGCAGAACCCTCATTGACCTGACGGGTGACAGCGTAACCCCGGATAAACTCACAAAAGACGTGACCGCTCATGACAAGACCGGCACGCCGATTGTCGGAACGAATACGTTTGACGTGGACAGTACTGATGCGACTGCCACAGAAGCCGAAACGCTCAATGGCATGATTTTCTATGCACGAGGCGCAAGGCGAATCGGCACGATGAAGAACAACGGTGCTGTCAGCGGCACAATTTCCTCGAAGTTTGAAGAATACACCGTTTCGCAAGGTTTTCACGACGGCAGCGGCAAGGTGCAGATTGCCAGCACGGAACAGGCGAAGCTGACCCCGGAAAACATCCGTGAGGGCGTGACTGTGCTGGGCGTGACTGGCACGATGAGCAGCAGCGAAGGTATGAAGCCGCAGGAGAAGAGCGTCACACCGTCTACTGAGGAACAAGTCGTTCTGCCGGATTCCGGTTTCAACTGCTTGACGCAGGTCACGGTTGCGGCGATTCCGTATGTGGAAAGCGATAACTCTGCTGGCGGCAAGACTGTGACCATCGGTTAAGGAGGTGCGGCCTTATGGCTGTGAATAAGGTTATCTACTACGGCGAAGTGCTGGTGGACATGTCGCAGGTGAGCGTTGATCCTGAGAAGCTGGTCGAGGGCGAAACCGCCCTTGACGCTTCCGGCGAACTGATCACGGGAAACAATCCGTATGAAAAGACCGCAACGAACACGGAAGTTGATGCGCAGTCCGATCTGCTTGACCAAGCTCTGCTTGCGCTGCAAGGTAAGGCTGGCGGCAGTGGCGGCATTATTCCGAGCGGCGCAATTGAGATCACCGAAAACGGAACGTATGATGTGACCAGCTATGCTCAAGCGGTTGTCAATGTAGAAGCAGGCAGCGGCCCAGTGGAGCCGGACTATCGTGATCTGTACCAGCGGGTGGAATACATCGAATCGGCAGAGGCAGAGACGTATCCATATATCATCACGGACTTTATAGCTGACAACAGCACAGGTGTGGAAGTCATTGCGTCGTTTTCTGTTATGCAAGACCGAATTCCCATGGGTTCTCGTGAGGATAGCGGCGCAACCCGTTTCTATTGCGCGTATCCGCTATCGACGAGCAGCTGCTATTATGGCTTTAACATTGGCAGCTCGATCTCTTGTTCGACAAAAGTAAATACGGTTTACCGATTGCAGACGAACTTCATGAACAGTAGGCAAGCCATTGTTTATGAAGAGAACGGAACGCGTAAAGCCTTTGCCAACTTCACGCAAACGTTGTCGAAGCACACGGTTCCCATGGCTATATTTGGCTATAACTCGGCGACATCGGGCGCTGTAACATCCAAGCGGGAGTATAAATTATACAGCGCACGGATCTCCCATGACTTTGAGGTCGTCCGTGAGTACATTCCTTGCTACCGCAAGAGTGACGGCGCTGTGGGGCTGTATGAGAAGTTTACCGGAGCATTCCTGCTGCCTGAGACGGGCGCGTTTGCCAAGGGCGATGAGCAACCGTGGGAGGTGTGATAAATGGCATTAGTGGATAACAAAGCGAAAATTCAAGCTCTTATTGCCGGTATCAACGCGCTGCCGGAAGCTGGAAGCGGTGAAGCGCCTGATCTTGTGCTCCAAGAAAAGAGCGTAACGCCCACAAAGGAAATGCAGAGCGTAACGCCTGACACGGGATTTGATGGTCTGTCCAAAGTCAGCGTGAACGCAATCCCTGACGAGTACATCGTGCCGAGCGGCACAGTGAATATCACGCAGAACGGTACGCACAATGTTAAAGAAGCGGAGAGCGTGAATGTAAACGTCCCTGCGCCTGAATTCAAGACACAGAAAAAGACGGCAACGCCCGGAACTTCCGAGCAGACGATCAAGCCTGATTCCGGGTATGACGGTCTGTCTCAGGTGACGGTCGAAGCAATCCCGAGCAAGTATCAGGACGTGACCACTCCGCTTGCCGAACTGAATGCGGTGAACGGTGGAACGGCTGCTTCTACGATGCAGGGAGCCGTTGACAACACAGAAACACTAGCCAGCAGTCAGGCAACCCTGATTTCTCAGATCGCATCTGCGCTGGAAGGAAAAGCGACTGGCGGGGGTGGAACGAGTATTGAGACGTGCACGCTCACGCTGGAAGGTGAATATCTTACCGATGTAGCATGTACACGTCTGGTCGATGGCGAAACAGTGTACGAAAACTTATACACTGAAAACGGATTCATGACTATTGAAAATCTTGTGTGCAAATCGATTATTTTGGTTTCTTTCGAAACAAATAAGGAGTTTTATGCAAGTGGTGAAAGCATTTCAGGAATACATATATACACCGACGAAGAAATGAAGAATGTTTTTTTCAGGGTAAACCTTGGCAATGGCGACATCGGCAGTGTGACATTCACGTTTCATTAAAAAAGGAGGCAACAACAATGAGTATTACAACCAATAACACCTCCTTACAAGAAATCCTCGCCAAGGTGAATGCTCTACCGGAAGCGGGAGGCGGCGGGTCTTCTGGCGGTGGTGTGGAGACGTGTACGGTGACGTTTGTTTACGAAGAAGTGTATGGCTCCGGAACAATAATAGATGGTGCTATCCCCGTTATAAAGTCTGACGGATCGTTAGGACATGTTATTTTGTCCGAACTTGATGCGAAGTCAGAAAGAATCCCCAACGTCACTAATGGTTACAGGTATACAATCGTAGTCGAAAACGTTCCGACACCATCGGTCGTTTGTGTTATTGATACTAACTTTGGTGGTAACTTGGGGCCTTGTACCGGAAACGCTCAGCAACTGTATTTGTCTAGCTATCAAGATTATTGCGCGTACATGGTTACAGGCGATTGCACGATTAAAGCCCCTTACCCTGTTTAAAGGAGTGACCCACAATGATCCGCTGGCTCTGGCTGATCCCGGCGGCAATGGTCGGCGCGGTGGTCGGATATTTCTGCCATGCGCTGTGCGCGATGGGGAAGGAGAATAACGGTGAGAAAGCTGACGGTATATAGGCGGCTGTTTACGGAATCGGATTGCTACAAAGCGAATGTGCGTCAGACATCGGTGGGCGTGCAGGTGCATTCCACAGGCGCAAACAATCCATACCTCAAGCGATATGTACAGCCCAACGACGGAAGACTGGGCGTGAACAAGAACGGCAACAGCCACAACAGGCCGGGCGTGGACGTGTGCGCCAATGCCTATATCGGCAAGCTCGAAGATGGCACGGTCGCTGTGTATCAAACGCTGCCGTGGGATATGCGCTGCTGGATCAGCGGCAAAGGCGAGAACGGCAACGCAAACAAGCTTGGATATATCGGATATGAGATCTGTGAGGATGACCGCACAGATCTTATTTATTTCCAGAAGGCCGTCATGGAGGCGGCTGTTAACCTGACGGCGTATCTGTGCAGCCTGATGGGAACGACGCCGGATACAGTTGTGGAGCGCTATATCGAAGGCACGGCGCTGGCGGTTATGGATCACAGCGAGCTGGCATCGCGTGGGCTGGCAAGCGGACATGCGGATATCACGCACTGGCTGCGGGCGTTTGGAAAAAGGATGAATGATTTCAGACGAGAGGTGCAGGCCGCTATGGACGAGGGCGTTGAGGTTACATATATTGACGCGGAGGATGCCGGGGAGGAATGGCAGGAAGTGAACAAGGAATACGAGGTCTACAGCAAAAACGGCGGGTATGTCAACCTGCGTGAGCAACCGGACACGGATAGTGAATCGCTTGCACGGCTGTATCCGGGCGAGAGGGTGAACGTCACGGCGATGACCGGCCTGTGGAGTAAGGTGAATACGGTTGATCATACGGGCTATGTGATGACGCAGTATCTGCGCGAGCCACCGAAAGACGCTGAAGAGCTGACGGTGCGCACGATCATTGAGGACAGCACGGGGCGTACCTGGGAGCCGGTGGGCGCATTCAGCGTGCGCGTGCAGCTGGAAGCGGACGGAGAAATCATCGACTGAGGAAGGGCGGGAGATTCCGTTGGATAGCACTATCATTGTTGCATTGATCGCAGCCGCAGCGTCGGTGCTCACGGGCGTGATCACCTTGGTGGGCGTGATCCTCACAAGCAAGCAGCAAGCAAAGGATATTGACCACAAGCTGGAGATGCAGCAGGCTGTGATCAATACAAAAATAGACGAACTGACACGGGAAGTCCGAGAACATAACAACTTTGCGAAGCGCATGCCGGTCGTCGAAGAACAAATCAAAGTGGCCAATCACAGAATTGAAGACCTTGAAGGATTTCACAAGCATCCGTAAAACGAAAGGAGCATAAAAGATGGATAATTACTTTATCAACTGGGCGAAGGCTGCCGCGATCCGAGCGGTGAAGACGATTGCACAGACAGCTGTGGGCATGCTCAGCGGCGATATGCTGGGCGTGATGGAAGCGGACTGGATCGCTGTGGCGTCTGTATCGGCGATGGCAGGCATTGTATCGCTGCTCACGAGTATTGCAGGACTGCCGGAGGTAAAATAAGGCATGGGCGACCGTTCAAGGTTTGATGTCTATACTGAGCCGGAGCTAGATGAGTTTCGGAAGCTTTGTAATTTCACGCCGCGTGAGCGTGAGGTGTTTGATGCAAGAGCACAAGGGCAGAGCGTGATAGAGGCATGTTTCTCTCTTAACATGAGCGAAAGAACAGTTGAACGGCATAGCGCGAATGCTCGCGCGAAGATGGCGCGAGTGCAGCATCACAGACGAGGGAACTCGCGCGCGTGCGAAGAAGCAATTTAATACACAAGACCGGGCGTAATGCCCGGTTTTTTTTATTGCCCGAATGGCGGGTAAGTGACGGAAACGTGTCGGATAGGCGGCGCGTTGCCGCCCTTTTTTTGTTGGAAAATTGAAGCAGAAGGAGGCGATGACATTGGCAGGATACGGATACAACCCGTTTGGCGGCATGTACGGGCAGCCTACGCCGCAGATGATGGCGCAGCAGGCATACGCTCAGCAGATGCAGGGCATGGGGCAGGCGATGCCCCAGCAAGCACAGCCGCAGGTGATCACGCGCATGGTGACCAGCAGGGACGAGGCGACGACGGCGCAGATCCAGTTCGACGCGAACGTCATCAATGTGTTCCTCAACCTGGGCGCCGGCGAGGTGTACATCAAGCGATTTAACCCAAACACCGGCGGCGCGATCTTTGATGACTTCCTGCATCCGAGCAAGCTGCAGCAGATGGTGCAGCAGCAGGCCAAGCCTGCGCCGGAGTACGCGACGGTGGAGATGGTGCAGGCGCTGGAGGCCAAGGTGGGTGAACTGGCAGAGGCCGTGAGCGCCAAACGCAAGAGAGGAGCGACGACGGATGAATAACATGATTCCGTTCCCCTCTCCGCCAAGGATGGAGCGTCAGACGCAGCAGGGCAAGCAGAGGCAGGCAAATCCCATGCAGGCGATCGTGAATCAATTCATGGGCGGAATGTCCCCGATGGCGATACTCGACAGAATGGGCGGACCGCAGGTGCAGCAGGCCAAGCAGATCATCGGCGGCAAGAACGAAAACCAGCTGCGCGATATCGCCATGAACATGGCCAGACAGCGCGGCGTGGATCTGGGCAGCCTGGCGCAGCAGCTGGGCGTGCGGATCCCTGAGTGAGGCATAAGGCGGGCTGCAGACCGCTTTTGCAGATACAGATTCCAAACGACAAGAAAAGGAGGAAATAAATGGGCGACGATTTTGCGATGGGCTATGCCATGGGCCAGGATAACGGCAACAACAATGGCAATGATTGGTTCGGCGGCGGAGGTATCTGGGGTCTGCTGATCCTTGCGCTGCTGTTCGGCTGGGGCGGTTTCGGCGGCGGCTTTGGCGGCGGCTTCGGCGGCGGTGGCGGCAATGGAGCCTTCACTCGCGCGGCGATCGCCGAGGGCTTCCAGGTCAACGGCATCGACAACGGCATCCGCGCGATCCAGAACGGTCTGAGCGACGGCTTCTATGCCATGCAGGCGCAGTTTGCCAACGCGGCGGCCCAGCAGGCGGCATGCTGCTGCGAGACCCAGCGTCTCATTGAGCGCGGCTTCTGCGACGTGGGCTATGCGATGGCCACCAACACCAGCAACATCATCCAGAACAGCCACAGCGACACGGACCGCGTGATCGCCAAGCTGGACGCGATGGAGCAGGCGCGCATGGCCGAGAAGCTGGACGCGCTGCGCAGCGAGAACCTGAGCCTCAAGTTCGCGGCGAGCCAGGCCAACCAGAACGCCTTTATCACCGCAAACCAGGAGGCACAGACGGCGGAGCTGATCCGCAGGCTGGGCCGTGACTGCCCGATCCCGGCGTACGTGGTGCCGAACCCGAATTGCTGCTACGGTAATCCGGTGGGCGTGAGCTACGGCGGCAACGGCTGCGGGTGCGGCTGCGGCGGCTATACCACCTGACACTCGACAGATTGAGTGATGAGCGGGGAGGCGGGCAACCGCCTCCCTCTATTGAAAGGATGTGAACACATGGGATACAAGGTGATGCGAATTGACCCCAGAAGCGTGACGGAGGAGACGATCACGTTTGCGGACGGAACGCTGACGATCAACGTGAACCAGCGCGCATTCAATTCCAGATGCCCGTACTTCCTGCGGCTGGTGGATGAGATCCCGGCGGAAACAACCATCGGCGCGGCCGTGGTGATCACAATCGGCACGGGTACGGTGGAGTATCCGCTGCTGGCCTGCGACGGTACGCCGGTGACAGCGGAGAGGATCAGGAGCGGCTACAGTTACCCGATCAAGCTGGTGAGCAGCGGCACGACCGGCGCGTTCAAACTGCTTGGACCGCTGTGCTACAGCAAGCTCGGCGCAGCTTTCAGCGTGGACGGCACCGATCCGGCGGCCGCGGGCGCATGAAGGGAGGCGACGATATATGGCAGGAATGAATACCAGGCTGGCCAAGCTGCAGATGCTTCGAGAGAACGGGCAGAACCAGCGCCGCGAAAGCGGAGACGGCGGTCGGATGGCATACGGGCGTGACGAACCGTGGGAGCCGGATCACCGCAGGACGTACACTCCGCCGTACAGCAATCCCGGCATGACCGGTGGCGATGACATGGACATGCGCAGGCGCTACCATACGCGCAGCGGATACGACGGCGACATGCCGCAGGATCGCCGCATGGGCTTCGGTGAGCGCGACGGCTACGACACCGAGATGCGCAGGCGCAGACGCGCGGACGGCACGTTCATGCACTACGGCGGCGGTGAAGAGGGTGGCATGGAGCCGATCCGCTTCGGCGGCATGGTAGCCATGGAAGGCGGCAAGGGTCATCACAAGCTGACGCGCGAGATGGCCGAGGAGTGGGTAGCCGGCATGGAGGGCAGCGATCCGGCCAAGCCGCACGGCGGCAAGTGGACGATGGACCAGGTCAAACCGGTCGCGCAGAAGTACGGCGTGCCCACGGAGGGCGAGAAATTCGCTGAGTTCTGGGCTGTGATGAACGCGCTGTACAGCGACTATTACACGGTTGCCAAGAAGTACAACGTGCTCAACCCGGACTTTTTCGCGGACATGGCGATGGCCTTCATCAACGACAAGGACGCCGTGAGGAACAAGGCTGCGGTGTACTATGAGTGCATCGTTGAGAAGTAAAAAGGGAGCCGGGATAAGATTCCCGGCTCTATTTTATGGCTACTTTTTGGCAACAAACACATGAAAAAACGGAGGTTTTGGCAACTTTATCGCCACCTCTTTACTTTTTCTTTTTTTCAGAATATAATGGAAAAACATATCATACGAAAAAATATTTTGAAAAAGATATGAAGGTATACCATTCTTGACAAATGGGTAGACGGTGCATTTCTGCACCGTCTTTTTCTATGTATTTTAAGGAAAATAAAAGGTGCGACATAACAAATTTTCAGAAAATGGCAACCTTTGGGCAACCTTTGGCAAAAACAGCATCAATTTTGATGGCAGCCTTGCGCAGCTGCTTCTCTTTGAGGTGGGTGTAGATGTTGGCGGTGGTGGAATAATTGGAGTGGCCGAGGATCTTCATGGCGCTGACAGGATCCATACCGCCTTCGAAAAGGAGCGTGGCATAGTTATGCCGGAACCAGTGCGCCGTGATCTCTACTTCGTAATCGGTGTAAAGGCTGGGCGTGGGCGGCTTGAGACCCAGGGCAAGGGCAGATTCGCGATCCTCGATGAATTCGGGCTTGAGTTTGGTGAGGCCGGCGGCATGCATGAGGGAAAGCCACATGTGACGATACTGTGCCTTGCTGGGGCGGACGCCGTCGGGCGTGAGGATGACGAAGGAAGAGGGCATGCCGCGCAGATTCCAGAGATATTCCTTCAGGGGCGCGGGGACGGGAACAAAGCGGTCGGAAGTTTCGTTCTTGACGTCACCGATCACGCCCTCGTTGGATGCGGAGAAATCGATATCACGCTGGACGTGGACAAGATCGGATTCCCAATCAAAGTCACCCCATTGCAGACCAAGCGCCTCACCGATACGCAGGCCGAGGTAATAGAGGATATAGACGATCCTGCCGTCGGGGCTGGCATCGGCAGCGGCGAAAACGGCGTCACGCTGGGCGTCGGTGAGGGCGTCCTTATCGTGCGGCTTGCCGGTGAGCGGACGAACGAGAAGCGCGGCAGGGCTGGAGGCAATGGCATTCTCGGTGACGGCATAATCCATGGAATGCCGGAGGATGGAGATGCAGAGATTAACGGAATTGAGGGAGAAGCCCTCAAGGAGATCGACACAGGCCTGAAGATCCTTGCGGCGGATGGTACGGACGAGACGCTGCTCCGGGAAGCAGGGCAGGATATGGTTATTGATCATACCCTCGTAATTGGTGCGAGTACCGGAGGAGCGGATGCGCGGACGCTTGATGACGGTATACCATTCGATGACCGCCTGATGGAAGGTGAGATCGCGCGGTTTGACGCCGTCAACATAGGTTTCGCGCACGATGCGCTTTTTCTCTTCCAGCTCCTTGCGGGTACGGGCAGAGATCCAGACGGGCTTATCAGCGCCGGGGACGGTGACCTTTGCGCGCAGACGTTTGGCGGGTGCTTTGGGCATGGAAAAAGCCTCCTTGAAAAAAGAGGCCTGCCGTGATATAATCATGTGGCAGACCTGAGCAAATAGGTACTGTACGGATGGAGACGCACTGTGTGGACGCACGGTGCGTCTTTTTTTATTCTGTGAGATTATCGACCATGATCAGCAGCTTTTTCTGATTATCGAGAATGGTTTTCTGATTATCCAGCAGCGTGGTGACGCAGATGCAAAGCCTGCGGAAGAACATGCACGAGAGCGCGGAAACCAGACAGGCGATAAATAATTTGATGCCACCCAAGAGACTGAAGACAGAAAGGATAAACATCAGAATCGCAAGGACGAGGAACAAAGCGGACCAAATGCTCATAATGCATTCTCCTTATTTGAAGCCGAGCTTCGGTTTTCCGGTATACGGGGAGAAGACCACGTCGCCGCTTTCAATCTCGACGTAACTTCCGGCCTTGACGTCAATATCAATCTGAATAATGTCCTCGCCCTTTTCAAAGCTCCTGTAGGATTCGCTGGTCACGCGTTCGCTATAATAGTCCTTGGACATGTAGGAGACTTCTTTGTTGTTGTCCTCAAGCGTGTTGCCGTAGGACACATATGCGTACACGCCATCCGCAGCCTTGATCGTCCAATGGCCTTCCGGGATATCCTCGCCGACCTTCCAGATACCCTGCGG
>SVGO01000071.1 GCA_015056305.1 Clostridiales bacterium | reverse complement strand
GGGAAGGTGGCAGTCCGAAGGACTGACGGATGAGGTCCCCGGCCGCAGCCGGATCATTCATGCAGACATTCTATCGAAGTGTATCAGAATCAAAAGCGTCGCCTATCGGCTCCTGTTTGATTCCCGCATATCTTGCGCTTCGCGCATGGGCTACGTTGGGGATTTCATCCCCAAACCCCTGACAAGGGACTTCGCCCCTTGACCCCATGTACGCTTTGCGCGCTCTTACGCTACTTTATCTTCCTTTTACTCATCAAGACAAAAAACACAAAACCGGGTATAGCCATTGCAAGGCGAATGGTCTATAATATACATATCCGATTCACTCAGGAGGAAAAAGCACATGGTTACCCAGCAGGCGTTTGCCAAGGCACTGGATCTGGAGGTTATCCATCCTGCTCAGAAGAGCAGCATGCAGATCGAGGTCGCCGATATCTGCCGTCCGGGCATCCAGTTCGCCGGTTATTTCGATGTCTTCGCCAATGCCCGTCCGCAGGTCATCGGCAAAACCGAGAT
Source organism: Clostridiales bacterium (assembly GCA_015056305.1). Lineage (GTDB taxonomy): Bacteria > Bacillota > Clostridia > Christensenellales > Aristaeellaceae > Ventricola. The sequence continues at coordinate 14,184 of SVGO01000071.1, read as the reverse complement.
GGCATACCTGATGAGCCTGCCCGAGGATGTGCGTTCGGCCAGACTCGAGCGCTATTTCTCCTATGATATTCCCTGCATCGTCATCGCGCGCGGTATGGAATGTCCGCAGGCCCTCCTTGATCAGGCGCAGTCGCACGGCGTGCCGATCTATCGCACACAGGCAGAAACGAGCGTATTCACCGGCAGGGCAATCGCGTATCTCTCCGAGGCGATGGCCCCGCGCGTCACGCAGCACGGCGTGCTCGTGGATGTGTTCGGCGTAGGCGTGCTTATCACAGGCGAGAGCGGCGTGGGCAAGAGCGAATGTGCGCTGGAGCTGATCAAGCGCGGCCATCTGCTGGTGGCGGACGACGTGGTCGACATCGCGCGCGTGGGCCATAAGCTGCGCGGCGAATCGCCGGAAATCGTACGCGATTTCATGGAGCTGCGCGGCATCGGCATTGTCGATATCAAGCTGATCTTCGGCATCGGCGCAATCCTGCGCAAGAAAACGATCGATATGGTGATCCATCTGGAATTCTGGACGCCGGGCAAGGACTATGATCGACTGGGCGCAAAGGACAAGACGAAGGATATCCTCGGTATAGAAGTGCCGCTGATCAACATACCCGTCCGCTCGGGCCGCAATCTGGCGATGATCGTGGAAATCGCCGCACGAAACTGGCGCCTGAAAAACGAGGGCTACAGCGCCGTGAACGAACTGGACAAGCGCCTGGGCGCGATGTACGGCAGGCAGCCGGAGAGCGATATCTGAGCTGGCGGCATGCCGGTTTCCATACGAAAAAAATACCTTTTTGAAAGGATGAATCATATGTATTATATTGGTCTGGACGTAGGCGGCACAACCTTCAAGGCCGGCGTGGTCACCGAGGAAGGCAAGATCCTGCATAAGGACGCGATGCCCACCGGCATCGAGCGTCCGTATCAGGAGATCATCGCGGATATGGCGCTGCTGTGCAGGAAGGTGGCAGCCGACGCAGGCATCGATATGGCCGACGTGAAGGCGATCGGCGTGGGCGTGCCGGGTCTGTTCGACAACAAGACCGGCCGCATCCCCTTCTGCACGAACCTGGGCTGGCACGACATCCCGTTCGTTGAGGAGATGAAGAAGCATCTGGATACGCCGGTCATCGGCGACAACGACGCGACCGTCGCGGGCCTTGCGGAGTCCGTTGCCGGCGTGAGCGCAGGCATCGACGACTGCGTTTTCCTGACGCTGGGCACGGGCGTCGGCGGCGGCATCATCATCGGCGGCAAGCCGTACTCCGGCGCGCATGGCTGCGGCAGCGAGATCGGCCATATGATGATCAGGATGGGCGGCGAGCAATGCACCTGCGGCAACTACGGCTGCTTTGAGCGCTATGCCAGCGCGACCGCGATCATCCGCGAGGCGCGCAAGGCCGTGGAAACGCATCCCGAGAGCAGCATGATGGAAAAATGCGGCGGCGACCTGGAGAAGATCAACGCCAAGATCGTCATCGACGCGGCGAAGGAAGGCGACGCGACCGCCAAGGCTGTGTTCGACGAATACGTCTACGGCCTTGCCGTGGGCATCATCAACATCATCAACATGCTCGACCCGGAGGTCATCGTGTTGGGCGGCGGCGTCAGCGCCGCGGGCGAGTTCCTGCTGAACGCTGTCCGCGAGACGGTTAAGCCCATGGTCTTCTTCAAGACCATGCCCTATGCGCGCATCGAGCTGGCGCAGCTGGGCAACGACGCGGGCATCATCGGCGCAGCGATGCTGGGACGATAAGCGAGGAACGGGGGAACGTTGGGGCCGCAGGCCCCAAACCCCGCTTGGGGATTTCATCCCCAAACCCCATTATCGCTGCGCGATTGCGCAGCGAAGGGTATAAGGGAAGTTGCTTAAAACAAGGGCGAAGCCTAGAAGGGAGTCTGAGGGATGAAATCCCTCAGGCAGGTCTGGGCGGCAGCCCAGAAAAAAGGTGTTTCTATGAACATCCGTGACTTTGGCGCGTGGATCACGCCGCAGCTGGAAAAGCTGGGCGGGGATACGGGCGTATATGTGAAGAATCTGGTGACGAGCGAGACGTTCATGCGCGGCGAGAATATTCCCGTTGTCGCGGCGAGCGTGATCAAGATTCCGGTAATGATCGAGGCATTCCGCGCGGCGCACGACGGCGAGCTGAGCCTCGACGAAATCCATGCGCTTTCCGATGCGGAGCGCATGCCCTCCTGCGGCACGCTCAAGGCGATGCACACGGGCATCGAGATGACGCTGCTTGACCTCGTCAAACTGATGATCATCGTCAGCGATAACTCTGCGACGAACATCATGATCCGCCGCCTTGGCATTGAGAGCGTCAATAAGACGCTGCGCGCTCTTGGCTGCGAAAAGACGACGCTGCGCCGCCTGCTCTTTGACAGCGAGGCTTCCCGCCGCGGCGTGGTGAATCATATCACCGCGCGGGAGATGGGCGAAGTGCTTGAGAAGCTCTGGCGCGGCGAGGTTGTCAGCAAAGAGGCAAGCACGCAGATGATGGACATCCTGCTCGATCAGCGCCTGAACGGCAAGCTGCCGTTCTTTATCGACAGCATGGGCATCGACGTCGCGCATAAGACCGGCGAGGACGACGGCATCTCCCACGACGTCGGCGTGATCTTCGCCAAGGAGCCGCTGGTGTGCTGCTTCGTCGGCGAGCATGTCGATGTGCCGATGTATGAGCGGCTGATGCAGGACGCGGCGAAAGCTCTGTGCGAATAAGATATCGCCTGCGGGCGGGACCTCATCCGTCTCGCCTGCGGCGATCCACCTTCCCCAAAAGGAAAGGCTTATTTTGTTTTTGGCATTTAGAAGAAATTCGAAATACCACTTGACAAGAGCGATTGAGCGTTGTATGATCTATTTAGAAGATCTTCAAAATACTTGTGAGAGGGGGGCGCGTATGGGCTTTGCAGAGACATTCAAGGCGCTTTCCGATCCTGCGCGGCGCGAGATATTGCTGCTGCTGCGCGCGGGCAGGCTGTCTGCCGGGGAGATTTCCAGCCATTTTGAGATGACGGGCGCGACGATCTCCTATCATCTGAGCATCCTGAAAAAGGCGGATCTTGTGTTCGAGACGCGGGAGAAAAACTATATCTACTATGAGCTCAATACCTCCGTGGTGGAGGAGGTCATGCTCTGGCTCAGCCAGCTCAAGGGGGCGTAAATATGAAAAAGAATCTGTCCGAATTGTGGTGCGAGCATAAAATGCTGCTTGTGATCACCAGCTGCATCATCCTGCTGCAGACGCTGGTGGGTGCGGTGCTATGGGATAAACTGCCCGATCCAATCGCCACACATTTCAATTTCCGCAATGAGCCCAACGGCTGGACGAGCAAGGCGTTCACGGTTTTCGGCATGCCGCTGGTGCTGCTGGCGCTGCACTGGATCTGCCTGCTGGTAAGCTGCTCGCCCAATCAGATGAAAACCTACAGCAATAAGATCAAGTATCTGCTTTTGTTCATCATCCCGGCGATTTCTCTGCTGGTGATGGTGCTCTGCTATGGCTACGCACTGGGCGCGCCGTTTGACATCGGGCGCATTGTGCTGGTGTTTCTCGGTCTTATCTTTGCTGTCACGGGCAATTACATGCCTAAGATCCGCCGCAACTACCATACCGGCATCAAGCTGCCGTGGACGCTGACGGACGACGAAAACTGGAATAAAACCCATCGCATGGCCGCACCGGTGTGGGTGATCTGTGGATTGGCGCTGATCGTGCTGGGCCTGATTGGCTGCACGTCGTGGCTGGCTTTCGCGGTGATTCTGGTGATGGTCTTCCTGCCCACTGTGTATTCGTTTGCGCTGCACCTGAAAAAGAAAAACCAATAAACCCCAAAAGGAGCGTCTCGCGTGAGACGCTCCTTTTGCTAAACTGTTTTTTAGTCTCCTGATCCGCATGCAAGCGGATGCTATCCGCTTTGGGGAGGAGCAGAGCCCCTCCCCTACAAAGCGGCTTTAAACCGCCGCGAGACCGGAGCCTGACGCCGCCAGTAGCGGAACGTCGGAAGCTGCAAGGAACACTTGCGCGACTATGCAAGCGACCTCAAAGAAGGGGGCCGGGGACTGGTCCCCGGGCAGGTCTGGGCGGCAGCCCAGCGTTTCCTCGTTCCCCCTTTTACTGCGCGAACTGTGCCTCGTGCAGCTCTTTGTAGAAGCCGCCCCTTTGGAGCAGTTCCCCATGCGTGCCCTGCTCGACGATGCGGCCATCGCGCATGACGAGGATCACGTCCGCGCTCTGGATGGTCGAAAGCCTGTGGGCGACGATAAAGGACGTGCGGCCCTGCATCATCGTGGCGAACGCGTCCTGAATCTTCATCTCGGTGCGCGTGTCGATGGAAGAGGTCGCCTCGTCCAGGATCAGCATCGGCGGCAGGCAGAGCATGACGCGCGCGATGCACAAAAGCTGCTTCTGGCCCTGGGAGAGGCCGTCGCCGTTCTCGCGGATGACCGTGTTGTAGCCGTCCGGCAGGCGGCGGATGAAGCCGTGCGCATGCGCAGCCTTCGCCGCAGCGATGATCTCGGCGTCGGTCGCATCCGGCTTGCCCATGGCGATGTTCTCGCGGATCGTGCCGGCGGATAGCCACGTATCCTGAAGCACCATGCCGATATTGCGGCGCAGCGCCTTTCTGGACAGCGTGCGCGTCTCGTGGCCGTCGATGCGGATTTCGCCGCCGTCCACGTCGTAAAAGCGCATCAGCAGATTGATCATCGTGGTCTTGCCGCAGCCCGTCGGGCCGACGATCGCCACGCGCTGGCCGGGCCTGACATTCAGCGAGAAATCCTCGATCAAAGGGCGGTCCTTCGTGTAGGAGAAGGAGACGTCCTTGAGCGCGACCTCGCCGCGCACGCTGTCAAAGGACGGCGCACCTGCGGGATCGGCCGCCTCGGCAGGCTCGTCGATCAGCTGGAAGATGCGCCCCGCACAGGCAAGTGCGTTTTGCAGCTCGGTGATCACGCCGGAGATCTCGTTGAACGGCTTGGTGTACTGATTCGCATAGGACAGGAAGCTCGTCAGCGAACCGACCGTGAGCGCGCCGGAGATCGCCGCAAGCGCGCCCGTGAGCGCAACGGCGGCATAGACGAGCGAATTGACGAAGCGCGTGCACGGATTGGTCAGCGAGGAGAAGAACACCGCGCGCAGCGAGCAGTCCTTGAGGCGCTCGTTGATCTCGTCAAACTGCTTGAGCGTCTCATCCTCGCGCGCAAAGGCCTGCACCAGCTTCTGCTCGCGCAGCGCCTCGTCGATGAGCGAGGTCTGCTCGCCGCGCGTCTTGGACTGCAGGACGAACATGTCATGCGTCGACTTGGCGATGAAATTGGCCACCAGCAGCGACACGGGCGTGATCACCACGACGACCAGCGTGATGAGCGGACTGAGCGTGAGCATAAAAAGCAGCGTGCCCGCGATCGTCATCACGCCGGAGAAGAACTGGGTGAAGCCCATAAGCAGACCGTCGGCAAATGTGTCCACATCGGAAATCATCCGCGAGACAATGTCGCCGGTGGGATGGGCATCCAGGAAGCTTAGCGGCAGGCGCTGGATATGCGCGAACGCATCGCGCCGAATGTCGCGCACGGCGTCGTGGGTCACGCGGTTGTTCAGCTCGCTCTGCAGCCACTGCGCGCCCGCTGTCACGACGATGCACAGCGCAATGCGCAGCAGGATCGACTTGAGCGCGGCGAAATCGACCTGCCCCATGCCGATGATGCAGTCGATCGCCTGTCCGATGAGGATCGGCACATAGAGCGTGAGCGCGACAACGATCAGCGCGAGCACAAGCGAGGCGGCGAGCTTCAAAAGATGCGGGCGGATATAGCCGAGCACGCGGCGAAGCACTGCGCGGCGGGACATTTTCTTTTCTGTCTTAGCCATGGTTTTCCGCCTCCTCTCCGCCATACTGGGATGCGTAGATCTCCTGATAAACCGGACAGGAGGCGAGCAGCGCGTCGTGCGTGCCGATTCCGGCGACGCGGCCGTCGTCGAGCACGATGATCTGATCCGCGAAGCGCACGGAGGACGCGCGCTGGGAGACGATAAACGTCGTTGGCCGGTGATCCATTTCGCGGATCGCACGGCGCAGGCTCGCGTCGGTCGCATAGTCCAGCGCGGAAGCGCTGTCGTCGAGGATCAGGATGTCCGGCTTCTTGACCAGCGCGCGGGCAATCGTCAGGCGCTGGCGCTGGCCGCCGGAGAAATTGCGGCCGCCCTGCTCGACAGGCTCGTCCAGATGGCCAGGCTTGCTGTTTACCACGTCGAGCGCCTGCGCGACGGCGAGCGCCGCATAGAGTTCCTCGTCCGTGGCATTTTCATTGCCCCAGAGCAGATTGGAGCGGATCGTGCCCTTGAAGAGCACGGCCTTCTGCGGCACAACGGCGATGCTCTCGCGCAGCGCCTCTTTTTTCATGTCGCACACGTCCGCACCGCCGACAAGCACGCGGCCCTCGGTCGCGTCGTAGAATCGGGGAATCAGATTGATGAGCGACGTCTTGCCGCAGCCCGTGCCGCCGATCACTCCGACGGTCTCGCCCGGACGGACGCAGAAGGACACATGCTCCAGCGACTCCGCGCCCGCGCCGGCATAGCGCAGCGACACATCTTCAAACACGACGCTGCCGCGGCTTTCGAGGCTTTCCAGCGTCATCGTGCCGTCCCTCTGGGAGGAGCGGACAGCGAGCACCGCGCTGATGCGGTCGCCGCAGGCCCAGGCCTTGGTCAGCAGGATGATCAGATTCGCCATCTTCACCAGCTCGACCAGGATCTGGCTCATGTAGTTATACAGCGCGACGACCTCGCCCTGAGTCAGGCTGCCCAGCTGCACCTTCATCGCGCCGCTATGGATGAGCACGATGACGGCAGCGTTGATCGCCACATAGGTCAGCGGATTCATGACCGCACTGATGCGGCCGACGGAGAGCTGCATGCGGGTCAGCAAGCGGCTGCGCTTTTCGAATTTGCCCTGCTCGTCCTCTTCCTTGCAGAATGCGCGCAGCACGCGCACGCCGCTCAGATTTTCGCGGGTGGCGGCGGTGACGCTGTCGAGCTGACCCTGCACGGCGCGATACTTCGGGATCGTGATCAGCATGATCGAGAAGACGATCACGCAGAGCACGAAGATGACCGCGGCAAAGATCAGCGCGCAGTCAAAGTCGATGGTGAACGCCATGACCATCGCGCCGAAAACCACAAACGGAGAGCGCAGCAGCAGACGCAGGCACATATTCACGCCGGACTGCACCTGATTCACGTCGCTGGTCATGCGGGTGACGAGCGTGGACGTACCGACGGTGTCGATCTCCGTATAGGACAGCGTCTGGATATGCGCCATGAGCGCATGGCGCAGCCGCGTGGAGAAGCCGATGGCGGCCTTGGCGGCGAAATACTGCGCCGTCACGGCGGCGATCAGGCCGGTGAGGCCCAGCAGCGCCATGATCGCGACCATCTTCACGACGTGCGTCTTGTCGCCGGCAAGGATGCCTCCGTCGATGATGGAGGCAACCAGCAGCGGGATGATCAGCTCAAACGACGCTTCCAGCAGCTTGAACAGCGGGCCAAGCACACATTCGCGCATATAGCCCTTGAGATAGACGAACAGTTTTTTCAAAGTATTCACCTTTTCTGTTTCATTGCAAATATGTATTCATTATAGAATCTTGTGCCCGGTTTTGCAATGGGCTGCATGGCGAATTGTTGAACGCTCCTGTTTTCTTCGCCGTTTTCGGCAAATGCCAGAAAACACTTGACAATCCAGCGATCGGGTGTATAATCAAAGTATAAATGGCATATGCCAGAAAAGAGGTGCGACATGCCCCGACCCAGCAAGCGACGGCGTATCTGCGGCATGCCGCCCTGCCGGCGTTTTGATCCGCAGGGGAATCATAAGGAAAGCCTGCCGGTAATCCTGACGCTCGACGAATACGAGACGATCCGGCTGATCGATTTCATGGGCCTGACGCAGGAACAGTGCGCCGCGCAGATGAACGTGGCGCGCGCAACGGTACAGGCGATCTATGGCGGCGCGCGGGGAAAGATTGCGCGCAGTCTGGTGATGGGGCAGCCCCTTGAGATCGGCGGCGGCGACGTCGTGCTCTGCGAGCAGCAAAACCATCCATGCGCCGCGTGCCCCGGCCGCGGCAGAGCAAAAAACGGGAGGAATACGATTATGAAGATTGCAGTCACTTACGACAACGGTCAGATTTATCAGCACTTTGGCCACTGCGCCCAGTTCAAGCTGTACGAAATCGAAGACGGCAAGGTCGTCTCTTCGAAGATCATCGACGCGACCGGCAGCGGCCACAGCCTGCTGGCGGGCTTTCTGATGATGAACGGCGTGGACGATGTGATCTGCGGCGGCATCGGCGGCGGCGCGCAGATGGCGCTTCGCGGCTTCGGCATCAAAATTCACGGCGGCGTGCAGGGCGATGCGGACGCGGCAGTTGCCGCGCTGCTCGGCGGTACGCTGGAGGCAAGCGACGCGCCCAACTGCAGCCATCACGACGCGCACCATGGCGCGGAGCATGTCTGCGGCGAGCACGGCTGCGGCGATGATCACGAGTGCCACTGCCACGACTAAGAGGAAGCATCATAAAAAGCGCTGCGGTTATCTGCAGCGCTTTTTGTATGGGAAGGCTTGGTGAACAATGTGGATATTCAGTTCATTAAGGAATCTTAAAACCGGCGCGAAGCGAAGAAGGGAGTTTGAGGGTTCGGATTCTCCGAACTGGGACAGGGGTGAATGACAGCCCAGTGGGCTGTCAGAGCTGTCCTGACCGACGAGCGTCGAGCGAGGAGCTAGAAATCCCTCACGCGGGTTTGGGCGGCAGCCCAACGTTCCTGTGCGCGAAGCGCCAAAGAGAACGAAGCGTTGCGCGCAAAGCAACGCTTGCGCCCGCTGGCTCCTTCCGTCTGCCTTCGGCAGCCACCTCCCTCCCGGAGGGAGGCTCAGACTCTAAGAATCTTTTGCGCATCAGCAGCGCTGATTTATAAGCGAAGCGTATACGAGGAGGCTCCCTCCGGGAGGGAGCTGTCAGCGAAGCTGACTGAGGGAGCCTGCGGGCGCTGAAGTTGCTTATTCAGTTTATAATTCCGCCTATATCCTTCCTGCGCACTATCTCCCTTATTCTGCATTTCGCCAGATTGCATCCGCCTTCGAGATCCCCACAACCATATCCTCCGCCTTCACAAAGCCATACGTGCCATCCCAGTCCGTCTGCCATGTCAGCTCGCCGCGCGGCACGATCACGTGCAGATAGCCGTTCCGCCCACCGAGCACGTGCACAAGCGTGCCTGCTGCAAGACGCTGCATGCTTTCACCCTGCGGCGCAGCATACAGCGTCGTTTCATGATGCACACATGCCGCGTCTGACACGTGTCCTGCGGCATCATACAGCCTGTCCATCCACCTGTCGCCCGCTTTCATCAGATAGCCGCCGCTGACCCAGCCCTTCAAACCACCAACATCTACCTGAAACCATGGCTCAAGTTTGCCGGGCTTTTGATCCAGCACACAAACTTTCGCGGTGTATTTCCCCCATGATGCGGAGTTCCCCGTCGCTCGTTCGCGCAGATTCACCGAAATGATGTACGCCTCATCGTCGCTAAGCGCAGGCTCATGCGCATCCATGTACGCATGAATCTCTTCTTGAGACTTTGGAAAGCTATCGTGCGTCCACGCTGCCAGACGGACGGGGAATACACCCCTTCTGTCGCTATGACTGTGACTTACATCCTCCTGCTTTTCATGCCAGCTCACGCTGCCGTCCGAAGGAGTGATAACATACTCGCTTCCATCCGCCATCCGGCGCTCATACTTTGTGATCCACAACCGATTTCCCTCATAGCTGCGTCTGCTCACCGTGTATGTCTCATCCCCAACGATGATCTGATGCGATAAGCGTGTACCTGCATCATCCGGCTGCGTCGTGATTTCAAAATCCACATCCGAAGTGAGAAAGCTGTCCGTCTCAACAGTCACGCTGTAATCGCCGTTCACGCCGCTTGCATGTACGAGCAGAACTTTACCCTCACGACGCACAGCCATCAGGATGCTGTCGTCCCAGTCTTCCTGCCCGCCGCGGACATAGCATTTGCGCTTCCTTGCCCCACAGATCACCTCATCGCCCGCGCGCAGTACACTTTCAAATGCAGGCTCCACATCTTCAGGCATTTGGGAATCAAAGCCGATGCACTTGTAGTAGGTGGAATCATATTCGTAAGCATGAAGCTCATCCTTTTCCGCCGCGCCGCAGCATGCTGAAAATATCATCATCATAAGCGCGAATACGCCCGCCCATTTTCTGTACATACAAAATCCCCTTTCCGATCTCCTCTATGCACAAGACGGATCAGAAAGGGGAAAAATTCCCATATTTTACTCTTTTCCAACAACACTGTACAGAAAATTCAGCGCATCGCCCGCCGTGGCAAAGTTCACGTCCACTTTGCTTTCGTCCTTGACGCTTACGCCCACACTGAGCCCGGCATACTCGAACATCGGATAGTCGTTCACGCCGTCGCCCACGGCGATCGTCTCCTCCGCCGCGATCCCCAGCAGCTTGCCCAGCCGCTCCAATCCACTTTTCTTGGTGATGCCATCGGGCGTGATGTCGAAGCTGTCGCAATGCCTGTATACAATCACGTCCTGCAGCTGCTCCGAGAGCGCGTTGATAGCCCCCTGAACCGCGTCGAATTCTGCATCATCCCTCGGGAACGGCGTGAGCCCAACCTCATTGGGCTGATACCACATCCCCGGCACAGCGCGCTCAAACGCCTCGCGCAGCAGGCGGATGGAACGCCTGGCCGCATCAGAATGCGGCGCAACGTGATAGTCCCTCGGCGGCAGATCGACACCCAGCTGGATCACAGCGCCATTCTCGCCCACGAGCACCGGCGCACGCAGCCCAATCTGGCGCATAAAGCCGCACAGATAATACGTCGGCTTGCCCGAACAGATCGCGATTCTCGCGCCCGCATTCTCCAGCCGCCTCAGCAGCGCGAGATTCTCCGGCAGGACGCCCTTGCCCAGCGCCGCCAGCGTACCGTCCAGATCAAATACAATCAGCTTATACATAGCATCCTCACAGAAGGAACATCTCGGAAATAAACACCACCGCGCAGGAACATACCGCCACAGTAAGCAAACTCCTGCCGCTCCACGCCAGCGCCACGCCGGAAACGAGCGCCAGAAAACCCGCCACGGGCGCGTTGGTCGCCTGCACGATATCCGGGAATGTCATCACCGCCAGCGTGACATAGGGCACATAATAGAGGAATGAACGGATAAAACGGTTTTTGATCGGCTTTCTAATCAGCGTCAGCGGCAGCACGCGGATGAGATACGTGACGGCAAACATGACGAAGATATACACATAGATGTTACGCTGCATCGCCGCTGCCCTCCTCTTCATCGCTGATTGGGAAGAAATGCGCCGCACCCGCCGCGATGATCACCGTCAGGATAATCACGCGCATGCCCGCGGAAATTCCGGAGAACACCGGCAGATACGCAAACGCACAGCTTGCCGCCATGGAGAGAATCACCAGCGCAGCAATCACACGGCTCTTTCTCGCCGGGGGTATGATGATCGCCAGGAACATGCCGTACAGGCCCACGCTCAGCGCGCTGACCACGTTCGCCGGAAGCACATTGCCCATGACCACGCCGAAGTACGTGCCCAGCGACCAGCCCGGCAACGCCATGGTGATCACGCCGTAGGTATACCACGGATTGATCATCCCCGGCACGCTCATCTGAACGCCAAAGATCTCGTCCGTCACCTCAAAGCCGATGATCAGCCGGGGAATCAGGCCCGTCTTGGGCGATATCTTCTGGCTGAGCGAGCAGGACATGAGCAGATAGCGTGCGTTGATGATGAGCATCATGACCGCCATCGCCAGATAGCCTTCATTGTGCTGGATCACGGTGAAACCGGCCTTCTCGCCGGCGGATGCGTTGTTGAGCAGGCTGCAAAGCCCCGCCTGAAAGGCAGTAAGGCCCGCATTGCGCGCGGCAATGCCCAGCGTAAAGCCCACAGCCGCATAGCCAAGCATGATCGGCAGGCCGTCGCGCAGGCCGCGCAGATACCACGTCTTGTTTTCCGATTTCATGGAAATCCTCCCCTCGGGGACTTTGATGTGCTAAAGTACATCATAAACCTTTTGGACGGATTCGTCTACAGAAAATGACAAAAACCAGGCGCAGAATTCTCCGTATCATTTTCAGAGTTATTGAAGCGCTGCGCTTGACCGTTCTTCGCAGATATGAGACAATAATGTATATTTCTGATATCGCAGGAGGCTGTATATGTCCATCCTTTTTGACCAGAACACAAAGTGCTTCCATCTGTCCAACGACCGCGTCAGCTATATCTTCCGTCTGGCCGGCGACAAGTATCCGATGCATGTATACTGGGGACGCCGCGTGCGCGCGCTCAACGACGAGCTGATCTCCCGCCGCACCATCTGGACCGAGGAGACCTTCTCGCTTCACGAAACCTCGCTGGACTTCCTGCCCATGGAATGCCCGACATTTGCGGGCGATCTGCGCGAGGGCATGGTGCATGTCATCCATGAAAACGGCACAAGCGCACTGCTGCTGGAGTATGAATCCCACCAGATCATCGATGGAAAGCCGTCCCTCGGCGCGCTGCCTTCTGCCCGCGGCGACAAGGCGCAGTCCCTGCTTGTGACCCTGCGCGACCGCATCAGCAGCATTGTGGTTGAACTCTGCTACACGATCTATGAGGATATCGACATCATCGCCCGCAGCGCCCGCATCATCAACCGCGGCATCAAGCCGGCGACGCTGGACAAGGCCCTCAGCGCCTGTGTGGATTTTGAGGGCTGCGATTACAACCTCACCACGCTCTCCGGCGCATGGACCCGCGAACGCCACATGTACACCCGTCCGCTCGTTCCGGGCGATCAGGGCACATCTTCCACGCGCGGCGCGTCCAGCGTGCAGAGCAGCCCGTTCATGATGCTCACCGCCAAGGACGCCACCGAGACAAACGGCGAAGCGTTCGGTTTTGCCCTGTGCTACTCCGGCGGCTTCGAGGCGAGCGTGCATGTCGATCAGCATTTTATCTCCCGCGCGCAGATCGGCATCCAGCCGTTCAATTTTGCCTGGCGCCTTGAGCCGGGCGAGGAATTCCAAACCCCGGAAGCGTATCTGTGCTATTCCTGCGAGGGCACGGGCGGCATGAGCCGTCAGTTCCACGCGCTCGTTCACACGCGCATCACCACAGGCAAATACGCCCACAGCACGCGCCCGATCCTCATCAACAACTGGGAAGCGACGTATTTCGATTTCAACGAGGAGAAGCTGCTCAAGCTGGCGCGTGTGGCGCGCCGCGCGGGCATCGACCTGTTCGTGCTCGACGATGGCTGGTTCGGCCATCGCGATGCAGACAACTCCTCTCTGGGCGACTGGTTTGACGACACGCGCAAGCTGCCGGGCGGTCTTTCCAGCCTGAGCGAGAAGATTCACAAGCTGGGGCTGAAATTCGGCCTGTGGATTGAGCCGGAGATGATCTCCGTGGACAGTAAGCTCTTTACCGCCCATCCGGACTGGTGCATCCATGTGCCCGGTTATCCGCTGATCGAATACCGCAACCAGCTTGTGCTCGATCTCTCGCGCGACGAGGTGCGCGATTACGTCGTGGACGCCATCATCGCAGCGCTCAGGCGCGGCAATGTCGATTATGTCAAGTGGGACATGAACCGCTTCATCAATATGTGGGGCTCTATCAATCTGCCGGCCAACCGCCAGCAGGAGCTGGGTCATCGCTATATTCTGGGCGTCTACGACATGATGCGCCGCATCACGAAAGAATTCCCGAATGTGCTCTTTGAGAGCTGCGCCGGCGGCGGCGGCCGCTTCGATCTGGGCATGATGTGCTTCATGCCCCAAGCCTGGTGCTCGGATGATACCGACTCCTGGATGCGCTGCAAGATTCAGCACTCCACGTCCTTCGTCTTCCCGCCCAGCACCATGGGCGCGCATGTCTCCGCCGTGCCGAATCATCAGACCGGCCGCGTCGCGCCGCTTGCCACCCGCGCCGCCGTCGCCATGAGCGGCACCTACGGCTATGAGCTGGATCTGACCAAGCTGCCGCGCAAGGAAATCGAGGAGATCCGCGCGCTCAACAAGCGCCTGCGCGAGATTCAGCCCCTGCTG
>SVGO01000159.1 GCA_015056305.1 Clostridiales bacterium | reverse complement strand
TTTCTCGCTCATATCGGTCTGGCGAATCACATTGCGCAGCGGAAGCACCGCACGCGGCGTCACGGACAGTTCATCCACGCCGATAGCGAGGAACGTCTCCGTCATCTCCAGATCCGCGCCCAGCTCACCGCAGATACCGACCCAAATACCGTTCTTGTGCGCGTTATCGACGACCAGCTTGATCAGGCGGAGCACCGCCGGATGATGCGGATCGTAGAAGCGGCCCAGATCGTTGTTCTGGCGGTCGCAGGCAAGGGTGTACTGCGTCAGATCGTTCGTGCCGCAGGAGAAGAAATCAACTTCCTTGGCCAGGCGGTCGCTCATCACGGCGGCAGCCGGAGTCTCGATCATGACGCCAATCTCGACGTGATCGCTGTAGGGGATGCCCTCCTGGCGCAGCTCGGCCTTCACGCTCTCGATGAGCTTCTTCGTCTCGCGAACCTCCCACACGCTGGTGACCATCGGGAACATGATGGCCAGCTTGCCATAGGCGCTGGCGCGATAGAGCGCGCGCAGCTGCGTGCGGAAGAAGTCCAGGCGGGAAAGGGAAATGCGCAGAGCGCGCATGCCCATGGCCGGGTTTTCCTCCTTGGGCAGCTCGAAATAGTCGATCTGCTTGTCCGCGCCGATATCGCAGGTGCGGATCACGACCTCACGGCCATCCATATCGGAAAGAACCGCCTTATACGCCTCAAACTGCTCGTCCTCAGTCGGATAGGTCTTCGCGTTCAGATACAGGAATTCGCTGCGGAACAGGCCGATGCCGTCGCCGTCGTTGGAAAGCACGCTGTGCACATCCTCCGGGGAGCCGATATTGCAGTAGACGCGGATCTTCTGGCCGTCGAGCGTCTCGTTCTCCTGACCCTTGAGGGTTTCGAGCATCTTCTGGAATTCCAGCTGCTCTTCGTGCTTTTTCATCATGCGCTCGCGGGTCTCGTCGTCCGGGTCGATGACCACAGCGCCGGTGCCGCCGTCCACGATTACCTGACGGCCTTCGTATTCCATCTTGAGGCTATCGCCCATGCCCACGATCGCCGGGATGCCCATCGTGCGGGCGAGGATGGCGGTATGGGAAGAACCGGAGCCGTAAGAAGTGATGAAGCCCAGGATCTTGCTCTTATCCAGCTGGATGGTCTCAGACGGCGCAAGGTCATCCGCCGCCAGCAGAACCGGCACATCGGAGGCGATGCCGCCCTGCACCACGCCGCACAGGATGGCGATGATGCGGCTGGAAACGTCCTTCACGTCCGCCGCACGCGCCTGCATATAGCTGTCGTCCATGGATTCAAACATCTCTGCGAACTGATCGCTCGTGCGGGAGACAGCGATTTCGGCGTTCAGCTTTTCTTCCTTGATGATGCCCTCGATCGCCTCTTCATAGTCCATGTCCTCGGCCATCATCTGGTGCGTTTCAAACAGGAAAGCCGCGTCGTCGCCGGCTTCCTCGCGGGCCTTTTCGGCCAGCTCGCCCAGCTGCTCGACGGCGGTCGCCTGCGCATCCTTGAAGCGCTGCCATTCGGCGTCGGTATCCTCAACGGTATAGAACTTGACGTCCGCGGTGGCGCGGCGATAGAAATACAGCGGGCCCATGCCGATGCCGGCCGATACGCCCTTGCCCTGAATCGTGATCATGACAGTTTCTCCTGTTTCTATATATTTTCCTTCTGAGAAAAAGCCCGGCTGTGCCATCATGACACAGCCGGGCACATTTGATCGGGAATTACAGGTTGTTCTTAAAGAACGCTTCCATCGCCGGGCCGGCAGTGGCCTCGTCCTCGCCCTCCACGCGGACGGTGACGGTCTCGCCGCACTTGACGCCCAGCTTCATCAGGGCCATCAGCTTGAGCACGTTCACAGGATTGCCGTCCTTATCGACGGTGATGGTGCTCTTATACTTCTTGCCTTCCTTGCTCAGCAGGCCGGCCGGACGGGCATGGATGCCAACGGGATCCTTGATGGTATAGCTAAACTCGTACATGGGTGTCTCCTCCTATGATTTAAAGCAAATAAGCTCTTGATTAACGGAAAATTGTGAAGCAGCGTGCTGCGGGCACAACCCGTATTACACCAGAGAAAGCGCGTCCTCGTCGGCGACGAGCACGAAGTTGGGATGCATCTGCAGAATGGAAGCCGGAACCTGCGGAGTCACCGGGCCAAAGAAGGCCTTCTTGATGATCTCGGCCTTATCCTTGCCGGAAACGATCATGAGCACCTTGCGGGCGTTCATGATGGTGCCGGTGCCCATGGTATAGGCCTGACGCGGCACTTCGTCCTTGGAATTGAAGAAGCGCTTGTTGGCCTCGATGGTCTCATCCGTCAGATCCACGCAGTGGGTGCCCAGATCGAAGGCGTCCGCCGGCTCGTTGAAGCCGATATGACCGTCATGGCCGATGCCCAGCAGCTGCAGATCCACGCCGCCCAGGGAAGCGATCACCGCGTCATACGCCGCGCACTCGGCCTCGGCGTCCTGATTGTTGCCGTTGGGCAGGTTGATCTTGTCAGCCGGGATATTCACATGGTCGAACAGATTCCTGTGCATGAAGCTCCAGTAGCTCTCCTGATGCTCGCGCGGCAGGTTGCGGTATTCGTCCAGGTTCACGGTCTTGACCTCGGCAAAGTCCAGATCGCCGGCGTTG
>SVGO01000070.1 GCA_015056305.1 Clostridiales bacterium | reverse complement strand
TGCAAGCTGCTGGGCTGGACCATGAAGGTCGGCAACAGCTCCATCTTCGCCGGCACCGGCATCGAAGTCATGAAGACTCCGTTCCGCGGCGCGAAGGGCCACATCGGCATCAAGACCAACTTCATTGAGCGCGCCAAGGCGTACATGGAGCGTCAGGGCTTCGAGTTCGACGAGTCCTCTGCCAACTACAAGGACGGCCAGCTCAAGGCCATCTACTTCAAGGACGAGATCGCCGGTTTCGCGCTGCACCTGGTCCAGAAGTAAGCCGCCTGAGGCGGCGTGCTCTTCGCTTCGCGGCGGTTTAAATCCGTTTTCTTCGGGCGGAGGGCCCTCGAAAACTGCTTAACAGGAATAAGCAAAGGGAGTATCCGAAAGGATGCTCCCTTTTTATATGGGCGAATTGCAAATCGGCAGCGAGACGGGTATAATTGACGATAGAAAGATGTGGCTGGAGGGACAAGCATGAAAGTCAAGGCGGTCATTTTTGATCTGGACGGAACGCTGCTCAACACGCTTGACGATCTGGCGGCGAGCGTGAACGCCGCGCTTGCGCAGCACGATCTGCCCGTGCGCACGCTGGACGAGGTGCGCGCCTTTGTGGGCAACGGCGTGCGGAATCTGATCATCCGCGCCATGCCGGAGAAAGGCGAGGCGCATCCGATGTTTCAGCAGGTGCTGGATGCGTTCATCGCGCACTACGCAGTGCACAGCAAGGATATGACGCGCCCTTATGACGGGATCATGGACGCGCTGGACGCCCTTTTGGAAAAGGGTGCGAAGCTGGCGATTGTCTCCAACAAGATCGACTTTGCCGTCAAGGAGCTCAGCAGCCTCTACTTTGGCAAGCGCATGCTGGCGGCCATCGGCGATGATCCCAGCCGCGCGCGCAAGCCCGCGCCGGACAGCGTGTTCGCCGCGATGGAGATTCTGGGCGTCGGCGCAGACGAGGCGGTGTACGTGGGCGATTCGGATGTGGACGTATTCACGGCGCACAACGCAGGGCTGCCGTGCCTGGCGGTGAGCTGGGGCTTCCGCAGCGAGGAGAGCCTGAAGACGGCGGGCGCGGAGTATATCGCACATACGCCTAAGGAGATGCTTAAGATCATCGACGAGATGAAGTGACGAAATAATAAGGGCTGCGGCGCCGGAGTGGACGCTGCAGCCCTTGATCATTCATTCCGGGTGAAGAGCATGACCGTCTCCACCGCGCCGGTCCAGCAGAACATATCCACGCACTGTACCTTCGCGGCGGTATATCCGCCCTCGGTGAGGATCTTCGCGTCGCGCGCGAGCGTCGGCGCGCCGCAGGAGACATAGACCACGCGCTCGGGACGGCTCTCGAGGATCGCGCGCAGCACGGCTTCCTCGCAGCCCTTGCGCGGCGGATCGACGACGATCACATCCGGACGCATGCCATCTGCGACAAGCCGCGGCAGGACCTCTTCCGTCGCGCCGACGATGAACTCGGCGTTCGTGATGCCGTTGCGCGCGGCGTTGGCGTTTGCGTTTTCGATCGCCGGCTCGACGATCTCAATGCCGATGACCTTCTTTGCCTTGCGCGCGAGCATCAGGGAGATCGTGCCTGCGCCGCAGTAGGCGTCCACGACGGTTTCCCTCCCGGTGAGCTGCGCGTAGTCCAGCGCGAGCTGATAGAGCTTCTCCGTCTGCACGGGATTGACCTGGAAGAACGAGAGCGGGGACACGGAGAACCTGAGCCCATGGAGCGTATCCTCCATCACGCCTTCACCCCAGAGCACGTGAATCTCCTCGCCGAGGATCACGTTCGTGCGTCTATTGTTGATGGACAGGCACAGGCTGACCAGCCCCGGCACGGCGCTTCGCAGCAGCTCGATGAGCAGCTCCTTCTTCGGGATATCGCGCCGCGTGACCACGAGCACGACCATCAAGCCGCCTGCCTGGGTGGACCGGGTCATGATATGGCGCACGAGGCCCTTGCCGGTGACCTCGTCGTAGGCGCGCGTGCCGGATTGCTTCATCCAGTCCAGCGCGGCGCGGGTGGCGGCGTTGGCGTCCCCGCGCTGGATGGCGCAGCCCTGCTTGGGCAGGGGGATGAGATCGTGGCTGCGCGGGGCGAAGAAGCCGCAGGCCGGCTCGCCCTTCACTTCGCCGACGGGATAGGCGCCCTTGTTGCGATAGGCGAAGGGCTCGTCCATGCCCAGGACCGGCGGAACGGTGATATCCAGACCGCCCACGCGCGTGAGCAGCTGCTGCACCTGATCCTGCTTGAAACGCAGGCTCGTCTCATAGGTCATATGCTGGCAGGAGCAGCCGCCGCAGCGCTTGTAGATCGGGCAGAACGGCTCGGTGCGCTCCGGCGCGGATGCCAGCAGCTGCTCGATGCGCCCGAAGGCATAGCGCTTTTCGGGCTTGACGATGCGCACCATCGCGCGCTCGCCCGGCAGCATGCCCGGCACAAACACGGCCATCCCGTCATGGCGGCATACGCCCTGCGCGTCCTGTCCGAAGTTCTCGCAGGTCATTTCAAATGCGTCGTTTCTGCGCAGCATAGTTCCTCCAAAGGGATACGTTGGGGATTTCATCCCCAAACCCCTGACTGGGGACATCGTCCCCAGTCCCCTTTACCGCTTCGCGGCTGCATTAAGCCGCCGCGAAGCGAAGAGGGGAGTCTGAGGGGCAATGCCCCTCAGGCGGGTTTCAGGGCGGCAGCCCTGACGTATCTTTTCATTCAAATCGAGTTGATGGTGTTGTACAGCGCCAGATTAAACTCGCGCTTCTGGCGCAGGGCTTCTTCGATGGGCATGAAGAACACGCGGGAGTCCTTGACGCCGATCACCTGATTGCCGATGCCGTTTTTGAGCAGATTGACCGCGAGCACGCCGGCCTCGAAGGCAAAGCCGCTGTCATAGGCGGAGGGCTGACGGCCACGCTGGGTATAGCCTAGGATCGTGGTGCGCGCCTCGCAGCCGGTCAGGCAGCGCAGCACGCGGGTGAGGAATCGGGTAGAGATCGGATCGTCGTCGTGCACGAGCATATTGTGCTCGCGCAGCACGCGGCGCCAGTCATAGGGTCTCATGGAATCCCACGCGCCCTCGGCGACGACCACAGTCGCGCGCGGATTGCCCTCGGCGATGAGCTTGGTCAGGCGCTCGGCGACGTCGGGGATGTACCACTCGACCTCCGGCACGATACAGATCTCCGCACCGGTGCCCGCGCTGGTTTTCAGCGCGATATCGCCGCAATGGCGGCCCATGACCTCGACCACGGCCGGGCGGTCGTGGGAGCGGCTGGTCGCGCGGATGGCGCGCACGTCGTCCACGCAGGAGTTGACCGCGGTATCGTAGCCCAGGGTCATCTCGGTGTAGTTCAGGTCGTTGTCGATCGTGCCGGGGATGCCTACACAGGGGATGCCGAGCTTGCACAGGGCGAGCGCGCCCTTGTAGGAGCCGTCGCCGCCAATGACGACCACGCCCTCAATGCCCATCTCGCGGATGTTGTTGGCGGCGCGCTGCTGCATCTCGGGCTTGAGGAAGTCCAGGCAGCGCGCGGTGCGCAGGTAAGTGCCGGGCTGATCGGCGATGTCCAGGATGGTATCCAGATCCATCTCGATCATGTCGTCGGCGGGATTATCGCTGCGGCAAAGCGTGCCGTTGTAGCCGCGCTTGATGCCGATGAGCTGCATGCCATGGTGACGGGCTGCCTTGGCCACGGCCATGACGGCCGCGTTCATGCCCGGGGCGTCGCCGCCGGAGGTCAAAACGCCGATTCTGCGCATAAAACAGTCTCCTTTCGGGATGCTGATGATTCTGTAAGAAAAGGGTGTCGCTTCAGATATTATAGCCTTGCGGCGCGCAGCAAGTCAAGCGAGGGCTGCGGCGCACGGACAAGTTCTGCACAGCGCCAAAAAGGAACGCAGGGAATTTGACAGGAGCATGCGGAATTTTACGATTTCGTTACATTTTTTACGCCTTCGCCGGAAAATCCACTTGACTAAGCTCGCTCTGGTGAAGTATACTATAATAGCTTTTGCATGGAACAAAGCGCCGCATACCGGTGCGGCCGACAATGATGTTCATGAAACAAAAAAACCTTTTATCATAAGGAGTGTGTAATTATGGCTTCTTCCGTCAGAACTTATCAGCCCAAGAAGCGTCAGCGCGCGAAGGTGCACGGCTTCCGTTCCCGCATGTCCACCAAGAACGGCCGTAAGGTTCTCGCTCGCCGCCGTGCTCGTGGCCGCGCCCGCCTGACCGTTTCCAACCCCGTCTGATTGATATGACATGGCGGCGCTAAGCGCCGCCTGCTCCCGCGCATCGTCTGCATGCGCGGGCGTTTCGGTCCGGCCCGGCAAAGACCGGGAGCGGACCTTTTTATTTGTACCAGATTTTTAGGGGGCCAAAAGACCTTGCAAAGAACGTACAGCCTGAAAAAGAACGCGCAGTTCAAATACGTGTATCGCCGGGGCACCTCCGGCGGTTCGCATGAGATGGTCATGCTCTATGCGCGCTCAAACAGCCTCAAGGTCGGCTTTTCCGTGGGCAAGAAGCTGGGCTGCGCCGTCGTGCGCAACCGCATCAAGCGCCGTCTGCGCGCGGCCTGCGCGCCCCTGCTGCCCCAGATGAAACCGGGGCTCTACGTGTTCATTGCCAGACAGAGTGCAGCCACAGCCGATTTTGACAAGCTGTGCCGTTCCATGCAGTACCTGCTGCGCAAACAGAACAGACTCGTCACCGGGCCGAAAACTGGCCAGGACGAGCAAACAGCCAAGAAAGAAGCAGTCGTGAAGAAAGCAGGCGATCCGGCGTGATCAAATCCCTGATGCTCTATGCGATCCGGTTTTATCGCAGGTATCTCAGGCATGCGCCCTGCTGCCGCTTCTATCCCACCTGCTCCCAGTACGCTTTTGAGGCGATCGAGAAATACGGCGCGCTCAAGGGCGGCTATCTCGCCGTGCGGCGCATTCTGCGCTGCCATCCCTTCTACAAGGGGGATCTCAACGACCCCGTGCCGTGACATGTGCCGGGCATGCGGGTGACTATCGTCTTGTAGGAAGCAAAAAAAGAAAACACACAGTACAAGGAGGACGTTACGTCCATGGGTTTTCTCAATTCGCTGCTGCTGACCCTGATTAAGGGCCTGCACACCATCATCAACAACTACGCGATCACCATCATCGTCTTCACCATCCTGATCAAGGTGGCCATCATGCCGCTCAACCTCAAGAGCCGCAAGTCCACCCAGCGCATGACCGCTGTTCAGCCCAAGATGCAGGCGCTTCAGGAGAAATATAAGGACGACCAGGAGAAGCTCAACCAGAAGCTGCAGGAGCTCTACCGCAAGGAGGGCGTAAGCCCCATGGGCGGCTGCCTGCCGATGATCCTGTCTATGTTTGTTCTGTTTGCGATGTTCTACGCCATGCGTACCTTCGCCAACGAGCAGCTCGTCACCCAGTTCCTCACCTTCTATCACAACCCGACCATCGACCCGTCCACGCTGACCGACAGCTTCCTGTGGATCAAGAACCTGTGGATGCCGGACAGCCCGTTCGCGACTTATATGCCGGACGTGCAGTCCCTGCAGCTGGTCGACTTTGACGTCTGGAACAACGTGAGCGCGAAGCTGCTCGCCGCCGGCGTCATCCCGGAGGCGCTCAATTTCGCCGACCGCAACGCCATGATGGCCTACATCACCGATGTGGTCACCCCGTTCATCGCCTCCGACGCGTATGCGCCGTATGTTGCGCCGGTCACCGGCCTGGGCAATCTGAGCATCCTCGGCCTGATCCGCTTCACCATCTATGAGCACGGCAACGGCTGGTTCCTCCTGCCGATCCTGTCCGTTCTCACCCAGATTCTCATGCAGAACATGACCATGGCACAGACCATGGCGGCCAACCCGCAGGCGGGCAGCCAGAAGACCATGCTCTATGTCATGACCTTCATGTCTCTGTACTTCTGTGCGATTTATAACTCCGCTTTCGCGCTCTACTGGGTTATCTCCAACATCTACGCGCTTGTCGAGCATATTTTCTTCGACAGGTATTTCAAGGCCCAGGACCGCAAGGCGGCCACTGCTGAGGAGGTTGGCATCTGATGCGCAGCCAGGAATTTACCGGAAAAACGACACAGGAAGCAATTGACGCTGGTCTCGCCGCGCTGGGTGTGACCATCGCGGACGTCCATGTGGACGTCATCCAGGAAGGCGCCAAGGGCCTGTTCGGCCTGTTTGGCAGCAAGCCGGCGTGCGTACGCCTGACCGTGCTGGACGACGAAAAGGAAGATGATCACGGCCTGAGCGATCTGCTCAGCTCCTTCAGCCTCAATGAGCCGCAGCGCAAGAAGCCCGAAAAGAAGGCCGAGAAGAAGCCGGCCGAGAAGAAGGCTGAGCCGAAGCCGGAAGTGAAGGCCGAGGCCAAGCCGGAGAAGAAGGCTGAGCCGAAGGCCGAGATCAAGCCGGAGAAGAAGGCCGAGCCGAAGACCGAGAAGAAGGCCGAGCCGAAGACCGAGAAGAAGGCCGAGCCGAAGACCGAGAAGAAGGCCGAAGTCAAGGCTGAGCTGAAGGCCGAGGAGAAGACCGAGCCGAAGCCGGAAAACAAGGCCGAGAAGCCGCGCGCGCCCAAGAAGCCGCGTCCGCCGAAGGCCGAGAAGAAGCCGGTCGAAAAGAAGGCCGAGTCACGCGAGTATGCGCCGATGGTTCCGGCCCAGCCGTTCACCCCGACCGAGCCGCCGGTTCTCCATGGCGAGGACACCCCGGCCGGCAAGGCGCAGCGCTTCCTGATGGAAGTGACCAGCCTGATGAACGTGAAGGTGGACGTCTATGTGGACGACACCCGCGAGGACGGCCTGTATATTCACATGATCGGCGACACGCTGGGCATCCTGATCGGCCGCCGCGGCGAGACGCTGGATGCGCTCCAGTATCTGACCAGCCTGCAGGTGAATAAGGGCCGCGAGGGCTATATCCGCGTGACGCTGGACACCGAAAACTATCGCGCCAAGCGCGAGGACAGCCTGCGCCGTCTGGCGCAGCGCATGGCCAACCGCGCGACCAAGACCGGCCGCAAGGTTGTGCTTGAGCCGATGAATCCGTATGAGCGCCGTGTGCTGCATACCGCGCTGCAGAATCATCCGGGCGTGACCACGCATTCGGAGGGCGAGGAGCCTAACCGCCGCGTGGTGATCATGCTCGCGGGCCAGGCTGAGCGTGCCGAGCACGAGGGCAAGGGCGAGAAGGCAGAGAAGACCGGCGACAAGCCGTCCTCTTCCCGCCGCCGCCGCAGCCGCCGCGGCCGCCGCGGCCCGAAGAACGCGCAGCAGACGGGCGAGAATGCGTCCGTCGAGACGACCGCGCAGGCTGCGCCGGTCGATGTGCTGGGCGAAGAATAATGGTATGAGCGGGAGGAGAAATCCTCCCGCTCTTTTTGCATCATGGGAAATTGCGCAAAAGTCCGTGCGGGGAACGCATCATCGCCTGTGCTGATGGCGTGGATGCGGCGGGTTCTTGTAAAAGGGCGGTCTTCTATGCTATAATGAAAGTTACGAGAGTGAATGTATACCCAAAGGGGGATTTGATCATGATGAAGAAACGGGCGATGGCGCTGCTGCTTTGCGCGATGGCGTTCCTTTTCGCGGCGGGCGCGCTGGCGCAGGGGGCGACGTATGTTTTCCCGTACGAGGGCTTCCGCTATACGCAGAAGGAAAGCGAGACCGTGCTCACCCAGACGAACCTGCATGAGCATGAGGACCTGATTGCCGCCCTGGGCACGACGCAGGACGCGATCCTCGCCAGCTATATGGCCTCGGGCATCGTGATGGAGGTCATCCCGCAGGAGGGCGGCCAGATCGCGGTGAGCGTCGCGGACGCGGGCGCGTTTTCCGATGTGAAATGGATGAGCGAAATCGGCGAGGAGCGGCTCGCGGCGTTCAAGGCGCTCTTTGAGGAGAGCGGCCTGTATGAGACGGTTGAGCTGACGGATACGGTGCCCGTGTGCGTGCGCCTGACCAGCTCGGCGATGTATGCGTCCATGCCGGTGTATTCCCTGCGCTATGCGATGCTGCATCTGGGCAGGCTCTATATGATCACGCAGACGATCGTGGGCCGCGCGCCGGAGAGCGCGGACGATGCGCGCATGGCGCAGGTGCTTTCCGGAATGAAGCTGCTCTCCACGGTTTCTGATCCGACGCCGGCGCCCACGCCCGTGCCGACCCCGACCCCGGAGCCGACCCCCGTGCCCACGCCCGGCGTGGCCGAGGTGATCGCCAGCTCTGGCGTGATGGAGGTCAGCGGCGTGCCGTCGTATACGAATGATCCGAGGATCACGATCACGGGCGTGACGGACCCGTCCGCTGAGGTGCGCGTAGCCGTGGACGAGAAGACGCTGGGCAGCGCGACTGCCAAGCGGGACGGCAGCTTCACCCTGAAGGTGACCCTGCCCGAGGAAGGCGAGCAGACGCTTGCCGTGATGACCGATGCGGCGGAGGCCATGCTGGCGATCACCTATGAGATGCCGATGGCCCGCCTGAATGTGACCTTGCCGGAAAATTCCGTCTTCAGCGGCGATCATGTGATGGTGCGCGGCAAGACGGAACCCGATGCGACGATCTACATCAGCGGCAAGAGCATGAACACCAACGTCAAGGCGAACAAGAACGGCGATTTCTCCATCCGCGTATCCATCGAGGGCGAGGGCACGGAGACCTTTGAGCTGCGCACAAAGGTCAAGGGCTATCAGGAGAATCGCACGCAGATCACGCTCACGCGAGAATTCACGCTGCGCGAAGGCATCGCCGAATTCCGAAAGAAGCTGCAGCCGGTGGAATATGCGGATCTTTTGAAAGATCCGGCCAAGCACGAGGGCAGGCAGTTCATGCTGCGCGGCCGCGTAGAGGCGTTTGCCGATTTTGACGGCCGCGCCAGCGCGCTGGTCTGCGTGGAGAATGTGGCCGTCGGCGAGTGGAAGGATCCTGTCTGGGTGGTGCTCAGCGGAGACGAGGACCTGGCACAGGGCAATATTGCCACGTTCTATCTCATCGGCACGGGCCTGACCCTGCCGGCTGACGGCGCATACACCAGGGACGGTGCAGACGTGGAGGCGCCGGTCGCCGAGGCGAAGTATGTTGCGGAGATCAGCGAGGGTAAATAAACCTTCCCCTATGGGGAACGCGGAAATCATCCGCCGCCGGTGGCGGATGCAGGATGATTGGAGCGCCGAAGGCGAGACGGATGAGGTCCCGCCCGCAGGCGTGATGAAACGCGGAATTGTTTGAGATGACACAACCAAAGAGCGGGGAATTCCCGCTCTTTTTCTTTGCCTTTGTGACCTTTTTGTTTACGGAAACAAAACCGGATGCCGTGTTTCCGATGAAAAAGTTTAGGGATTGTAAGCTCTGGGTCAGAACTCACTGAGACACGAAAAATCAAGCAATATCAGCAAAAGACGCAGATTATCCACGCAATCCCCGGCGCAAAAAACGAACGTTTTCAAGAAAACAGGAGAAAGATTTTTTCATGGTATTGACATGCGGGGGAATTTGTGATTTAATCTGCATCAAGTGATAATCCTGAAGTTTTGTATTACTAAACCCGAAAGGGGGATTTTGAGTGGAAATCAATATCGGAGAGAAGCTGCGCAGCCTTCGCCAGAAGAACAACCTGACGCAGAAGGAGCTGGCCGACCGCTGCGAGCTGTCCAAGGGCTTCATCTCCCAGCTGGAGAGCAACCAGACCTCGCCGTCGCTTTCGACGCTGGAGGATATTCTCACGACGCTGGGCAGCTCGTTCCACGAGTTTTTCTCGGATGAGCAGGGCGATAATCCCGTCTGCCGCAAGGAGGATGTGTTCATCAAGGAGAGCGACGACGGCGTCACGATCCATTGGCTGATCCCCAATGCGCAGAAGAAGGACATCGAGCCGATTCTGGTGACGATTGAGCCGGGCGCGAAGACGGAAACGGACCTGCCGCATATGGGCGAAGAATTCGGCCATGTGCTCGCGGGCGCGGTGACGCTGGTGCTGGGCGAGAAGAGCTATCGCGTGCGCAAGGGCGACAGCTTCTCCTACAAGCC
This sequence comes from Clostridiales bacterium, assembly GCA_015056305.1. Classification (GTDB taxonomy): domain Bacteria; phylum Bacillota; class Clostridia; order Christensenellales; family Aristaeellaceae; genus Ventricola. The sequence goes on along the minus strand of SVGO01000070.1, from coordinate 4,825 downwards.
GAATGTGCAGCACTATCTGCACAATACGGGAAAAACACCGGCATCTGTCATTTGGGTTTGCACACCGCCCAACTTTTAAGGAACTAAGGGTTTGCCTGCGGCGCGGAAACGCGCTGCGCTGGGCCCAAAGGGATGAGGTGGGGTTCCTCGCCCCTCCTACATCCCTCTGGACTCCCATACCGCCCTCGAACGCTGGGGAGGTATAAGGGACTTCGAGCAGCGAAGATTCGTTTTCGGTGCACGCGTGCGACGGAGTCGCAACTGTGCTTTTGCGCAGGGGAACGGCCGAATGTACAGCTGTTTGAAGCGGGATATTGCAGGGCGGGGTTCTGTTCCGCCCGAAAGAACAGCGGCTTAAAACTGCCGCGGAGCGAACATGGGGAGCCTGAGGGTTTGGCCTTGCCGAACTGGGGCAGGAGTGAATGACAGCCCGGTGGGCTGTCAGAGCTGCCCTGACCGACGAGCGTCGAGCGAGGAGAAAGAAGTCCCTCAGGCGGGGATTGGGGCGGCAGCCCCAAAGAAGGAGGACCGGAACATGGAAAACGCGATCCTTTCGATCAAGAATCTGCGCGTCGTCTTCGAGGATGGATTCGTCGCGCTGGGCGGCGTGAGCATCGATATCGGCAAGAACGAGTTTGTGACGCTGCTGGGCCCGTCGGGCTGCGGCAAGACGACGCTGCTGCGCTGCATCGGCGGCTTTGAGCGCCCGAGCAGCGGCGAGATCCTTTACAAGGGCAAGGATATCATTCCGCTGCCGCCGTATAAGCGCGCAATCAACACGGTGTTCCAGCGCTATGCGCTCTTCCCGCATCTGAACGTGGCGCAGAACGTGGCCTTCGGCCCGGACCTGCGCGGCGAGGATAAGCAGAAGACCGCGCGCGAGGTGAGCCGCATGCTGGAGATGGTCGGACTTAGCGGCTATGAAAAGCGCAAGATCAATTCCCTCTCCGGCGGCCAGCAGCAGCGCGTGGCGATCGCGCGCGCACTGATCAATAAGCCGGACGTCCTGCTGCTGGACGAGCCGCTGGCCGCGCTGGACCTGAAGCTGCGCCGCGAGATGCAGCTGGAACTCAAGCGCATTCAGCGCGAGAGCGGCATCACGTTCATCTTCGTCACCCATGACCAGGAGGAGGCGCTCACCATGAGCGACCGCGTCGCCGTCATGCGCGCGGGCGAGATTCTGCAGCTGGGCACGCCGGAAGATATCTATAACGAGCCGCAGAGCGCGTTCGTCGCGGACTTTATCGGCGACAGCAACATCCTGCCGGGCACGATGGTGCGCGATCAGCTGGTGCGCTTCCTCAACTGCGAGTTTAAGTGCGTGGACAGCGGCTTTGGCGAGCAGGCCGAGGTCGATATCGTCGTGCGTCCGGAGGACCTCAAGCTGCGTCCGATGGAGGATGCGCTGGAGAACGTGCCGCAGGGCGTGGTCGAAAGCCTGCTGTTCAAGGGCGTGCATTATGAGATGAAGGTGCGCTCGGGCGAAACGGTGCTGCTGGTGCATTCCACGCATGCGCGCCAGGTCGGCACGAGGGTGAAGCTGTACGTCGCGCCGGAGGATATTCAGGTCATGCACAAGAGCGACTGCTCGCCGGACGTGCTCAAGAAGCACGCGGACCGCGCGAAGTAAGGAGGGCCTGCCATGATGAGAAACAAGGCGCTGACCGCGCCGTTTGTCCTGTGGGCGATGATCTTCATCGTCGTGCCGCTGGTGATGATCGTGTGGTACGGCGTGACGGTCGAGGAGCCGATCCCCTATACCGAAATCGTGATGGAGGACGGCAGCGTGATCTACGAGCTGGAGGACGGCTCGCATACCACCGAGCGCCCGTGGCAGAAGCGCGCGGTCGTCTCGCTGGATAACTTCAAGCGCATGCTCGAGCCGACGTATTTGAAGCTCCTGCTGCGCAGCCTCAAGGTCGCCGTGATCACCACGGTCATCTGCCTGCTGCTGGGCTACCCCGTGGCGCTGATCCTCACGGGCAAGGACTTCAAGCGGCCCGCGCTGTGGCTGATGCTGCTGATTCTGCCGATGTGGATGAACTTCCTGCTGCGCACGTATTCTTGGATGAGCATCCTGGAAAACTCCGGCATCCTCAACAGCTGGATTACCATGCTGCGCGAGGCGATCCCCGCGCTGGACGAGTGGCTGCTCGCGCGCGGCGTCCGCCGCAGGATCATCTTCCTGTATAACGAGAACGCCGTCATCCTCGGCATGGTGTATAACTATCTGAGCTTCATGATCATGCCGATCTATACCGTCATCGAGAAGATCGACAGAAGCCTGCTGGAGGCGGCGGCCGATCTGGGCGCGAGCCCGGCCAAGAGCTTTATGCGTGTGACGCTGCCGTACTCCCTGCCGGGCGTGCTGGAAGGCATCACGATGGTGTTTGTTCCGGCGGTGACGACGTTCGTCATCAGCCAGCTGATGGGCGGCGGTAAGGTGCCGCTGATCGGTGATATCATCCAGAATCAGTTCGGCAAGTCCAGCGACTGGCACTTCGGCGCGACGCTGTCGCTGCTGGTGATGGTAGTCGTGCTCGCGTTCATGGGCGCGCTGAACAACATGGATAAAGAGGACGAGCAGGCGAAGGAGGTGCGCATCTTCTGATGAAAAAGCTCAGGAAAGCGTATATCGGTCTGATCATGGCGTTCCTCTATGCGCCGATCGTCATGCTGATCCTCTATTCGTTCAACAACAGCAAGTCCCGCGCGCAGTGGGGCGGCTTCACGCTCAGATGGTATAAGGAACTGTTCACCGACGAGGCCATCATGGCCGCGCTGGGCACGACGCTGTCCGTCGGTTTCCTGGCGGCGGCGATCTCCACGGTGCTGGGCACATTCGGCGCGATCGCGCTGTTCCAGATGAAGCGCAGGCCGCGTCAGGCGATGCTCTCTGTGGTCAATCTGCCGATGCTCAACTCCGAGGTCGTCACCGGCGTCTCGCTGATGCTGCTTTACGCCATGGCGCATATCCAGCTGGGCTATGTGACGCTGCTGCTCTCGCACATCGCGTTCTGCGTGCCGTATGTGGTGCTCAGTGTGATGCCCAAGCTCCGCCAGCTTGACCCGAACCTCGCCGAGGCGGCGCAGGATCTGGGCGCGACGCCGATGCAGGGCTTCCTGCGCGTGATCCTGCCGGACATCATGCCCGGCGTGTTCTCGGGCTTTATCATGGCGCTGACGATGTCCATTGACGACTTCGTGGTCAGTTTCTTCACGACGGGCTCGGGCGTTTCCAATCTGTCCATCACGATCTATACCATGGCCAAGCGCGGCATCTCGCCGAAGATCAACGCGCTCTCGACGCTCATCTTCGGCTGCGTGTTCGTGCTGCTGATCGGCATCAACCTGCAGGACCTGCGCAAGGACCCGCGCAGCGCGGACAAGGTCGAAAAGGTGCGCATTCCGTACTGAACTCCCTCCGTCAGCTCTTTGAGCTGACACCTCCCTCAAGAGGGAGGCTTGGTACCGCTGATAAAGGGGATTTTGAATGAAAACGATCTATAAGAAAAAGGGCTTCTGGATCATCCTCGTCCTTGTTCTGGCGTTTGCGTATCTCGCCTTCGGCGGGAGCGGCGAGCCGATCGAGGACGAGCTGATCGAGGAGGAAGAGGAGAGCGAGCCGTTCGTCGTCATGCCAGACAATCCGGTGAAGATGACCGGCGAGACGATCTCCGTATACAACTGGGGCGACTACATCGACAGCGAAGTGATCGACGTTTTCGAGGCGGAGACCGGCATCAAGGTGATCTATGAGACATTCGAGACGAACGAGGATATGTATGCCAAGATCGCCATGGGCGGCTCGAGCTACGACGTGATCATCCCCAGCGACTACATGATCGAGCGCATGATCCAGGAGGAACTGCTTCAGCCGATCAACTGGAACAACGTGCCCAACGTGAAGAACATCGATCCGCGCTTCACGCACGAGAGCTACGATCCGGATTTTGCGTATTCCGTGCCCTACACTTGGGGTACGATGGGCCTGCTTTACAACACGCAGACCGTGCTGGAAGCGCCCGACAGCTGGGATATCCTGCTGGACGAGGAATACAAGATGGACCTGTTCATGCTCAATGCGCCGCGCGACACGATGGCGATCGCGCTGGTGATGGCAGGACATGATCTCAACTCGATCACCCCCAGCGATCTGGCGGACGCCAAGAAGCTGCTCATCGACCAGAAGCCGCTGGTGCTGGCGTATGTGGTCGACGAGGTGAAGGACAAGATGATCGCGGGTGAGGCATCCGTGGCGCTGGTCTGGAGCGGTGACGCGACGTTCTGCATGAGCGAGAGCGATGAACTGAACTATGTCGTGCCCAAGGAGGGCAGCAATATCTTCTATGACTCGATGTGCATTCCGCACAATGCGCGCAACGTCTCCGGCGCGGAGAAGTTTATCGACTTCATGTGCCGCGCGGACGTCGCCGCGGCGAACTACGATTACGTCGGCTATGCGATCCCGAACACGGCGGCGATCGAGCTGTGGGGCGCGGAGGAATACAACGCATCCCCGGTGAATAACCCGCCGCAGGAGACGCTGGATAAGTGCCAGGTGTTCAAGTATCTGGGCGATGATACCAGGCTCTATGACCAGATCTGGACGGAGATTATCTCCGAATTCTAAGAGAATAGAAAAGGCCGTTCGGTGAAAACCGGACGGCCTTTGTGCGTATAATGGATATTTAGTTAATTAAGGAATCTTGAAACCGGCGCGAAGCGAAGAAGGGGTCTGGGGATGAAATCCCCAGGCGGGTTTGGGCGGCAGCCCAACGTTCCTGTGCGCGAAGCGCCAAAGAGAACGAAGCGTTGCGCGCAA
>SVGO01000158.1 GCA_015056305.1 Clostridiales bacterium | reverse complement strand
CGAACTTGGACAGATTGCGGATGCACTGCTTGTAGTTCTCGATGTACATGTCGCGGGTCGGCAGGCCGATCTTGATATCGTCATGCACGTTGACAGACTCGACAACATCCATATTGAAGCCATACGGCTCCAGCTGCTTCTGAACTTCAGCGATCTCTTCCACGGTCCAGATTTCGCCGGGCATCTTGTTGTGAAGCGCCCACACGATGCTGGTCACGCCCGGGATCTGCTTGATATGATTGAGGGTGATCTTGTCATTGCCCTCGCCATACCAACGGAAACCCATTTGCATCGGCATAGGAAATTCCTCCAGTCTTTGATTCATCCATCTAAACATAGAAGGACGATTTTATTAAATTGATTATAGCACAAAAGAACACGCCCTGACAATGCAATGTTTTCAAAATTGCATCCCCATTTCAGCTGTTTTTCGGTAAAAATACACGATTGAAGCAAACTCCGCGTCTGCACGTCCGTTATTCGTCCTTCTTCCCCGCCTCATCTTCGTCCTGCAGGCATTCCTGCATCCAGCCGAACTGCGTGTCAAAGAGCTGCTTGTACACGCCGCCCTCCTCGAGCAGATCTTCATGGCGGCCGCACTGCGCGATCACACCATCCGACAGCGCAAGGATCTTGTCCGCAGCCATGATCGTGGAGAGCCTGTGCGCGATGACGATGCTGGTTCGTCCCTGCATGAGGATCTCCAGCGCATCCTGAATCGCGCTCTCGGAAATAGAATCCAGCGCAGACGTCGCCTCGTCCAGAATGAGGATCGTCGGATCCTTGAGGATCACGCGTGCGATCGACAGGCGCTGCTTTTCGCCGCCGGAGAGCTTCAGACCGCGGTTGCCCACCTGCGTGTCGTAGCCGTCCGGCTGGTCGGCGATAAAATCATGGATGGAAGCTGCTTTGCAGGCTGCAATGAGCTCTTCTTCTGTTGCATCCTGCTTGGCGTAGAGCAGATTCTCGCGGATCGTACCGTTGAACAGATAGGTATCCTGAGAAACCACGCCGATCTGGCTGCGCAGATAGGTCAGATCGAAATCGCGCACATCCACCCCGCCGATCGTCACGCGGCCGCCGCCCACGTCCCAGAGCCTTGGAATGAAGTTGATGATCGTGCTCTTGCCGCTGCCGGACGGACCAACGATCGCCGCCATTTCGCCGCTGTGCACGGTGAAATCGATGTCGTGCAGGATCTCGACGTCCGGCGTATAGCCGAAGCGGACATGCTCAAAGCAGATATCGGCGCCTTTAAGATCGGGTTTCACCGCATTGGGCGGCGACGCAATGTCGATCTCACGATCGAAATAATCGAAGATTCGGGTGAACAGCGCCAGACTGCGCGTGAAATCCACCTGAATATTGAGCAGGGACTCGACTGGACGATACAGCCTGTTGACCAGCGCGACCATCGCCGTGATCGTACCGACGGTCAGCGACGTCTCACCCCGTGCGATGATCAGGAAGCCGCCGGCGAAATAGATCAGCAGCGGGCCAACCTGCGTAAAGATGCCCATGAGCAGGCGGAATGTGCGGCCGCTGAGCTGCTCCTTGAGCGCAAGCTTCGTCACTTCCCCATTCACCTTCACAAAGCGGTCGTACTCGCTCTGCTCGCGCGTGAAAAGCTTAGTGAGCATGGAGCCGCTGACGCTCAGCGTTTCGTTGATCAGCTGGTTGAGCTCGTCGCTTTTCGCCTGGCTTTCGGACAGGAGCTTCCAGCGGGTGCGGCCGGCCGAGCGCGTAGGCAGAATGAGCATCGGAATGACAAGAATACCGACGATCGCCATCTTCCAGTTCATGCCGAAGAGCGCGACCAGCGTCGTGACGACCGTGGCCAGATTGCTCAAGATGCTGCTGAGCGTGCCGGAAATGACCGTGCTCACGCCGCTGACGTCGGTGTTCATCCTGGTGATGATATCGCCCTGGCGCTCGCTGGTGAAAAAGGCATGGCTCATGCGCTGCAGATGTGCATACATTTCGTTCTTCATATCGAAGATGATGTGCTGACTGATCCACGCATTGAGGTACGTGGTCAGAAGTGACACCACCTGCGAGGCAAAGAGCGTGACCAGAGCCGCAAGCAGCAGCTGAATGAGCAGCGCCATATTCTGCCCCACAAGCGCCTCATCGACGATGCGGCCGGTGATGATGCTGGGCAGAAGCCCCAGTACCGCGGAGAGAATGATGGTTACAAAGACCATCAGGAATTTCGCCCAATACGGTGCGAGATAGGTCAGGATTCTGGAAATCAGCGGCCAGGTTACCTTGGGAAGGTTATCTTTTTCTTCCTCAGTCAAAAAGCCGCGCGGCGCTCTCATTTTCTGCATAAAACCACCCTTTATCCATCTTTTGTTATACAGCAGTATACCACAGGATGATCTCAAGAAAAAGTATCCAAAGCACAGAAAGCCCCGGCAGATTGCTCTGCCGGGGCTGATTGGCTTATTCGCTTAAGCTGAGATTACAGCTGCGGGCCAGCGGCGACCAGGGACTTGCCCTCGTCGTTGCCGGTGTACTTCACGAAGTTCTTGATGAAGCGGCCAGCCAGATCCTTCGCCTTGGTCTCCCACTCGGAAGCGTCGGCGTAGGTGTCGCGCGGGTCGAGGATCGCCGGATTGACGCCCGGCAGAGCGGTCGGAACCTCGAGGT
>SVGO01000069.1 GCA_015056305.1 Clostridiales bacterium | reverse complement strand
AATCTTTTGCGCATCAGCAGCGCTGATTTATAAGCGAAGCGTATACGAGGAGGCTCCCTCCGGGAGGGAGCTGTCAGCGAAGCTGACTGAGGGAGCCTGCGGGCGCTAATGCGTCTCTTTGCGCTGTACTTCGTTCCTATATCCTTACTGCGCACTATCTTCCTTTCGCATATCAATCCCCCAATCGCAAAAAACGGACCACCTTCCGGTGGCCCGTCTTCTTATGCGTTATTCTCGAAATCGCCGGTATAGAGCTGATAATACTTGCCCTTGGCGGCGATGAGCTCATCATGCGTGCCGCGCTCGATGATGCGGCCCTTCTCCAGAACCATGATGCAGTCGCTGTTTTTGACCGTGGAGAGCCTGTGCGCGATGACGAACGTCGTGCGCCCCTTCATCAGGGAATCCATGCCCGCCTGCACAAGCGCCTCCGTGCGCGTGTCGATGGAGGAGGTTGCTTCGTCCAGAATCAGCACCGGCGGATCGGCGACCGCCGCGCGCGCGATGGACAGCAGCTGGCGCTGGCCCTGCGAGAGGTTCGCGCCGTCGCCGGTGAGCATCGTGTTGTAGCCGTCCGGCAGGCGGGAGATGAAGCCGTGCGCGTTGGCCAGCTTCGCTGCGGCGATGCAATCGCCGTCGCTGGCGTCCAGCCGGCCATAGCGGATATTTTCCATGACCGTGCCGGTGAACAGCTTCGTATCCTGAAGCACGACGCCCAGAGACCTGCGCAGATCGGCCTTCCTGATCTTGGTGATGTTGATGCCGTCGTAGCGGATCTTGCCGTCCTGAATGTCGTAGAATCGATTGATCAGGTTGGTGATGGTCGTCTTGCCTGCGCCGGTGGAGCCGACGAAGGCGATCTTCTGGCCCGGCGTGGCATAGAGCTTGATGTCGTGGAGCACCATCTTCTCGTCCGTGTAGCCGAAGTCCACGCCATCCATGACGATGTCGCCCTTCAGCTCGACGTAGTCCGTCTCGCCCGTCGCCTTGTGCGTGTGCTTCCACGCCCACAGACCCGTGCGCTCCTGACATTCGATGATCTGGCCGTCGCTGTATTTGCGGATGTTGACGAGGGTGACGTAGCCGTCGTCCGTTTCCGGCTCCTCGTCCAGCAGTTCAAACACGCGTTCCGCGCCGGCGAGCGCCATGACGATGGAGTTCGCCTGCTGGGAGACCTGGTTGATCGGCTGATTGAAGCTCTTGTTGAGCGTCAGGAAGGAGACCAGCGTACCGATGGTCAGCCCCAGATAGCCGTTGGCCGCCAGCAATCCGCCCGCGATCGCGCAGAGCACGTAGCTCAGGTTGCCGATGGCGATATTGACCGGCATGATCGTGCCGGAGATGGCGTTGGCCGCATAGGCGGTGTCGCGCAGGTTTTCGTTGAGCGCGTTGAAATCCGCCATGGTCTTCTCCTCGTGGCAGAAGACCTTGACGACCTTCTGACCGTCCATCATCTCCTCGATGTAGCCGTTCATCTGGCCCAGCGCCTGCTGCTGCCTGATGAAGAAGCCGCCGGACTTCGCCATTCGGCCCATGGAGATGACAAGCATCAGCGCGACCATCACCAGCGTTACCAGCGTCAGCGGTACGCTCAGGATGATCATCGAGGTCAGCACGCTGACGATCGTCACGACGCTGGTGATCAGCTGCGTCAGCGACTGGGAGATCATCTGGCGCATCGTGTCGATGTCGTTGGTGTACACGCTCATGATGTCGCCGTGCGCGTGCGTGTCAAAATACTTGATCGGCAGGCGCTGCATCTTGTCATAGACCTTCAGCCGCAGGTTCTTGAGCGTGCCCTGCGTGACAAAGATCATCGTGAAATTCTGCAGCCACGAGGCCAGCGCGCCGATGATGTAGATCGCCGCCACGCCGAGCATCGCGCGGCCCAGCGGGCCAAAGTCCGGATTTTCCTGCGCGGAGAGCGGGAGGATGTAGTCGTCAATCAGCGTCTGGGTGAACAGCGTGCCGCGCACATTGGCCAGCGTGGAAACGACGATGCACACAAGCACCAGCAGATAGTGCCACTTATAGCGCTTCATGACCTCGGAAAGAATGCGTTTGAGCGTCTTGCCGGGGTTCTTTGCGCCGGGACGGCCCATGCCCTTCATGCCATGGGGGCCATGCGGGCCGCGGGGACCGGGTCCTCTCATCATGCGCGTGCACCTCCCTTTTCAAGACTGGTCTTCGCATGGGACGCATCCTTTTTCGCGTCCTCGTCAAAGTCGCCGCTGCCGCCCTGATTCTGGCTCTCGTAGACCTCGCGGTAGATCGCGTTGGTTTCAAGCAGATTTTCCGGCGTGTCAAAGCCGTTCACGCGGCCCTCGTCCATGACCAGCACGCGGTCCGCGTCCTGCACGGAGGCGATGCGCTGGGCGATGATGATCTTGGTCGTTTCGGGCAGATAGGTCTTCAGCGCGGCGCGGATTCTCGCGTCCGTCGCGGTATCGACCGCGCTGGTGGAGTCGTCCAGGATGAGCACTTTCGGCTTTCGAAGCAATGCGCGCGCGATGCACAGGCGCTGCTTCTGGCCGCCGGATACGTTCGTGCCGCCGCGCTCGATCTTCGTGTTGTAGCCGTCCGGGAAGCTCTGGATGAAATCATCCGCGCAGGCCAAACGGCAGGCCTCGCGGCACTGCTCCTCGGTCGCGTTTTCGTCGCCCCAGCGCAGGTTATCCAGGATCGTGCCGGAGAAGAGCACGTTCTTCTGCAGGACGACGGAGACCTCGCTGCGCAGCCTCTCCACGTCGTAATCGCGCACGTCCACGCCGCCAACCTTCACGCTGCCCTCGCTTACGTCATATAGGCGGGAGATCAGGTTGACCAGACTGGACTTGCTCGAGCCCGTGCCGCCGATCACGCCGATGGTCTCGCCCGAGCGGATGTGCAGATCGATGTCCGAGAGGACGGGCTTACCTTCGCCCGTTTGCTGATAGGCGAAGGAGACGTTTTCAAAGTCGATGGAGCCGTCCGCGACGGTCGTCACGGCGTTTTCCGGGGAGGCGATGTCGGTCTTTTCCTCGAGGACCTCGCCCACGCGCTGCGCTGCGGCGATGGAATTGGAGAGCATGACGAAGACCATGGAGAGCATCATCAGGCTCATGAGGATGTTCATGATGTAGGACAGCAGGCTGGTCAGCTCGCCCGTGGTCAGGCCGGTTTTATTCACGATCATCTGTGCGCCGAACCAGCTGATCAGCAGGATGCAGGTGTAGACGCACGAGCTCATGATCGGGCCGTTGAGGGAGATGATCTTCTCCGCGGAGACGGAGTTGTTAAAGACGTCCTGTGCGGCCCTGGTGAATTTCTCGTGCTCGTGTTCCTCGCGCACAAAGGATTTCACCACGCGGATCGCGCCGACGTTTTCCTTGATCGTCGCATTGAGCGCGTCGTACTTTTTGAACATCTGCCTGAAGTAGCGCATGGCCATCGGCACAAGGATAAACAGCGCGGCAAACAGGAAGATCATCACGCCCAGGAAGATCAGCGAGAGCTTTGCGCTGATGCTCAGCGCCATCACCAGCGCGACAATCAGCGTCACCGGCGCGCGCGTGCACACCATCAGGATCATGTGAAAGGACATCTGAATATGGGTGACGTCCGTGGTCAGGCGCGTTACCAGGCCGGCGGTGGAGAATTTGTCGATGCCCGAAAACGAGAAGCTCTGGATGTTTTCAAACATCGCGCTGCGAAGATTGGCCGCAAAGCCCGTGCTCGCCTTCGCGCTCAGGCGGTTGGCCGTCACGCCAAAAAACATGGCCACAATTGCCATCACGGCCATGATCGCGCCGATCCTGGCGACATGGGCCATATTGCCCACGGCGATGCCGTTGTCGATGATCGATGCGGTCAGATAGGGGATCAGGATCTCCAGAATGACGCAGCCGATCGTGCACAGCGGAGAGAGCAGCGCCGCTTTTTTGTATTGCTTCACCTGTCCGGCAAGCTTTTTGCCTGTGGCCAGTTTACTGTTCATGGGCGGATTCCTCCTTCTGTTGATGCATATTCTCGCGTATGCGCGGCGGATGATCGGGGATAAACTCGTGAACACGCTTCATGATGCGCACAAAGTGGGCGGCGTCCTCCTCGCCCAGATGATCAAGCAGCGCCGTCATGTCCCGCACGGCGTCCTCCCGGCGCCGCCGGCAGAATGAGCTGCCGGACTCGGTGAGCGTCACCAGCACGCGCCGCTTGTCGCGCTCATCTGCGCGCCGCAGGATCATCGCCTTCTTTTCCAGGCTGCCCAGCACGGCGGCGATGCGCGATGTGGTCATCCCCAGCGTCCGGCTGATTTCGCCGGCGGTCATGGTCGATCTCTCCTGCACAAGCAGGCGAAGCACGGCCATCTCGCCGCGCATCGCTGCGCTGATCTCCTCGTGCGGCGGGCCCTTTCTCCGCCGGTCGAGCGAACCGATCAGCTCCTCGGCCAGCGTTTCGTATACGTCCATCAGCTTCCTCCTGTCGGATAAATGCTAACACTGTGAGTAATTATATGCCGGACGCCGTGGGATGTCAACGCAGTTCACCAAATGTTCACAATCGGGTCAAAGCCCCTTGAAAGGCCCGCGCGGCGTGCTATAATAAAGCATACACAACAAGTGGAATGGAGATGGACGTTTTATGAAGAAATGGATGGGGCTTATCCTGGCGTTGGTGCTGTGTCTGGCGCTGTGCGCGATTGCGCTTGGCGAGGCGGAGAGAACCGAAGCGACCGAATTTGCCTTTGAGCTGGCTGCGGAGGAGACGCTGTATCTCGAGAATCTCATTTTCAATGAGCCGGTGACGGTCAGCGGCGATTACGGTCAGATCATGTTTGCCAACTGCGTGTTCAACGCCGATGTGATCAACGCGGCGGATGTCTTCACGCGCGTGTTTATCCTGCCCGACTGCGAGGTAAACGGCAATCTGATCCTGCGCAATTCCGTCAAGGAGGCGACGATAGAGACGGCCCTCCCCAAGTACATTATCTATGTGCCGGCGCCCGTTGTCTGCGAGGACTGCGTCGGTGTGGTGGTCGCGCTGGGCACGTTTGACGTGGAGTTCAACGCAGAGACCTATCACCTCACGGATGCCACGCTCTTTTATGACGGCACAAAGCCGGAAAACGGCATGGTTCCCTACCAGGGCCAGGAGGCCAATTGCTACATGGTCGGCCAGTGGTGGGAAAACGGCGAAAAGACCATCCTGGTGGAGTGCGAATACGATCCCGGAATGTAATCACAAAGGGCGCGGCAGAACATGCGGCGTCCTTTTCTGTGTAAGAACAAAGAACCTCACGGAGAAACTATGCTCAGCATTGCGAACCTGACGATCATCCACAAGAAGGACCTGACCACGCTCATGGAAAACGTGTCTTTCAGCGTCAGCCCCGGCGAGCGGCTGGCGCTCATCGGCGAGGAGGGAAACGGCAAATCCACCCTTCTGCGTGCGATCCTTGGCGACGAGGCCATCGACAGTTATGCGCAGGTGAGCGGCAGGATTGTCAATACGTTTTTAACCGGCTTTCTGCCGCAGGAGCTGCCTGCAGCAAGCCATGCCATGAGTGCGTACGAATTCTTCTGCGAAAACGAGGCGTTTTACGATCAGACACCCAATATGCTCGGCAGCCTCAGCGCGCGGCTTTCCCTTCCCGTCGACGTCTTTTACAGCGAGCAGAGCATGGGTTCCTTCTCCGGCGGCGAGCGCGTGAAGCTGCAGCTGGCGCGGCTGCTGATGAGCGAACCACAGCTGCTGCTGCTGGACGAGCCGACCAACGATCTGGACGGCGACACAATCCTGTTTCTGACGGAGTTTCTCAAAACCTGCGGCCTCGCCGTATTGTTTGTCTCCCACGACGAGACGCTGCTGCGTGAAGCGGCCACGGGCGTGATCCTGCTTGAGCGCCTGCGCAGGCGCCAGCTGCCGCGCGCGAGCGTCTGCCATCAGCGCTATGAAGAATTTGTCCAGTCCCGCGCGGATCTGTTTGCCCATCAGGCGCAGGTCGCCCGCAAGGAGCGCGAGGAACTGGACAAGAAGATGCAGCGCTACAACCAGATCAGAAGCCGCGTGGAGCACGAGCAGAATGCCGTCTCCCGCCGTGATCCGCATGGCGCACGGATGCTCAAAAAGAAGATGCACGCCGTCACATCCATGGGAAGACGCTTTGAGCGCGAAGCGCAGGAGATGACCGCCATGCCGGAAAGCGAGGAGGCGATCTTCGCCAAGCTCTCCTGTCAGCCGCTGCCGCCGTCGAAGGTCGTGCTCGATCTGCATCTGAACCGGCTGTGCATCGGGGAGCGCGTTCTTGCCCGCGATATCCGCCTGTGCGTGCGCGCGTCGGAAAAGCTGTGCATCACGGGCAGAAACGGCGTGGGGAAATCCACGCTCCTGAGACATATCCGCGATCAGCTGGCGCAGCGCGCGGACCTGAACGTCTTTTACATGCCGCAGGATCCGGGCGATCTGCTGGACATGGACAGGACGCCGCTGGAGATGCTCATGATCACGGGCGAGAAGGACGAGCAGGTGAAAAACGCCGTCGCGCTCGGCTCGATGAAATTCACCGGCGAGGAGATGAATCATCCCTGCCGGGGCCTTTCCGGCGGGCAGAAGGCGAAGCTGATGTTTTTGATGATGGCTGCTTCCGGCGCGAACGTGCTGCTGCTGGACGAGCCCACGCGCAATCTTTCTCCGCTCTCCGGTCCGGTGATCAGGAGCCTGTTTGACGGGTATCCGGGCTGCATCATCGCCGTCTCCCACGACGCGCTGCTCATTTCCGATGTCTGCACGCGGGAGGCAAGGCTCACGGAAAATGGATTTGAGATACGCGAAATCTGACAAAAATCGACACCATGTGGTGAATAGGGACGGAAATTTAATTGATAATAAAGCGCAAATGGTGCTCCAGTGGGGCAAAAGAGGAGGAAAAGATTGACAAGTGGAAAAAAATGGTTAAAATGGAGGAGGAAGAACCCATTGGTTCTTTCCGCAATTCTGCAATGAGAGCATCGGGAAAGGAGCGTTTGCACCCCTATGAAAGACATTGCACTGCAGTACCTGGGAGGCAGCGGCTTTCTGGTGACGATCGGCGAAACAGGCTTCCTCTTTGACGCCAGCGAGCACGGCGCGGACAAGCGCATCCTGCCCGAGAAGGAAACCCTTCAGGCGTACAGAAAGCTCTATGTATTTGTCAGCCACCGCCATGACGACCATTTTTCAGAAAAAATCTACGGTCTGTGCGGCGAGGACGCCGTGTATATCGTGGGATTTGATCTTCCCCAGCCGCATCGCGGCGTGCGCATGAAGCCCGGCGAGAAGCAGGGATTCGGCAACGTGCAGGTCAAGGCCTTCGGCTCCACGGACGAGGGCGTCAGCTTCCTGGTGGAGTATGCGGGCATCAGCATCTTCCACGCGGGCGATCTCAACCTCTGGCACTGGCGCGACGAATCTTCCATCGCCCAGATCGAGGCGGCGGAGCGCGCGTTTTACGACTGTGTCGCGCCGATCCCCAAGGAGAGCATCGATCTGGCGTTCTTCCCGGTCGATCCGCGTCAGGGCAGCATGTACGACGCGGGCGCGGGCTACTTCGTGATGACCGTCAAGCCGAAAATCATGATCCCCATGCATTTCCAGGGCCGGGGCGACGTGGCGATGCGCTTTGCGCTCACCGGCGAAACCAAGAACACCAAGATCGTCGCGCTGGAAGAGGCGGGCGAGGCCATCGACCTCTCGATTCCCGACACGGACGAAACCGCGCCGGACAGGAAGCTTAAGGCGCTGCTGGCGGACGAGACGTTCGGGCAGTAATGGGGACGCTGTCCCCAAGCCCCTGGCAGGGACATTGTCCCTGCACCCTTCTTCGCTTCGCGGCGGTTTTAAGAATCTGATATATAAAGGCGCCGCATATGCGGCGCCTTAAACTTTATGCACAGAGGGAGAAAGCAGGCTCTGGCAGTATTGCGTCTGCATGCCTTGTCCATTATACTGGATACAAAGGAGTGATCGCTTTTATGAAGAGAATTCTCGACTGCCACGCGTCGGATTTTGCCAATATGTCCGCCAAAGATCTGCTCGCCTCCATCGCAGGATCAGAGGGCCGCGTTATCGCCTGCGAGACCATCGGCTCGTTCATGCCGATGCTCGGCGATATCACCAATGCGGAGTTTGTCAGCGCCATGGGCGCGGATATCCTGCTGCTCAATCTTTTTGATGTGCAGAAGCCCGTCATCAACGCGCTGCCCGGATGCGCGCCGGAGGACACGATCCGAAAGATCAAGGAGCTGACCGGCCGTCCCGTGGGCATCAACCTCGAGCCCATCGAGGAGGAGATCGCCGGGCAGTACGAGGGCATGTGGGCGATGACCGGCGGACGCAAGGCCACGCTGGAAAACGCGAAGCGCGCCGCGGACATGGGCGTGAACATGATCCTGCTCACCGGCAACCCCGGCATGGGCGTGAAGAATACGGCGATCGTGCGCACGCTCAGGCTCTATAAGCAGGAGCTGGGCGACAGGCTCATCCTCGCCGCAGGCAAGATGCACGCCGCCGGCGTGCTCACCGAGGGCGCGGAGAACATCATCACCAAAGAGGACGTGAAATCCTTCGTCGATGCGGGCGCAGACATCATTCTCCTGCCGGCCCCGGGCACCGTG
Source organism: Clostridiales bacterium (assembly GCA_015056305.1). Classification (GTDB taxonomy): domain Bacteria; phylum Bacillota; class Clostridia; order Christensenellales; family Aristaeellaceae; genus Ventricola. The sequence continues at coordinate 6,385 of SVGO01000069.1, read as the reverse complement.
CCGGGCATCACGATGGAATACGTGCGCAGCCTGGTCACCTATGCGCACAGCCTCGGCGCGCTGACCATCACCGCCATCGGCACCTCGCAGGAGGGCGCAGACACGGATACCATCAGGCAGATCGCGCTCATGTGCAAGATGACCGGCACGGACATCCATCACCTCGGCGACGCGGGCTACGGCGGCATGGCGCTGCCGGAGAATATCATGGCCTATTCCATTGCCGTGCGCGGTATCCGGCACACGTATCACCGGATGGCGGATTCGATCAACAGGTGACGGGGAAGGACGTTGGGGGGACGTTGGGGCCGCAGGCCCCAAACCCCGCCCGGGGACCAGTCCCCGGACCCCTTCTTCGCTTCGCGGCAGCTTGAAGATGCATAGCAAAATCCCCCTGCGAAAGCAGGGGGATTGATTTATTCATTTAATTAAAAGCTCTTGACGACCTCGACGATGTGCTCGGCGCACAGACCGAACTGCTTGAGCAGCGGCCACGCCGGACCGGAATGGCCGAACTCGTCGTTCACGCCGACGCGGCGCATCTTGGTCGGGCACTGCTCAGAAAGCAGCGCGGCGACAGCCTCGCCCAGACCGCCGATGATGGAATGCTCCTCGCAGGTGACGATCTTGCCGCACTCCTTGGCCGCCTTGAGGACGATCTCCTCGTCCAGGGGCTTGATGGTGCAGATGTTGATCACGCGGGCGGCAATGCCCTCTTCCTTGAGCTGCGCGGCGGCTTTCATCGCTTCGTCGACCATCAGGCCGGTGGCGATGATGGCCACGTCGTTGCCCTCGGTGAGCTGCTCGCCCTTGCCGATCTCGAACTTGAAGGTCTCCTCATCGTGGAAGACCGGGATCGCCAGACGGCCGAAGCGCAGATACACCGGGCCCTCATGCGCATAGGCGGCCTTGACCGCGGCGCGGGCTTCGACGTCGTCGGACGGGCAGAGCACGACCATGCCCGGGATGGAACGCATCAGCGCGAAATCCTCGCAGCACTGGTGGCTGGCGCCGTCCTCGCCGACGGAGATGCCGCCATGGGTGGCGCCGATCTTCACGTTCAGCTGCGGATAACCGATGGAGTTGCGAACCTGCTCGAACGCGCGGCCCGCAGCGAACATCGCAAACGTGGACGCGAACGGCACAAGGCCCATCGTGGACATGCCGGCGGCCGCGGCGATCATGTTGCACTCGGCGATGCCGCAGTCAAAGTGGCGCTCCGGGAACGCCTTGCGGAAGGTGCTCGTCTTGGTCGCGGCGGCGAGGTCGGCGTCCAGCACGACGATATTGTCATGCTCCTGACCGAGCTCTACCAGCGCCTTGCCGTAGCTTTCACGGGTGGCAATTTTCTTCACTTCGCTCATTGTGCCGCCTCCAGTTCCTCAAGCTGCGCGCGCAGCTCGTTCATCGCTACTTCGTATTCCGCATCGTTCGGCGCCTTGCCGTGCCAGTCGACGCTGTTGAGCATATAGCTGACGCCCTTGCCCTTGGTGGTCTTCATCAGAATGGCCGTGGGCTTGCCTTCGCAAGCCTTGAAATTGGCGAAAGCCGCTTCCATCTCGTCATAGCTGTGGCCGTCGATCTCGATGACGTTGAAGCCGAACGCCGCCATCTTGTCGGAAACAGGCGCGGTGTTCATGACCTTGCAGGTCGGGCCGTCGATCTGAAGGCCGTTCAGGTCGATGATCGCGCAGAAGTTGTCCAGCTTATAGTGCGCGGCAAAGAGGAATGCCTCCCAGACCTCGCCCTCGGCGATTTCGCCGTCGCCCAGCAGGGTGTAAACGTTGATATCGCGATTCTGGAACTTGGCGGCCTTGGCCATGCCCGCGGCGACAGAGACGCCCTGGCCCAGAGAACCGGTGCTCATGTCCACGCCCGGGACGGTGTTCATGTTCGGATGGCCCTGCAGATAGCTGCCGATCTGGCGCAGGGTCTTGAGATCCTCCACCGGGAAGAAGCCGCGGTTGGCCAGCGTGGAATACAGGCCCGGCGCGGTGTGGCCCTTGGAGAGGACGAAGCGGTCGCGGTCTTCCCATTTCGGGTTCGCCGGATCGATGCGCATCTCCTTGTTATACAGATAGGTGAACATGTCCGCAGCGGAGAGGCTTCCGCCGGGATGACCGGCCTTCGCTGCGTGCGTACCCTCAATAACGCCCATACGCACATGGCAAGCGAAGACAGCAAGCTGTTGTCTTTCCTGATTGGTCATGGTATTCCTCCATCGTCAATTTTGTCGGATAAGTCAAAATCGCCCAAACTTATCTATTCGTCGCAGGACTTTTGTTCTCCTTCAAATATGAACGATAAAGTTACCTGTTTTTGACAAAAATCCTGCAATTAATTCGACGAAAACGCGACTGGAGGCGCAAGATGCACAGGGTTACAGGACGGGAACGAGATAGTCTGCGCTGATATAGCTGCCCCCGGCGCAGCGGGCCCATTTTGTGCCGTCGCCGGCATAGCGCCAGGCGAAGACATGCACGCGCTTACCCGGCTGGATAAAGCCCGAGGCGCTGCCGGCGGGGCTCTTTCTCATGCGCACGCGGCCGTTGGCCGACACGGTATAATCCGCTCCGACAGCGATTTCAAAGAACTTGACCGAAACATATGCATCGTGGTCCTTATAGGTGGTCTTGAAGAATCCGTTTTCGATTTCGGCGGGGTTGGCGTCGATGAGGTCGCCGGCATGCAGGATTCCCCATGTTGCCGCGCTGGAAGACGCCCGATTGCGCACGTTTACGTACTGGCCTTCCGGCGCAATGCATTCCAGCGTTTCTGCGCCTGCCAAGACGGGAAGCATGAAAAGCGTCAGAAGAAGGGAAAACAGAATCAGACTGGGTGTGTGTTTCATCTTGATACCTCCTTGTCTTTTATATCCTATTACGCATGTGCGATGAATATACGTCACAAGTGGGTTCAGATGAGCAATGTGGATATTTAGTTAATTAAGGAATCTTGAAACCGGCGCGAAGCGAAGAAGGGGTCAAGGGGCGAAGTCCCTTGTCAGGGGTTTGGGGATGAAATCCCCAACGTAACCCATGCGCGAAGCGCCAAAGAGAACGAAGCGTTGCGCGCAAAGCAACGGTTGCGCCCGCTGGCTCCTTCCGTCTGCCTACGGCAGCCACCTCCCTCCCGGAGGGAGACTCAGACTCTAAGAATCTTTTGCGCATCAGCAGCGCTGATTTATAAGCGAAGCGTATACGAGGAGGCTCCCTCCGGGAGGGAGCTGTCAGCGAAGCTGACTGAGGGAGCCTGCAGGCGCTGAAGTTGCTTATTCAGTTTACAATTCCGCCTATATCCTTCCTGCGCACTATCTTCCTTTTGTTTCCTATCCCTTCTTCTTTCCTTCCCTTTTCCCACAAAAGATGCTATACTGAAAAAAACAAGAAACACGAGGAACAGCCATGCTCATTGATGTATACGATTTCGACGGCACGATTTACGACGGCGATTCGACGGCGGATTTCGTGCTCTTCTGCCTGCCGCGCCATCCGGAATTGATCGGCGGCCTGCCGCGCATTGCCTTTGCGGCGCTCCGGCTCGCGGTAAAAAACTATAACCTCACGCAGTTCAAGACCGTGCTCTTTGGCGAGATGAGCAAGCGCTTCAGCCTCGAAAAGGAGGCTGAAGCCTTCTGGCAGGACATGAAAACCCGCGCAAAGCTCGGTCCGTGGTTCTTCGATACCCCGCGCGATCTGCCGATCGTCATCGCGTCCGCTTCGCCGGAGTTTGAGCTCAAGCACGCCGCGAAAATCCTCGGTGTTCAGAATCTCATCGGCACGCAGTGCGATATGGTAACCGGCGCGCTTACGGGCAAGAACTGCAAGGGCGCGCAGAAGATCGAGCGCATCCGCGAGGTCTTCGGCGAGTTTGAGGTGCGTGCCATGTATACCGACGACGCGAAGGCCGACGGCCCGCTGCTGGCCATCGCGCAGGAAAGATACATCGTCACCCACGGCAAAGTGGAAAAACAGGCCTAACCAACCTGATCATACAAGGAGAGGACAGTCATGAAGAAGATGGAAAACATGGGCGGCTTCTTTGTCGCCGCGATCACGCCGTTTGACGCCGAGGGCAGGTTCAATCCCAAGGCGCTGCATGCGCTCATGGACAGGACGATCGAGCAGGGCGCTGCCGGCTTCCTCATCGGCGGCTCCAGCGCGGAATGCCCGCTGCTCAGCCACAAGGAGCGCATCGACGGCCTGATGGCCGCCGCGCACTACGACGGCCGCGAGAAGACGAAGCTCATGGCCTCTGTCGCCTCCATCTCCACCGACGAAGCGCTCGAGTTCGCCAAGTCCGCCGAGGCGCTTAAGTACGATGCGATGATCTCCACCGTGCCCTATTATTACAAGTTCGGCATGAAGCAGATCGCGCAGTACTTTGTGCAGCTGCGCAATCACGCCGATGTGCCGCTGTTCCTGTATAATTTCCCGGGCAACACCGGCATCGAGCTGGACATCGATAGCGACTATATCAAGGGCATCCTCACCGACGGCACCATCGCCGGCATCAAGCAGACCAGCCTGAACCTGTATCAGATGGAGCGCATCAAGAATCTCAACGATCAGCTGGTCATCTACGGCGGCTTTGACGAGGTTTACATCGGCGCGCGCATGCTCGGCGCAGACGGCGCGATCGGCTCCACGTTTAATTTCACGCTCCCGATCTTCACCAAGCTGGAGGCGGCCTACTCCGCCAAGGATTACGAGCTTGCCCAGCAGCTCCAGCGCCGCGCGAACAACATCATGCAGGCGCTCGTCTCCTGTTCGCTCTTCCCCTCCATCAAGCACATGCTGAAGGTTCAGGGTCTGGACGTCGGCGCCTGCCGCGCGCCCTTCCCGGCGCTCACAGACGAGCAGAAGGCGTACATCGAGAAGGTCGTCGCGGAGAATATGTGATCTTGGGGCCGCAGGCCCCAAACCCCGCCTGGGGACATTGTCCCCAGACCCCATTTCCGCTTCGCGCAGGTTTTAAGAAAGACAGACATAAAAACGGAACCGGAAATATCCGGTTCCGTTTTTGGGTTTTATCGGTTGATCTCCGGGTTATCCGTTCGCCCCAGCAGGTAGTCCACCGAGCAGTCCAGCTCATCGGCGATTTTGGCAAGAGAGAAAGAGGACATGCCCTTTTTATCTGTCATCTGACAGAGTGTATTCGGATTCAGATCACAGATTTTGAGTATTTCGCCTGTCTGTTGTTTTCTTTCTTTTGCTCGCGTCTTAATGCGAGCGGTTAATCCCCAGGCAGTATACATGTTTTTCACCTTGATTTCTATAAATTTCGTGAAAACTATTGAAATTGTAAAAATTTCGTGATGACATACAGAAGGGGAAAGAAATCACGAAATCCCGTGAATATAGTTAGAATCATCTTAACAAATCCAAGGATGCTTGTCAAAGGGTATCCTGTGTTTCGCATACCTTTTTTGAGGGGAAGCGCCATGGAGAACATCATCAAAAAACTGTACTATGGGAAGTTTGCGCCGTATGCCGATCCGCCGCCGCGAAGCGAGCGCGCCCGCGCAGCGAGCGAGAAATATGAGCAGGCGTATGACGCCTTTACGGCGAAGCTCAATCCGGATATGCGCCGCGAGTGCAACCGCATGCTTGAGGCGCATACCGAGGAATCCTGCTATGATACAGCCGAGAGCTTTGTGCAGGGTTATCGCCTGGGCGCACGGATGATGCTGGATATCCTTGCGCAGGAATAAAACGGATAAAAGACCGCCCACACCTGGCTTGACAGGCATGGGCGGATAGCGTACAATGTAGGCATGAAGGTTGGTGTGCCTTTAGGCGAGTTCCTCGCTGGGAGAAATCATTACCGCCGTGCAGTTCCAGCTACACGGCGGTGCTTTTATTTATCCTTAAGTAGATCAACTACGATGGATAAAACGGTAAGCGCGATCATGATCAATTCAAAATCACTCATACCCATCACCTCGCTTCTGTACGCGTCGCGAGGTGCCTGCCGTAAGCCCTTCATGCCTACCTGTATAGTATAGCACAGCTCCCTGTGGCTTCACAAGGAGCTGTGTTTTTGATTCTCGGCAGAGTCGTTTTCGAGCGCCCTCTGCGCGAAGAAAACGGATTAGGAATCACGAAGCCGTCGTATCGCTAAAGCTGGGCGTCGGAGGCTCCTTCCGGCCGAACGACGCCCCTTAGAAGCAGGCCCGAAGGGCAGCATGGTCCAGCGGAACGCTGGTTAGAAGCAGGCCCGAAGGGCAGCATGGTCCAGCGGAACGCTGGTTAGAAGCAGGCCCGAAGGGCAGCATGATCCAGCGGAACGCTGGTTAGAAGCAGGCCCGAAGGGCAGCATGGTCCAGCGGAACGCTGGTTAGAAGCAGGCCCGAAGGGCAGCATGGTCCAGCGGAACGCTGGTT
>SVGO01000068.1 GCA_015056305.1 Clostridiales bacterium | reverse complement strand
TCCGGCCTGCACGGTGCTGCACTATGCGCAGGAGATTTTCGAGGGCATGAAGTGCTATCGCCGCAAGGACGGCGGATTGCAGCTCTTCCGTCCGCGCGACAACTTTGAACGCATGAACCGCTCTGCCGCGCGCATGGGCATGCCTGATATCGACGTGGAGCAGGCGCTGGCCGGCCTGATCCAGCTGATCAAGACGGACGCCGCCTGGGTGCCGTCTGCGCCGGGCACCTCGCTGTATATCCGCCCGACGATGATCGCCACCGACGTCATGCTGGGCGTGCATGCGTCTCATACCTACCGCTTCTACATCATCTGCTCTCCGGTCGGCGCGTATTACCCGAAGGGCCTCGCGCCGGTGGGCATCTATGTCGAGCCGGAGCTGGTTCGCGCGGTCAAGGGCGGCGTCGGCTTCACCAAGACCGGCGGCAACTATGCGGCCTCCATTCTCGCTGGCGAGCTGGCCAAGAAGAAGGGCTATGAACAGGTGCTCTGGCTGGACGGCAGAGAGAATAAGTACATCGAAGAGGTCGGCGCGATGAACATGTTCTTCAAGTTCAGGGATGCGCTGGTGACCCCGCCGCTTCTGGGTTCCATTCTCGGTGGCATCACGCGCGATTCCATCATCAAGCTGGCCGGCAGGATGGGTATCCCGGTTGAGGAGCGCCGTCTGACCGTTCAGGAAGTGTTCGACGCGGCGGAGGCGGGCGAGCTTGAGGAGGCCTTCGGCTCCGGTACGGCAGCCGTCGTCTCTCCGGTTGGCCGCCTCGCATGGAACGACAAGGAGATCACCATCTCTGGCGGTGAGATCGGTGCGCATACCCAGAAGTTCTATGACACGCTGACCGGCATTCAGCTCGGCGAGGTCGAGGATCCGTTCGGCTGGGTGCTCAAGATCGATTAATGGTTTCAGCTACGAATGTGAATCACTGATTTTCCAAAGACAAACACATGCAAATGGCACCCATGGCTTTCACGGGTGCCATTGCTATGTGCAGGCGGGATTTTCCCGAAGAAGCAAAGCGATGGAGGATCATGTTCATGTTCAGGCAGGAAGAAGTGTTTGTCGGCGGCTGGCAGGAGAAGACGATCGAGGCCATGCAGAAGCGCCGCTTTGAGCAGCAGATCGCGCAGCTGCCGCCGCTGGGCGCAGGACGGCTTTCTGAGCTCACGCCCGGCGCGCTTGAGCGGAGGCTGGAGCAATGCTGGCAGGATATCGAGCGCAAGCCTATGCGCGCCCAGCAGATGGCGCAGGTTTGGAAAAATGTGCTGGGGAGTATCGACATCCAGGCGGACTGCCTCTCGCGCGAGGAGCACGAGCTGGTGGAGCGTGCGCTGATTCTGGGCGGATGCGTGCGGATCGAGGACGCACAGGAACTGGAGGCGGCCAGAGCGCTGTCTCTTCGGCTTTGGGCAAGCGTCGGCGTCGTCTCCGGCAAGCCCTATATAGAGCTGGAAACGCCTGTGCTGGAGCCTGTTGCGCGTGCGTTTGCGCGGGAGGCACACGAGCGCATCCGAGAGAAGCTCGAGGGTTTCAACGCCTGGCTGACGGGCACGCTCTATCGCATTGGTGCGATCGACGACCGGCTGCCTCAGCAGATGCTGCTGCGCGAGGTGCTCGGGGCGGAGCATGAGCAGCTGATCCAGCTTTCACGGCGTTATCTCTGGGCGAGCTGCGACTGCGTGGATTACAGCGGCGGGGTGATGCTGGTGCACAGCGCGCTGGCGGATCCGCGCCATCTGATCACGGCGGGCAGGCGCAGGCTGAGCCTGATTAATCCAGCGCAGACTGTGTTTTCTACGGATATCCTCCCGGAAGAGATTCCGCTTCAGCGGGATCTGGAGCGGGCTATCTGCGGCGCGCTGCGCGACGAATACCGCGCGGAGGACGTGGCGCGGAATCTGCGCTTTCTGTGCAAGCAGGGCGCGCCGCTTCGCGCGATGGAGGAAGTGCTCCAAAGTACGCTGATTGTGTATATCAGCACAGGAATGCGCGGCGCACTGGCGAATATGTACTATAGCATGCCCAAGTGGATCGAATCCAGCGAGCGCGCTGCGCTCCAGTGAGGGGGATCCGCATAGGCTGAAAACGGTGAAATGAGGAAGAAACCATGCAGATGATCGTGCCCGGGGAAAAGGATGGCCTGATGCTTTCGCAGCTGCTCGTGCAGATGGCGGGGGATGTGCCGATGTGGGCGATCAAGGAAGCGATGAAGAAGCGTGATGTGCGTGTGGATGGTGTGCGCATCAGCGGCGATGTGCGCGTCCACGCTGGGCAGGAGATCCGCGTGTTCTGGCCCAAGGCGGTCGTCAGCCCGAAACAGCAGGACAAGGCGCTGCCTATGCCTCAGATCGTCTTTGAGGACGCACGTGTTTTGCTCATCAATAAGCCGCAGGGCATCCAGAGCCAGAACGAGGACAACCCGCTATTGGGGGACAGCGCGCTTACTCGCGTGCTCGCATATCTGAAAAGCAAGGGCGAGAAAACCGACTGTGTGCATCTTTGCCATCGGCTGGATGTACAGACCGGCGGTCTGCTTCTATTTACCAAGGATGACGAGGCATTCGAGTCGGCGATGCAGGCGTTTTCGCAGCGCTCGTTTCAGAAATTCTATACCTGCCGCGTGAAGGGCTGCCCCGCGAAACGGGAGGCCGTCATGCACGCGTTCCTGCGCAAGGACGCGCAGATTTCCCGCGTGAGTGTGACGGATTATCCGGCGCGCGGCGCCATGGAGATTGTCACCGGCTATCGCGTCATTCAGGGCGGAGAGTATGCGCTGCTGGAGGTGGAGCTGATCACCGGACGCACGCATCAGATCCGAGCTCATCTGGCGCATATCGGTCATCCGATACTGGGCGACGACAAATATGGCGACCGCATGCTCAATAGAACCCTGGGTGTCAAGCGCCAGCAGCTCTGGGCGACGCGCCTGGTCTTTGAGGCGGAGGGCGCGCTGGCCTATCTCAATGGCAGGAGCTTCTCGGTCGACTGTCCGTTCTGAACCCCGTACCAAAGGAGAATGAAAGCATGAATCGAGTCCGCCTGATTGCCCTGGACATGGATGGCACGCTGCTTGCAAGCGACCACCACACCGTTCCCAAGGAGAATATCGACGCCATCCGCCTTGCGCACAGCAGGGGGATCCGCGTGGCGATCAGCACAGGCCGCATGGTGGAGGACGCCAGCGACTTTATCCGGCGCTATGATCTGCCCTGCATGATCGTCGCTGCCAACGGCGCGCGCGCCTGCACGGGACCGATGCCGGGTGGACAGTGGATCTATCGCTGTGATCTGGATCCGGCGGATGCACATCGCGCGCTGGATATGCTGATGGAAACGGGCCTTGCGATCCATGGCTTTGAAGATGGCGTGGTCAATACCGTGGATAATGGCTCAGGCAAAAAGTATCACCTCGTCTACCGCGGCCTGATCAAGGATCGCTATGGCGAGGAGGCCATTCGCGCGGCGGCGGATCGCGGCGTCATGAAGCTCTTTGCCGTCGGCGACGGTTTTGCCGGCGATGTGTTCGATCCGCGCGTGGAGCCTGTCCGCAGGAAAATGATTGAGGAGTTGGAGTATCTGCAGATCACCAGCTCAGCCCCTGGCAATGTGGAGATCATTTCGCCGCTGGCGGGCAAGGGCATGGCACTGCGCTATGTGGCGGAGAGCCTCGGCCTGACGCGCGAAAATGTCATGGCCGTCGGCGACGCGGGCAACGACCTGAATATGCTGGAATATGCCTATCACAGCGTTGCGATGGGCAATGCGACGGATGAAGTGCTCGACTGCTGCCGCTACAGAACGGCGACCAACGACGAATGCGGCGTGGCGAAGATTATCCATCAGGTGTTGGACAGTCAGGAGAAGACGCATGGCTGATACGAGGGAAGAAAAGGTGCTTGTCGCGCTGAAGGCTTGCCGGACATACGACGAACAGGCGGTGCAGGATGCCGTCGATGCGCTTTTTGATCTGTGCGGCGGCATAGAGCGTATCGTCAGGCCAGGCCAGCGCGTGCTCGTCAAGCTCAATCTGCTCATGAAACGCAGGCCGGAGGAGGCGACGACGACCCATCCGGCGGTCGCCAAGGCGATCGTGCGCGCCGTGCAGAAGGCTGGGGCGACGCCGATTCTGGCGGACAGCCCCGGCGGGACGTATACGCGCGGGCATCTGCAGGGGATATATCAGACTTGCGGCATGCTGGACGTGGCGCAGGAGACAGGCTGCATCCTCAATGACGACTTTTGTGTGACCAGCCGCTATCTGTCATCCGGCAAAGCGGCGCGCCATCTGGACCTCATCGGCGTGCTGGATCAGGTGGACTGCGTGATCACCGTCGGCAAGCTCAAGACGCACGGTCTGACGACGATGACCGGCTGTGTCAAGAATCTCTATGGTACGATCCCGGGTACGACCAAGGTCGAATATCATGCGCGCTATCAGGACGTAAGCCTGTTTTCGGATATGCTGCTGGACATCTGCGAGGCTGTAAAACCCTGTTTTGCGATTCTCGATGCTGTCATAGGCATGGAGGGCGAGGGACCGTCCGGCGGAAGACCTAGGGAGATCGGTGCGCTGATCGGCGGACGCAGTCCGCATGCGGTCGACGCTGTCGGCGCGCAGCTCATCGGGCTTGAAACCAAACAGGTGACCACGCTGGAGGCGGCAGCAAAGCGCGGCCTTCTGCCGGAATATGATCTGGTTGGCGAGCCGATCGATCCGATGATCATCTGTGATTTCGATATCCCCATGGGGCTGCGCCGGGGCAGCTGGGTGAGGATGATGAACAAGCTGCCACAGCGGCTTCGTCCGCGGCCTGTGTTCACGCACAGGCGCTGCGACGGCTGCGGCACATGCGCGCGCGCCTGCCCGGCCAAAGCGATCACGATGGACGCGCAGCGCAGACCGCATGTCGATATCCGTGCGTGCATCCGCTGCTACTGCTGTCAGGAGTTATGCCCGAAGACGGACGTGGAGATTAAGCGCAATCCGATCTTTGCGCTGCTGAAATAACGCAATTGATGCAAAATAACAAGCCAAGACGCTTTGAAACGTCTTGGCTTGTTGCATATAAAGGTTATTTGAGCGTGTATCCGGTCTGCGCAAAGTCGCAGCAGTTTTCCAGATGATGCACAAGCTCGAGCAGCTTTTCCTGATCGGTCTCGTTAAAGCGGCCGATAAGCGGGCTGTCGATATCCAGCACGCCGATCACGCGTTCGCCCAAATGGATCGGGATCACGATCTCGGAGTTGGACGCGCTGTCGCAGGCGATATGGCCGGGGAAATCGTGCACGTCGTAAACGCGCTGGATCGCATCCTGCTGCGCCGCCGTGCCGCACACGCCGCGCCCGAGCGGGATCCGGATGCACGCCGGCAGCCCGCAGAACGGACCGAGCATCAGCGCGCCCTTGTCCATCAGATAGAAGCCACACCAGTTGATATCCGACATGCCCTGCCACAGCAGCGCCGCCGTGTTGGCGAGGTTGGCAATCGGATGGTCAATACCATCGGTCAGCGCACGAACCTGCTCAAGGATCAGCTCATAGCGCGCTGCCTGATTCTCAGGATATGCGATGGAAGAAAACGACATGGCGGGTTCTCCTTTCGGGGGAAGTCGTTGAGGCTGCCGCCTCAAACTCCGCCTGGGGATTTCATCCCCAGACCCCATCATCGCTGTGCGCATGCGCACAGCGGAGGGAAATGAATCTGTTTCTTAAAACCGGCGCGAAGCGCGGAAGGGAGTTTGAGGGATGTAATCCCTCAAGCGGGTTTTAGGGCGGCAGCCCTAACGTTACCCACGCGTCGTAGAACCGAAGCCGCCGTTGCGCTTCTCCTGCACGTCGTCGTCGACCGTCACGCCAAAGGGCAGGAAGATACCCTGGGCGAACGCTGTGCCCGCCGGGACGCGCAGGCCCTTGCCTTCGCGGTTGTCGTTGGTCATGCGCAGGAAGATATGGCCCTCGTTGTCCGAGTGCGCATAGTCGCTGTCGATAACGCCGACGGTGTTGTCCAGCTGGAATCGATACTTGAAGCCCAGGCCGCTGCGCGGATAGAGGGTCAGCACCCAGCCATCCTCGATGATCGCGCGGACGCCGGTAGGAATCTTGATATTGCCGCCAGCGGGAAGTTCAAAGCCGACCGGCGCGAAGAAGTCATATCCGGCAGAGCCGCTGGTCGCGCGGCGGGGAAGCAGGATATGCTCGTAAGCCATCACAGCCTGCTCAATGGTCTGCTGGGGGAAGGTCGTGATCCAGTCATTGATGAACCGCTGCAGCGACACCTTTTCGAATTTTGCGATGCGAAGCATGTGTGTTCCTCCATGTTATGCCCAAAGGACAATATGCCCTTCGGCGAGCGTACGCTTCACGTCAATGACGCGCTGATTCCTGCTGCCCTTCCAGTGCAGCTGCACGTCGCGCAGCGCCTGAATGTATGGGCCGTCGACGATCACGTCAATCATCGGCACGAAGGGCAGCGAACGGATCTCCTCAAACAGAGAGCCGGTGTAGAGCCAGATTGTCTTTTCCGGCATCTTCTCGCGGATCTCCCGGATCAGCTCGCCCACGGTCTCACGATTGGCACAGTACAGCGGATCGCCGCCGGAGAACGTGACGCCGGTCATGTAGTCGCGCGAGATCGCCTCAAACAGCTCGGCCTTCGCAGCCGCGTCAAACGGGATGCCGCCGTTTTCTGCCCATGTCTCGGGATTCTGGCAGCCGGGACAGCGATGATCGCAGCCCGCGACCCACAGCACCGTGCGCAGGCCGTCGCCGTTGAGCATGTCGTCTACGGTAATGTTATGATAATTCATGGGAAAGACCCCTGTTCTGACGTATTTGGGAGACGGGGGGTACGTATGGGGACGCTGTCCCCATGCCCCTGGCAGGGACATTGTCCCTGCACCCTTCATCGCAGCGCGCATGCGCGCTGCGGAGGGAATAAGACCATGTTGCTTAAAACCGGCACGGAGCGAAGAAGGGGTCTGGGGATGAAATCCCCAGGCGGGTCTTAGGGCGGCAGCCCTAACGTCTCCTTCGCTCACTTACATGCTCTTGCGCTCGGCGATCTCGGCCATCTTTGCGTCGTTGAGGCGGCTCTGGCCGTGCACGCGGGAATAGGAGAGATAGCCGTTCATGCGGTCGATCTTGGTGAGGTTCGTGCTGCCGCACTTGGGGCACACATCCATCTCCAGCTCCTGATGCCCGCAGTCGTCGCAATAGGCCAGCGAGAGGTTCACGCCCTCATAGAAGCCCATCTTCATCGCGCGGCGAACGAGCGTGCGGATGGCCTCCTTGTTGTAGCCGATCGGGTAGCGGACGTACTGGATCTTGCCGCCATTGCTAAGGTCCCAGAAGCGTTTCTCGCTGTTCTGCTTTTCGATCGGCGTAATCTCCTCGGTCACGTGGCAGTGGAAGGAGTTGGACACATACGGGCGGTCGGAGACGTTCTCCACGATGCCGTAGAGCTTGCGGAACTGCTCAATTTGCAGGCCGCACAGGCTTTCTGCCGGCGTGCCATAGATGGCGTAGAGGTTGCCGTCTTCCTTCTTGAACTGGGCGATCTTGTCGTTGATGTGCTGCATGACCTCCAGAGCAAACTGACCGTCCTCGCGGATGCTCTTGCCGTTGTAGAGCTCCTGCAGCTCATTGAGCGCGGTATAGCCGAAGGAAGCGGTCGCATACTTGAGCAGCGGTTTGATCTTGTCGTAGAGATTGAGATGGCCGCCGTAGAAGCCGCCCTCGCAGTAGGCCAGCGGGTTCGTGCTCGCGCGCATCTCGCCGAGGTATGCGTAGGTGCGGATATGCAGCCTGCGGATGAGTTCCAGGTAGTAATCGAGCACCTCGTAGAAATCGCGGTTTTCCTTGCGTGCCTTGGCCAGGATCAGCGGCAGATGCAGCGATACTGCGCCGATATTGAACCGGCCCACGAACACCGGCATGTCGTTTTCGTCCGCTGGCTCCATGCCGCCGCGCTCAAACCACGGGGAGAGGAATGCGCGGCAGCCCATCGGACTGATGACCTTGCCGTACTTCTTGTAGATGGAGGAGACATAGCCCTCGCCAGTCAGGCTCAGCCAGTCGGGATACATCGTCTTGGCCGAGCACTCGATGCCCGCCTCGAAGACGTCCTCCAGCGGCTTTCCCGGGCCGTGCAGATTCTCATCGTAGAGGAAGACGAGCTTGGGGAAGAGCACGGGCTTTTTGTTGTTCTTCTTGCCCTGACCGCCCGCATGCACCTTGAGGAACAGCTTGCTGGCCAGCTTCGCCATGCGCGTCTGGCCAAGGCCCAGCGTCATGGTGATGAACGGATAATCGCCGCGGCTGGAGGCGACGGTGTTGAATTTATACTCCCAGCCCTGGAAGCCCTGCTCGAAGTCATTGATGATGTCCTTCATGGCCTCTTCATGCGCGCGCTCGTCGCAAAGGCCCAAAGAGCGATAGCGATCCAGGAACAGCACATAGCTGCGCTCGGCGTAGGGATCGAGCAGCTCGTCCACGCAGGAGACGGTGAATCCGCCGTACTGCTGGCTTGCCGCAGAGAGGACAATGTCGCCGATGACGTCGAAGGCGACGTTGAGCGTCTTGGGCTCGTTGTACCAGAGATTGCCCATCTCAAAGCCGCCCTTGAGCACCTCGCCGACATTGAACAGGCAGCAATTCATCGTGTCGCGGCGGGCGGACATGTCATGGATGTAGATATAGCCGTCGCGCTGCGCCTGAAGCTCCTCGACATTGAGGAAGAACTTCTGATAGAGCTGCTTGTTGAGCTGATTGAAGATCAGGCTTCGGCGGGTGGAAACCAGTGCGCTGTCGGCGTTGGAGTTCTCCTTGTCGCCGATATACATAATCGACTGGCTCTTCTTATAGACGGCGTCAAGCATCTGCACGAAATCCGTCTTGTAGTTGCGGTAATCGCGATAGGACTTGGCGACAGCGGGGCTGATGGCGTCCAGCGCACCCTCAACGATGTTGTGCATCTGCAGGATATGCACGCCTTCGCTGCCCAGCGCTTCGCATTTCTCTGTCACAAAGCGGCAGATGAAATCAAGCTCCTCCTCAGTGAAGCGATAAAGCACGCGTTCTGCGCTTTTGTTGACGGCAGCAACAACTTTCTGCACGTTAAACGGATCTTTTGTACCGTCTTTCTTAATGATGTACATCGGCATCCTCCTTTGCGGATCTAGTGGAAGACAACTGTGTGCAATACTATATCTTGTATGTTAAAATATTCCCAAATACAATATTTAGTCCGTTGTGCTGACCATATTATCATGAAAGCCATTGCGCGTCAAGGTTGGAATCCAATTATGAAATAAAGTTTCATAATCTCTGGGACGTATGATAACAAACAGAATGATGTTCTGTAAACCGGAAAAACGCGCAGAGATAAATGGACTCAGACCATCGGTCGGTTTGCTTTTCCGGGCTGCTTTTCATTGACAATGCACGCAATTGATGCCATAATAATCCTGCTGGAAGAAACGGCGCGCGTGCGCCCGAATGAAATGAAAGAAGGAATGGATCATGAAGACGCATTATCATATGACCATCGCGGGCTGCGAGCGCGACCTGCCCATCTGCCCGCTCAATGAGAAGCTGTGCATCGCCGGTTTTGTCATCTTCGGCGACTGCGAGCTGACGAGCGCCTGCGCCGCTGAGCTGCTCAAGCGTGCGCCGGAGTTTGACTATATCATCACCGCCGAGAGCAAGGGCATCCCGCTGGCCCATGAGATGGCCCGCCAGATCGGCGCGAAGAAGTGGCTGCTCGCGCGCAAGGGCGCCAAGCTCTACATGAAGGATCTCTTCAGCGTCGAGGTGCGCTCCATCACCACTGATCATGTTCAGAAGCTGTATCTGGACGGCGAGGACGCCAAGCTCATGAACGGCAAGAAGATCCTGATCGTGGACGATGTCATCTCCACCGGCGAGAGCCTCCGTGCGCTGGAGGAGCTGGTTGCCAAGGCCGGCGGCGAGATCTGCGGCCGCATGGCGATCCTCGCCGAGGGCGACGCGCAGGAGCGCGAGGACCTCATCTATCTGGAGAAGCTGCCGCTGTTTGACGCGCAGGGCGAGGTCCTGGCGTAAGGGGATACGTTAGGGCTGCCGCCCTAAGACCCGCTTGAGGGATTTCATCCCTCAAACTCCTTTCTTCTGCTTCGCAGCAGTTTTAAGCAAGTCTATCTTATCTCCTCCGCTGCGCGCATGCGCGCAGCGATGAAGGGTGCAGGGACAACGTCCCTGCCAGGGGCATGGGGACAGCGACCCCATACGTTTCCCCTTTGTTGAGAAAAAACAGAACAAACAGTCCCTTCGGCGCATAGGATGAATCAGAACGTCGAAAGGGGCTGTTCTTTTTATGGAGAACGCAAATCAAAACGCCGCAAGCGGCGGCATGTATCAGGAAGACGTCGTCAACCAGACCGCACTGGAGGCAGCGCAGGGCAATTGTCCTGCCGGCAGCCAGAGCTACCGTGTGCAGCGCGGCGACAGCTTTTATCTGATCGCGCGCAAATTCGGCGTCAGCGTCCGCTCGCTGATGAATGCAAACCCGACTATCGCCGCGGGCAGACTGCTGGTGGGCGATATTCTGTGCGTGCCTGTGGGCGAGGGGCGCTCGTGTCCGATCGGCTCGGCGGCGTATACCGTGCAGCCAGGACAGAGCGTCGTGGATGTGATGCTTGCCTCCAATGTCTCACTTCGCGCGCTGCGGGAATACAACGAGGATATCCGGCTTACGGCGCTGCGCCCGGGCGACGTGCTGTGCGTACCTCCGGGAGGCGACCGCGGACTGTGCGAAAACGGCGGCCCGGTCTACAGGATTCAGGAGGGCGACACGCTCGAGGAGATCGCCGCGCTCAACGGCACGACGGTCGAGCAGATGCTGCGGCTCAATCCCAATCTGCTGCCCAGCGACTTTGTGACCGGCCAGGTCATCTGCCTGCCCACGAGGCGGCGCACGATGAGCGACACGCAGGATACCGGCGAGACGACGATGTAATCTACATAAAAAGAGCTGCGTCCATGCGGATGCAGCTCTTCAAGTATATCAGGCCTTTTTCTTGCCCTTGAGCTTGCTGAAGTCCAGCTTGCTCTCAGTGTGGTTCATCAGACGCTTAATGTTCGCGCGGTGACGCCAGACGACGGAAGCGCCGGTACAGGCGGTAATGATCCACAGCGCCGGCTGATCAAAGTGGGTGAAGACGACCAGCAGCGGCAGCGTGATCGCGGCGGCGACGGAACCGACGGAGACGTAGTGGGTCACAGCGACGAGAACAAGGAATACCGTGAACGCCAGCAGCGCCTGAACGGGGAAAACGAACAGCAGGCTGCCAAAGCTGGTGGCGATACCCTTGCCGCCCTTGAAGCCGAAGTACAGCGGATAATAATGGCCCAGCACAGCGCCGACCACGCCGAGCAGACCGCCAAGCTCGCCGCCAACCAGCCATTTGCCGATGAACACGGCGATGATGCCCTTGAGCATGTCGCCGATGAACGTCAGCAGCGCTGCCTTGCGGCCCAGAACGCGCAGCATGTTGGTCGTTCCGGCATTGCCAGAGCCCTGGGTACGGATATCCGTCTTGGCGAGCATCTTCGAAAGAACGACGCCGGTGGAAATGCTGCCCAGCAGATAGCCGATTGCGATAACAAGAATCATTTTAAGCATGGGGGATTAATCCTCCTTCTGGTTCTTCTGACGCAGGATGAACTTGAGAGGTGTGCCCTCAAAACCGAACGACTTGCGGAACTGATTCTCCAGATAGCGCTGATAGGCAAAGTGCATCAGCTTTTCATCGTTGACGAAGAAGACGAACGTCGGCGGGCAGACACTCTGCTGCGTCGCGTAGTAGATCTTTAGATGGCGACCCGCAGAGAACGGCGGCTGCAGCGCCGCGGTCGCGTCGGCGAGCACGTCGTTGAGCAGGCCGGTGGTGATGCGGCGAGAGGCCTGTTCGTAGACGGCCTTGACGCTTTCCAGAACCTTCGGCACGCGCTGGCCGGTCAGGGCGGAAATGAAGAGCACCGGCGCATAGTCCATGAACTTGAGGTCTTCGATCACCTGCTTACGGTAGGCCTCCATGGTATTGGTGTCCTTTTCAACGGCGTCCCACTTGTTGACGACGATGATGGCGGCCTTGCCTTCCTCGTGAACATAGCCGGCGACCTTGGTGTCCTGCTCGGTGACGCCGTCTTCGGCGTTGATCACGATCAGCGCCACGTCGCAGCGGCGAACGGCGGTCAGCGCGCGGACGATGGAATAGCGCTCGATGGATTCCTCCTCGATGGCGCGCTTGCGGCGGATGCCGGCGGTGTCGATGATGTTGTAGCGCTGGCCGTCACGGGTGAAGGCGGTGTCGATCGCGTCGCGAGTGGTGCCGGCGATGTTGGAGACCATGGAGCGCTCCTGGCCGAGGATCTTGTTGACCAGGGAGCTCTTGCCCACGTTCGGGCGGCCGACGACGGCGATCTGGATGGTATGCTCGTCCTCCTCGATATCCTCGCTGCCCTCAGGGAAATGCTTGACCATTTCGTCCAGCAGATCGCCCAGACCCAGCAGATTGACAGAGGAGATCGGGTAGGGATCGCCCAGACCGAGGTTATAGAACTCGTAGATGTTGTCGCTCATGTTCTGGTTGTCCATCTTATTGACGACCAGAATGACCGGCTTGCGGCTCTTGCGCAGCATGGTGGCGACGTCCTCGTCGTCCGCGGTCATGCCGGTGCGGCCGTCGGTGAAGAAGAGGATCACGTCGCAGGTCTCGATGGCGATCTCCGCCTGACGGCGCATCTGCTTGAGCATGATGTCGTCGGTCTTGGGCTCGATGCCGCCGGTGTCGATGAGCGTGAATTTGTAATTGAGCCATTCGCAGTCCGCGTAGATGCGGTCGCGGGTCACGCCGGGCGTATCCTCGACGATAGAGATGCGTTTCTTGGCGATCTTGTTGAAGAAAGTGGATTTGCCGACGTTCGGGCGTCCGACGACGGCGACAAGGGGCTTTGCCATGATATTAGTCCTCCGTTCCGCGCAGGGCGTAGAGCAGATCCGCGCCGTCGTTATGGATGGGACGGATGGTGATGCCCAGCTCGCTTTGCGCCTGTTCAAGCGTCATATCGTCAAGGAAGATGTCCTCTCCCTCACGGAGCATGCTCTTGGTAATGAGAATTTCGTCCGCCTTCTCTCCCTTGAGTTGGGCGACCAGATCCTGGCCCGTGATCAGGCCGGAGACGGTCACCGTCTCGCCGAAGAAACGGTTGACGATGGGTTTGATGGTAATATCCACGCCGGAGACAGGATGCTTGTGAAGCAGCTCCCGCATGAACGGCGCGACCGACGTGCCCGTGGCCATGATGACGCGGCGGGGGCGGTTACCGCTCTCGTCCGGATCAAAGCGCACGGCGGACTCGAATTCGTCGCGAAGCTGCGCGAGCAAGCCCACGCCGTTTTCAAACTGGGGGAAGTCCTCGTAGGTATCCGCCTTGGGGATGGGCAGACCGGCGGTCAGATAGAATTCATCCGTCGGGAAGACGAAGCGCGTGCCGTGCTTTTCCAGCATCTTCTTCTGGAATGCCTCGGCCTGGCGGACGACCTCCAGCGCTTCTTCCTTGGTATAGGGGCGAAGCGGGAAGAGATGCTCGCGATAGCGCGTCAGCCCCACCGGCACCAGAGCGACCGTCAGCGCGTGCGGCGCGAGGGACGCAAGGTCGGCAAGCGTGCGCATGAGCTCCTGCCCGTCGTTGATGCCGGGGCAGAGGACGACCTGACAATGGAAGCTCATGCCATTGTCGGCAAAGCGATGCAGGTGTTCCATGATCCTGTCCGCGCGGACATGGGAGAGCATCTTTTTGCGCAGTTCGCCGTTGGTCGTATGCACGGATACGTAGATCGGGCTGGCCTTGCGCTCGATCATGCGGTCCATCTCGGCCTTGGGCAGATTCGTCAGCGTCACGAAATTGCCGGCCATCAGCGAAAGCCGCCAGTCGTCGTCGCGCACATACAGGCTTTCGCGCATGCCCGGGGGCATCTGCTCGATGAAGCAGAACACGCAGTGATTGGCGCAGGTCTTCGGGCAGCTCATCAGCGTCGATTCCAGCGTCAGGCCCAGCGGATCTTCCGTGCGCTTGCGGATGTGCACGGTATGCTGCGTGCCGTCTTCCTTTTCCAGAAGCAGCTCCAGTGAGGGACGCGCGGTCAGGAACTGATAATCCACCAGATCGAGCACGGGCGTGCCGCTGATGGAGATGAGCGTCTCGCCCGGGGCGATTCCATGCCTGGCGGCGAGGGATCCGGGAAACACGCTGACAATGCGCTGGGACATGAATGCAATACACCTCTTTATCAAAATAACCCAACTTCTATTATCCACAAAATAGAAAGAAAAGTCAAGGGGATGAAGAGGAAAGGGAATCCGGGAAAAATAAACGGGGCCGCACGATGTCCATGCAGCCCCATTTTACAACGAGCGTGTTTCCGCATTGTTTCAGAAACGTTATTTTTTATCCTTCTTTCTGCCGATCAGGCCGCCGGTCATCTCGCGTATGTTCCGGCCGATCTTTTTGCCCATGCCCTTGCCGGAGCCTGTCTGCGCGAAGGCAAAGATGATTACGCCGGCAATCACAAGGATAGCGAGAAGCAGAATGCCGGACATGGAGCCTTTGTTCTTTGCTTTGTCTGTTTCCTTCTGCGCGGATTCTTTTGCGCCGGATGCGGCGCTTTCCGCGCTCTTGGCGCTGCCGGTTTCCGGGCCGTAGAGCGTGGTGGAGACGACGTCGGCCATCACGTCCGTGGAGCCCAGTACGCGCTCCTTGCTGATGGTGTGCGTGCCGAATTCCAGGAGAATGGCGTTGGGGGATAGATCCTGATTGTAGTTGCCCTTGCCGATGAAGATGTCTTTGATCAGCCCGGGATACTTCTTGTCAGCGACGGCCTTGATCTGCTTGGCGAATGCGCGGTTGACTTCGCTGTTCTGGTTGCTACGGCCCACAAGCAGCCGTACCTGCGACGCGTTTTTGCCGCCTATGGTCGTTTCGTATTCCTCCGGATCGGGGATACCGTCGCGATGGATGTCAATGATCGCGTCCGGGCGGTTTTGCAGCAGGCGCTCGGCGGTGCGTCGGCTGCGCCTGTATGCGCCGGAGTCGTGGGGCAGATGCGTGGATTCGTCGAGGATCACATCGATGCCTCTTTCCTGCAGCGCGTCGCGGAAATCCCGCGCGACGTCGTAGATGCCGCCCTGCCCCTCGATGGACTGCGTGCCGTCGGAGGGGACGTAGCTCTCGTCGCTGTGGGTGACGTACATGGCGATCAGCTTGCGGTCGCCGCTCTTGTCGCCCGATGAGGTCGGTACACCGTCATCCTCTGCGGCGAAGACGGGCTGCGCCAGGCCCGTATCCAGCCAGGAGACGTCGGGCATGGCTTCCTCGCCGGCGCGCTCGGCGATTGCCTGCGTACCGCTGACCTCTTTGATCCGGTAGAGCACATTGTCCCCCCTGATGTATTCGTCTCCCACGGAGAT
>SVGO01000067.1 GCA_015056305.1 Clostridiales bacterium | reverse complement strand
GGCGAAAGGGTCCCACCTGTTCCCATACCGAACACAGAAGTTAAGCCTTTCAGCGCCGATGGTACTTGAGTGGAGACGCTCCGGGAGAGTAGGACGTTGCCGGATTCCATATGAAAAGAGCTCAGCATCAGCTGGGCTCTTTTCGTATGCCCGTGACTTGTGATACAATAAACGCATCGGATCGGAAGGATGATGACAGATGGAAATCGTGCTTGAACGTGTGATGCCAGATAAGCGGGATACGCTCTTTCGGCTGCTGCAGTACTCGCTGTTTGAAGAAAGCCTGACCGATCTCAATGATATGAACGACGACGCGCTCTTTGATTATCCGTGGTTCGACGCCTACTTTACCGAGCCGGAGCGGGAGGCATACTTCATCCGGGAGAAGGACACGCAGCGTCTGCTTGGCTTCGCGATGGTGCGAGCACATGAGGACGGCAGACACAGCATCGCAGAGTTCCTGGTGATCCCCAAATACAGAAGACGCGGCATCGGAACGCAGGCGGCCAGAGCCTGCTTTGCGCTGCATGAGGGCATGTGGGAAGTGAAACCGGCATACGGCAGCGAAGCGGCGCGGCTGTTCTGGCAGCAGGTGATTAATCGGATTGTGAATCCTGTGCAGCGGAAAGACGGTCTGTTCACTTTTGTGATGAAACATAAGGAGGAACGATGAAAATGGACGCTATGAAGAATATGCTCAGCAGACACAGCTATCGCGGCAAATATCTGCCGGACCCCGTGCCCAGAGAGCATCTGAAGGCGATTATGGAGGCGGGCCTTGCCGCACCCTCGGGCTGTAATAAGCAGACGACGAGCCTCATCGCTGTGGATGATCCACAGGTGATGGATGCGCTTCGCGCTGTGATCACGCCGTCTGTCGGCGAAACTGCGCCTGCGATGATCTGCGTGCTCACCGAGAGGATCATCGCTTATCGCGACCGCTGCTTCGCGACGCAGGATTACGCGGCGGCGATCGAAAACATGCTGCTGGCGATCACCGCGCTGGGCTATGAGAGCGTATGGGTCGAGGGCCATATCACCGACGTGGACCAGATCGGACGGCAGATGGCCGATATCCTCGGCGTGCCGAAAAACATGGAGCTGGTCTGCTTCCTGCCTGTGGGCAAGGCAGCGGAGGACGTGAAGCCGCCGGTTAAAAAGCCGTTTGGCGAGCGCGCGTGGTTCAATGGATTCGGGAAGGAATAAGGCATGATCAGCAAGGTGTATCCGGTCGGCGCGCTGAAGACGTATAAATACGTCGTCATTTTGTCCACATACGGTGGAAAACTCATGCTCAGCCGGCATAAGCAGCGCACGACCTGGGAGACGCAGGGCGGCCATGTCGAGCCGGGCGAGACGCCGATAGAGGCAGCCAGACGCGAGCTCTACGAGGAATCCGGCGCAGCAAAGTATGATATCCGTGCCCTGTGCGATTACTGGGCGGGCGACGAGATGACAGGCAGGGGCGCGACGGGCATGGTGTTTCATGCCGAGATCCATGCGCTCGGCCCGATGCCCGACAGCGAGATGGCCGAGGTGCGCCTGTTTGACGGCCTGCCGGAAAACCTGACCTATCCTGCGATCACGCCGGAGCTGTACGCATATCTGATGAAGGAGAAGGCTGCATGCGAATCCTGATCGGAACGACCAATCCATCCAAGGCGGAATACTTTGCCAAAATGCTGGAAGGATTCGGCGTCGAGTTTTTTACGCTTCGCGATCTCGGCGTAACCGATGAGCCGCAGGAAACCGGCAGAGCGCCCATGGAAAACGCAAAGCTCAAGGCAGCGTTCTACGGACAATACGCAGACGCGGTGATCTGCGGGGATTCCGGACTGTATTTTGACTGCCTGCCGCTTGGTGATCCGCATCAGCCGGGGCTGCATATCCGTACCCCGGGCGGCTGCGCAAGACTGGACGATGAGGAAATGATCGCGTACTATGCAACACTTGTCCACAGCCTCGGTGGAAAAGTGCTGGCGTATTACCTCAATGGCGTCGCCGTCAAGATGGGCGACGATATCCACGGCTTCCAGTGGACGCGCGAGGAAGCACGGCTTGGCGCGTTCTATATGCTTGATACGCCGTGCGCGGCGCGCTGCCCGGGATGGCCGCTGGATAGCCTGTCCACCGATCTTCGCGGTGTTTCCTTCCTCGATCCGGATTGGAAAGAGACGCCGCAGCTGAGCTGGGACCGGGAAAACCGGCTGCGAAGCTTTCTGATCAAAGCACTCCAACTCTGATCTTCATAAAGAAACAGCACCCGTAAGGGTGCTGTTTGCTTTGAAATGAACGGGGGAGGAGCAGAGCCCCTCCCCTACAAATCTGCTTTAAGCCGCCGCGAAGCGAAGAAGGGTCAAGGGACGATGTCCCTTGCAGGGGTTTGGGGACAGCGTCCCCAACGTTCCCACGTCACTTCACGCCCATCTTTTCGATGTATTCCTCCAGGCACCAGTCGTTGTAGACCATGACCTGCGCGGCCTGCACGCCGACATAGCGGAAATGCCAGGACTCGGCGAGGAAGCCGGTGATGGGCTGCTTGTCCTCGGTGAAGCGGACGACAAAGCCGTATTCGTAGCAGTGCTCGTGGAGCCATTTCTGCTGCTGCGTGCCGGTGAAGGAGACGCCGGGCACGGTGATGTCAAAGGCGAGACCGGTCATGTGCTCGCTGGTGCCGGCGGGCGCGACGGTCTGATACGTCGCGGAGAGACAGCGCTCGCGGCTCCAGTCGGGGTTGTTCTTGCGGTAATTGGCGACGGACTGATCGACCAAAGCCTGCTGATCGCTGTAGCCGCGATAGGCCGAGGAAACCTGCCAGCTGCCGATGCCCTCGTCGATAGCGTCCTCGAGCATGCGATAGAGCGCCTCGGTTGCCACGCGGTTGGCGCGCGTGCCCTTGTATTTGACCTTGAGGACGCCCGCGGGGATGACGTCTGCGATCTCGACCAGATCGGTCGGCGCGTAGCTCTTGTCCAGCTTGTTGTCGCGGTTGACGAGAAGGAGATAATCCATCTCCGGCGCTTCGCTGGCGGGCAGCGCGTCGCCGCTGTAGAGCAGGGTCAGCGTCTTGCTGCCGGCGATGCCGTCCGCGCTCAGGGAGTTGACCGCCTGAAACTGGACGACGGCGCTTTGCGTCTTTGCGCCGAAATCGCCGTCGGCATTTCCTGCCAGATAGCCCAGCTCAATCAGCGCTTCCTGCATCTTCATAACGGACGGACCGTTTGCGCCCTTTTTCAGCGTCGTGTAGGTCACGGGCGTGGCGGTGGGCGCCTGGGTCGGTGCGGGGATGGGCGTCGGCGTGGGCGCAGGCGTCGGTTCAGGCGTCGGCGTCTCGGGAATCAGATTCTCGCCGCCATGGCCGTACTGCGCGCCGAAGGGCGCAAAGACTGCCGGCGTGGGCGTGATGGTCGGCTCGGGCGTCGGCGTGGGGACGGGCGTGGGAGAGCCTGCCATCGGCGTGGCTGTCGGCTCAAGCGAGGCCGGATCGATCTGGGGCATCAGCGACGTTGCGCCGATGCAGACAAGGACGATCAGGATCACGGCCGATGCTGCGGTCATCACGCGGATCACGGGATTATCAAGCGGGCTTGTGTGCCGCCTGCGTCTGGAACGGGCGTTCCGGCTCATGGTTCCTCCTTGATTGTGGCTGCAAAAACGGGCATCAGCTGCCCTGATAGATCCAGCGGCCTGCGGCGATCAGCTCGCCCGCCCAGGCGCGCAGCTGCTCGGTGGCGGTGTCCAGCTGGTCACGGCGGCGTACAATGCAGCTGCCTGCAGCAATATCCTCGACGATCGCGTCGTTGATCCATTGGCCGTAGTGCAGCGTGTCCTTGTAGTTGTTAAGATTCAGCACCCAGTCTTCGCGCGCGGCGAAATCGTGGACGATCACGTTGGCGTACTGGCTGAGCATGTCATAGCACAGGCCACGAAGGGCGAGCATGCCTTCGAGCGTGCCCTTGGCCTGCATGGTCGACCATTCCGCCGCGGAATAGGGCGGGAAGAAAAAGTCGAACTGCGTCTGCGGATGCGCGACGATGAAGGGGATGACGTGCGTGTTCAGGTTTGCGAGCGCCTTTTCGATGCTCTCGTCAATCGGACGCATGGGCTCCACGGGGGAGAACTGCGCATTGTAGAGCGCGACCAGGCCGTAATCGTCCCGGCCGGCCCAGCAGTACATGCTGTCGCGGATGAAATCGTCCTGCGTCTGTCCCCATGCGCGCAGGCAGCGCGGCAGGAAGGAGCCCAGCACGCTGCGGTTGAGCCAGTACTGCGCGTCGTTGAAGGGATTGCGGTCGTAGAGATAGAGCGGCACTTCGCTGCCGGTTTCATCCAGCCCGGCGATGAAGGAATACACGTCCAGACCGTAGACGATACGCTTGACGTCGTGCGTGTCAAAGGCCAGATCCATCAGCAGCGCGTGGTTGCGGGCCGTGCCGGCGGATGTACAGAGCTTGATGAAGCGGCCGCCCAGCAGCGCATCCATCTGCGACGGACGGAAATTCTCCGTGACCGACGTGCCGACGATGGCGCTGTCGTATTCGTAGTTCCTGACAATGCCGGCATTGGCGTATACCTGCGTGGTATTGTCAATGGGCGGCATGTAGCGCGTGGCGAGATGATAGACCTGAAACGGGTCGATTGCGATGACCACGGCGCTGATGAAGACGAATGCACCCACAATGCCCAAAAGGCACAGGAGCGCCCAGGTTTTTCTTTTCATAACAACCTATCGAAGCAAAGTAGTTTTCAAGGGCCCTCTGCCCGAAGAAAACGGGTTTGGCGTCCAAGAGGATTTCGTATGCTTGCGCAGTCCCGGAGGGCCTTCTGCCCGAACGGGACGGATTATACCGCCGCGAAGCGAACCGGGTGCGGACTCCGTCCGCTTAGAAATTGAAGTACAGGAAGACGCTCACCTTGGACAGGGACAGCGTGACGTAGAGAATGAGGATGACCGTCATGAGGGCGTTCCAGATGGTGGGCCTAAAGGCCATGGTTTTTTCGTACGTGTTCTTCATGCCCAGGCAGGCAAAGAGCGAGAGCACATACCAAGCCATCATGAAGATCGCGTTGTAGCCCGGGCGGATGCCGCCGGGCAGCGCAAACGCGGTGGTGATGGAATCGCGGATCGGACCGAAATCCATCATCAGCATGGACTTGACGATTGCCAGCGCGTCGGTCAGACTCGTGGCGCGGAAGAAGACCCACGCGACGATGACGAAGCCGAAGGTCAGGATCCACTGCAGCGCCGGATGCAGATCGTCATACTGTTTGCGGAAGATGCGGTACGCAACGCTCGCAGCGCCGTGCATCAGGCCCCAGAGCAGGAACAGCCAGCCCGCGCCGTGCCACAGGCCGCTGGCCAGGAACACGACCATCAGGTTCACATAGGTGCGCAGCGTGCCCTTGCGGTTGCCGCCCAGCGGGAAATAGATGTAGTTGGTCAGGAAGCGGGAGAGCGTGATATGCCAGCGCTGCCAGAACTCGCGGATATTGAGAGACTTGTAGGGCGAGTTGAAGTTCAGCGGGATCCTGATGTTGAACATCAGGCCCACGCCGGTAGCCACGTCGCAGTAGCCGGAGAAGTCAAAGTACAGCTGCAGCGTGTAGCCGATGGCGACAAACCAGGCCTCAACGGTATTGAGCGAGAGCGCATCGGCAAAGCCGGCTTCCACCGCGATGCCGAACGTGTCGGCGACGATGACCTTCTTGAACAGGCCCAGCGCGAAGGCATACAGGCCCGGCGCGAAGTTGTCAAAATTGAAATGGCGATTCTTCTTGTCCGCGAATTGCGGCACGATCTCGCTGTGCAGCACGATGGGACCTGCAACCAGCTGCGGGAAGAACGTGACGAAGAGCGCATAGTCCAGAATATTGTAGCGCGGAACGGTGCGCCTGTAGCTGTCGATCACGTAGGAGAGCTGCTGGAAGGTGAAAAACGATATGCCCAGCGGCAGCGCCAGACGATACAGCGCCCAATTGGTGCCGAAGAAGGCGTTCATGTTGCTGGCGAAGAAGTCGTGATACTTGAAGTAGAACAGCACGCCCAGATTCAGACCGAGGCCCAGCACCATCAGCGGCAGGCGGAGGATCTTCTTTTCGCTGGCGAGCATCATCTGGCTGAGCGCATAGTTGATCAGGATGCTGAAAACGATGATCGGCACATAATTCGGGTTGTTGTAGCCGTAGAAGACGAACGACGCGAGCACGAGGAACAGCTTGTTGAGCTGGATGCGCTCGGGCAGGCGGCCCAGCAGGAAATAGACAAGGAGCGTCAGCGGCAGGAATGCCAGCATGAAGACATAGGAATTAAACAGCATATCAGGTATCTCCTTTTGTTGAAGGAATGGAATCAAAAGAAGCCGGCCATGCGCCGTGCCTTCGCAGGCGATCCACATGATCGATGAGGACGGATGCAGTCGCCCGGATCTGCTCCGTGCCGGTGACGCGATGCGCATCTGACGCGATCAGCTCCGCGATCTCGGCGTTGATGTGTGCGCCGTAGTGTTCGTAGTCCACGTAGTGATTGAGATCCAGAATCCAGTCCAGCCGATCCTGAAAATCATAGAGCTTCACATTGTCATAGGCGAGCAGCCGCTCGACGACGGCCTGCTTTTGCATCAGATGGTCGTTGAGGATTCCCTGCGTGTAGAAGCTGTACCACTGCATCAGCGAATACGGCGGGAAAAAGAAGATGAATTCCGTTTCCGGGTGCGCCTCGATGAAGGGAATGAAGTTGTGCTCGATGTTGAGCATCGACTGCTGCGAGAGCGTGGGATGCTCCTCAAGCGGGCGCTGCGCGACTTCATCCGTGCGGATGGGCTCGCGCAGCACGGCGTCCGCGCCGTAGGCGAAGTTCTCTCCCCAGCTGTACATGCTGTCGCGCTGGCCGGGGTCTGTCTGTCCGAGTGTCATCAGGCATTTGGGTACGTATTTGGCGAGCACGCTCTGGTTGAACCAGTACTGCACGTCGTTGAAGAGATTGTCGTCGTAGAGATAGGTTGGCATCTCGGCCTTGGGCGTCGTATAGAAGAACGAGAGCGCGCCAA
The DNA here is from genome assembly GCA_015056305.1 of Clostridiales bacterium. Lineage (GTDB taxonomy): Bacteria > Bacillota > Clostridia > Christensenellales > Aristaeellaceae > Ventricola. The sequence continues at coordinate 8,674 of SVGO01000067.1, read as the reverse complement.
CGTCCAGGCCGTAGAACACGCGCCGGATCTCGTGCGAGCCAAAGGCGATGTCCATCATCTGCTTGTGGTTGAATGGTGTGCCGCCGTTGATGCACAGCTTGACGAACCGGCCGCCGAGGAGGCTATCGAGCTGGCTGGGCCTGAAATTCTCGGTCATCGAGGAGCCGATGATGATGCTGTCGTAGTCGTAGGATTTGGCGATGCCCGCGTTGGAGTAGCTCTGCGTGCCGCTCTCAATGGGCGGGATGAACGCCGTCGCCTTGTGATAGACCTCGAAGGGATCGATGATCGCCACCGAGGAGACGATCAGCACGAGCGCGCCGATGATCAGGGCGAGCGTCAGCTTTCCCCATTGTGCTCTTGTCATGGACACGCTCCTTTCCGAAAGATTTCGTGATTATTGCGGGAACAACGCATGAACGCGCTCAAGCAGCGCCCGGTTGCTTTCCTCGATCTGCGCCATATCGGTCACGCGGCACGCTCCATCCGCCATCGCATAGGCCATCTCGTCGTTGATCACAGAGATATAGTGGATCAGGTCGTAATACAGGTCGTAATCCTCGACCCAGTCAAAGCGCGCCTGAAAATCGAAAAGCTCCACATTGGGCTCATGAAGCAGCGTTTTGGCCATGAGCGTCTTCTGCGCGATGCAGGTATCCAGATTGCCCTGCACCGCCTGATCTGCCCAATACAGCAGCGAATACGGCGGCAGGAAGACGGTGAACGTCGTGTCCCTGTGCGCGCGGATGAAAGGGAGCAGGTTGTGCTCCAGGCTCAGCTGCGCCAGCTCCACGCCGCGCGCAGCGCCTGTCTGATCGGGCATCGGCGCGCTCAGATTCACGCGCGCGCGCAGCGCCGCCTCGCCGGGCATCTCGGGCGGATGCCAGAAATACATGCTGTCGCGGGAGGCGTCCTCGTCGGGCGTGCCGACGCGGGCCAGCGCCGCGGGGATATGGGAGAAGAGTACGCTCTTATTCAGCCAATACTGCACGTCGTTGAAAAGGCTGTCGTCGTAGAGATAATCGGGCGTCTTTGCCTTCTGGTTGTTGTAGTAATGGGTGTAGGAGAAGAAATCCATGCCGTAGACCACGCGCCTTACCTCGTGCGTTCTGAAGGCGATTTCCATCATCTTGGCATGGTCGAGCGAGAGGCCGGCGTTCATGCTCAGCTTGACGAACCGTCCGCCGAGCGCGTCGTCATAGACGCTGGGCGTGCAGTTTTCGGTCATCGAGGAGCCGACGATGATGGAGTCGTAGGTGTAGGATTTGGCCACGCCTGCGCCGGAGTACATCTGCGTTTCGCTCTCGTAGGGCGGATTGTAGAACAGCGCGCGGTGATAAATCTCGAAGGGATCGACGATCACGACGAGGGCGACGATCAACGCAAGCGAGAGCACGAGCATGGCGGCGGTGAGAAAACACCAACGTTTGCGGGTCATGGATGCCGGTCCTTTCTGAAAAATGACTTCCATATAAATGAACATAACAAATCACTTTATTATACACGATCAGCGTTTTGATTGCAACACGCGCGCGTTCGGAGCGCGCTCAAAAGCGCAGGCGGGCTGCATAAAGAAAAAGGCCCCGAAGGGGCCTGGAAAAAGCGAGACATTAGCCGACGCTGCCCGGCATGGGTGCGCGCGGCACGTATTCCGGTACGATCATCGGCACGGCAGCGGGGAGCGGCGTCGCCTCGATCACGGGGCTGGCTGTGGGCTGCGGCGTCGGCGTGAGCGCGGGAACGGTGGGCGCGCTGTAAACCGGCGCGGGATCGACGCTGGAGGAGAAGAGCAGGGACTGCGTCTTCTCGCCGGCGACGCCGTCGACGGACAGGCCGTGGTCGCGCTGGAAGTTTTCTACGGCCTTGATCGTGCCGCCGTAATAGCCGCCGGAGATCGTGCCGTTGTAATAGCCCAGCTCATGCAGGCGCATCTGAAGCATGTAGACGTCCTCGCCCTGACGGCCGCGATAGAGCGTGCGATACTGCGTGGGCCAGTTTTCCCGGCTGTAGACGGGCGCGGGCGTCGGCTCGGGCAGCGGGCGCTCGCGCAGCGTTTCGGTATTGAGCGAACGCTTGAGCGTCATGGTGTATTCGGGATCGTATTCGCCCTCGTACACGGTGATGATCGTGCCCTCCTGGCAGTTGTCGTAGATCCATTGCGCATCGGAAACATACAGCCGCACGCAGCCGTGCGAGGCGGGCGTGCCCAGATCCTTGAAGGACTGCTCAGAGAGCGTGCGCTCGTCTGCGGCGTAATAGAGCACAGAATGGAAGGCGTTGGCGCTGTCGATGCGCGTGAGATACTGTGCATGGGAATCCCACGTCGGGAAATAGCCCCAGCGGGCGCGCTTCTTCGGCATGATGGTCGTGCCCAGCGGCGTGGGGTTTTTCGCCGTGCCGGTCGAGCAGATCATCTCGCGCACGAGCACGGTGTATTCGCCGTTGGCGTCATAGGTGTATGCGCGCACGATCTGATTGGCCACGTCGACCATCAGCGTGTATTTCGTCGGGGCGGGCACGGGCGAGGGGCGCGGCGTGGCATGGGCGGGCACGGCCTCGTCGGAGAAGAGCATCTCCTGCGTCTGCCTGCCGGCAACGCCGTCGGCGATCAGCCCGTTGTGGCTCTGGAAGGCGCGCACTGCGCTCTGGGTCACCTGATAATAGCCGCCGGAGACCTTTGCATTGTAGAAGCCCAGCTCCAGAAGGCGGCTTTGCAGCCTCTCCACCAGCGTGCCGTTGTCGCCGTATTGCAGCTTGCGCGTGTATTCGAAGGGCGCCGGCGTGACGACCGGCGTGGGCGTCGGCACGGGCGAGGGCGTGGCGTAGGGATGGCTGCCGTCGCGCGCAGTGGCGGCGTAGGAAAAGAGAACGACCCATGTGGGCAGGTCGAGCTTGCCGGTTTCCGGGAATCCATTGTATTTCTGGAAGCGGCGCACGGCGCTTTGCGTGCCCTCGAGGTAATTGCCGGAGCATGTGCCGTGGTAATAGCCCAGGTCGGTCAGCCTGTTCTGCGCAGCGAGGACATATTCGCCGCTGTCGCCGTATTGCAGGGTGTTTTCCGGCTGCGGAATGGGCGTGTACAGATGATATTTTTCGGCGACCGCCTCGCGCACATCCGGTGCGGGCGTGGCGCTGGGTTCTGCGGTGGGGAGCGCTTCGTCGGGCGCGTCTTCTTCGGTGACTGCGCCGTCACCGGAAACAAATGAGCCGTCCGGCGGGATGAAGTCGATTTCGCCGTCGTCGCCCATGACGACCTTGCCGTTTTCGTCCTCGAAGAGGATGATCTCCGCATGCGCATGCACGGGCAGCAGCATGGCAAAGAGCGCAAGCAGGCAGAAAAGACGTTTTAATGATGACATGCGAACGACCTCCAAAATGAACCAAAGCGCGGGGGAATATGCTTGCCTTCATGATAGCACAGGCGTGCTGTTCGCGCAAGGCGCGCAGGCATATGGAAGAAAAAGGCTCCCCTTTACGGGGAGCCCTGAGGGTCAGGATTTACTTATCGAGGGTTTCAACCTCGGTGGGCTGGGGCATGACGATCTCCAGCGTCAGCTCGCGGCCGTTGCGGTCCACCTTGATGCTGACGACGTCGCCGGTGGTGTGGCCCGCCTTGAGGGTGTTGAGGTCGTCGGCGGTGACGACCTTCTCATCGCTGAATTCGACGATGATGTCGCCGCGCTGCAGACCCGCGCGCTCAGCCGCGCTCATGGAGGAAACTTCGGTGATGTACAGGCCGACCGGATAGCCGTACTGCTTGCTCATCTCTTCAGTAATCGGAGAGATGGTGATGCCCAGCATGATCTGGCTGCCCAGAGTCTGCGCCCGGACGGAGTCCGGATTGTTGATCATGTCCGAGACGAGCGTCTTGATGTCGTTGACCGGGATCGCGTAGCCCATGCCCTCGATGGACACGGAGGCGGACTTGGCGTAGACCAGGCCGATCACATTGCCGAAGGAATCGAACAGCGCGCCACCGGAGTTGCCCGGGTTGATGGAGGCGTCGGTCTGGATGGCGCTGATGGTCACATCGTCGATGGTCAGCTCCTGCTCGGTGGCGGAGATGATGCCGGCGGTGACGGAGCCATGCACGTTGCCCATCGGGTTGCCGATGGCCACGGCGAGCTCGCCGATCTCCAGCTGGTCGCTGTCGCCGAACTCGGCGGCATTGAGGCCCTCAGCCTCGATCTTGAGCACGGCGACGTCGTTGCTCTCGGAGGAGCCGATCAGCGTCGCCTCGTAGGTGGCCTCTTCCGCGTCGGGATCTTCGGGCATGACGTAGACGGTGATCTTGTCCGCGCCGGAGATGACGTGATGATTGGTGAGGATGTAGCCGTCCTCGGAGAGGATGATGCCCGAGCCTGCGCCGGTCTGGGTGTATTCACGCGGGGCACTGCGGCCGCCCGGATTGCCGTAGCCATAGCCGAAGCCAAAGCCCGGGAACATGGAGCCGAACGGATTGTAGTAATCGCTGCCGTAATCGTTGTAGATCACGGTGGTCTCCGTCTCGATGGCGACGACGGCGGTGCGGCACTTTTGCGCGATCTCCGGGATGGAGAGCGCGTTTTCCTGAGAAGCGGCTTCGACGATGGAGAAGTGCTTGCCGCTTGCCTCATTGGCGAGCGCGGCGGCGGAGGCGGTGACGGTCAGGGCCAGCGCCATCGTCAGCGCAGCCAGCTTGCGAAGGGAAAATTTCTTGGTCATGGTATGCAATCTCCTTTCGGGGTTGTGTGGTGTCTTGGGATGATCCTATTATACGCAAAAGTCATGGATGGATTTTGATGGGATTTGGAAAAGATTTTAAACGAATTATGGCGGGAGTGTGAAAGTCAGTTTTTTGCGTTCATTGCGGCAAAGCCGAGGGCGAGCAGGTCAAAGCCTGCGCGCATGAGCGGCGCCTGGCGCACAAGGCGCACGCCGCTGGTCATCACGCCCACGCCCGCGCCGGTTGCGGGATCGGCGAATAGCTCAGCGCACATGCCGTAGGCCACACCCTGATGGCCGACGGGCGAGAAGCCGGGAAACACGTCCGGCAGAAACGCAGTATTCAGGCCGCGTCCGGCTGCGGCAATACCCGGCGCGCCATCCTGCGGCGCGCGCATCATGGCAAGCGACTGACCGGAGAGCACGCCCATGCCGTCTTTGGAGGCGAGCAGGCGGATCAGCTGCTCCATGCCGCGGCTGTCGGTGATCATGCGCCCGGCGGCGATGAGATAATCGCGCTCGGGATCGAATGCCTCCGGCGGTCTTGCGGCGAGGCGGGCCGCGTCATAGCGCAGCCGGGGCGGGAGGACGCCGCGGACGCTGTATCCGTCGGCGAGGTCGCCGACGGGCTCAATCCACCGGGGATCGTAGCTGGCGCGGATGGAAAGGGGAGAAAAGACACGCTCGAGCAGGATATCGTCAAAGGGCATGCCGCTCGCGCATTCCATGATCACGCCCGCCGCGCCCGCGCCGAGGTTGGTATAGTGGAATGCCTTGCCCGGCTCGGATGCGCGCCAGCTGCCGGGATGAGCGAGCAGCTCGCTAAGCGTGCAGCCCGGCTCCATGCCGCGCGTGCCATAGGGGCCGTCGTCGGTGATGGCGGCGGTATGCGTGAGCAGCATGCGCATCGTGACGGGCGTATCCGGGAAGGCGGGATGGCGCACGGGATAGCTGAGATACTGCGAAATATCGCAGTCGAGATCCAGCTGACCGCTTTCGCAAAGCGAAAGCGCGGCAAAGCTCATGACCAGCTTGGATACGGATGCAACGCGGAAGCATGTGCTTGCTGTCACGGGCGTCTTCGGATGAAGCCGCGCATAGCCGTGATGGAAGATATCCGCCTTGCCGACGGGCGGGCAGATCACGACGCTCGCGCCAACGGCGCGATGGCGGCGCAGCACAGTTCCGATGCGATGCTCAAGAATCCTCCGGCTTTCAGCAGTGAGGCTGCCGTCCGCGCCGCGCTCAAGGGGAGGCAGACTCCGGGCGATGTGCCCGGCGCGCGCGCGCAATGCGCGCAGCTCGTCTGGAGAAGCATTTTTCATAAAAAGCCTCCGGGAAATCGGAAAAATCAACACCGTTATTGTAATGGCAGAAATGCACATTGTCAACGAAAGAATTTGGAAGATGTGACAATAAATCTTGCGAAAAACAGGGATTGATGCTATAATGCTTTACACGAATTTAACGATAATTTTACGTGTGGCATGCATAGGAGCAGCGCCGCTTTCGTAGGATAGACGGAATATACAGGGGAAAGACGGGGTGCATACGATGTCGATGACGCTGGAAGAAGTCGTCAGGATACTCAATGGCTTTGATCATTTCGGCCAGCCGCTGACCATGCATATGATCCTGCTGCGGATCATGGCGGCTGTGGCGATCGGCGCGGTGATCGGCATCGACCGCGAGATCAAGAATCGGCCTGCGGGCATGCGCACGCATGTGCTGGTGTGCGTGGGCGCGGCGCTGGTCTCGCTCATTGAGCAGCAGTCTGCGGCGGCGGTAATGGCCCTTGGCGCGGCTTCGCCGGTCAATGTGAGCGTGGGCCGCATCACTTCGACGGTCGTCTCGGGCGTAGGCTTTCTGGGCGCGGGCACGATCTTCATGTCCGAACACAAGATCTCCGGCCTGACGACGGCGGCGTCGCTGTGGTGCATAGCCTGTATCGGTCTGGCGGTGGGCTCCGGCTTCATTCTCATGGGCATGCTTGCGGGCGTGATCGTGCTGGTCGTGCTCAGGATGATGCAGCGGATCATCCATGTTCATACGCTCAAGAAGCTGGAGGTACAGTTCATCCACAGGCAGGAAACGCTGACCTTCCTGAGCGAGTATTTCACTAAGCTGGGCGTGAAGATCCTCGACGTCAACTTCCATGCCGAAACCAAGGAAGAGGGCAACCTCTACACCAACATGTATACGCTGACGATGCCCAGCCGCATCAGCTATGTGGACATCATCGAGACGCTTTCCGAGCATCCGAACATCCGCCGCGTGCGCACGCGCAATCTCTGATCACGCCCCGCGTGACGAGCAGGCACAGCGCAAGCGACACAAGATCGCTGACGCTTTGGCAGAGGATCAGACCGGCAAGCCCGAAGAGCCGCGGCAGCAGCAGAACCAGCGGGATGAACACGAAGCCCTGTCGGCTCGTGGCCACGATGCTGGCGCGCACGGTCAGCCCCATGGCCTGCGTGAGCATATTCATCATGATCACAGCGCCCTGCGCGAAGAGGACGACACTCTGCGCGCGCAGGGCGCTTTGTGCTATATGAAGGACATTTTCCTCCGGGGAAAAGAGCGTCAGAAGCGGCCCGCAGAGCACAAAGAGCGCGGTGCCCATAACGCCCAGCGCGATGACCACGCAGCGCATGCAGAAGCTGTACGACTCACGTATGCGATCCGTCTGCCCTGAGCCGAAGGCCGCGCCGCACACAGGCTGAAAGCCCTGACCGAAGCCGATTACGGCGGCGGAGACCAGCGAGAGCACGCGCACGCTCAGTCCCATGCCCGCCAGCGCGGCGTCGCCCAGCGCGGAGGACGCGCGCATGAGCAGGACGGAGGATACGCTCATCAGCCCCTGACGCAGCAGTGTCGGCAGGCCGGATTGCATGATATCGCGAAAGACGCCAAGGCGCAGCGAGATTGCGCGCAGCCGCGGGCGGACGAGCCGCTTCTGCCGCAGGAGGAAGACGGCGAGAATGAGCAGCGTCGCTCCCTCGCGCGCGAGCATCGCGGCGCCGGCGCCGTGCACGCCGAGGCGGGGGACGAGAAAAAGCTGCAGCGGGATACCGAGTGCCGCGCCGGAGACGAAGGCGATCATATTGGGGAGCGTCTGCCCCTGTGCGCGCAGAAGGCTGGAGAGCACGAGGCTGGCGCACAGCAGCGGGCCGCTGGCGAGCACATGGCGCGCATAAGCGGCGGCAGGCGAGAGGACATCCTGCGACGCGCCGAGCAGCTGCACGAGCGGATTGGCGAGAAAAAAGCCTGCCGCGCACAGCGCGCCGGATATGCCAAGCGCGAGGAAAAACGCTGTGGATGCGGCGGTATAGGCGGCGGGGCGGTCACCCGTGCCGATGCATCGGCTGACGAAGCTGCCCGCGCCCATGCCCAGCGTGAAGCCGAGCGTCTGGATGAGGCTGAGCAGCGAGAAGCTGACGGACACGGCGGCGGAAAGCTGCGTGCCGTTTTGCCCAAGGAGCAGCGTATCGAGCAGCGCGCCCAGAGCCGATGCGACCATGGCGAGCATGGAGGGCAACGCGATTTTCAGGATCAGCGGTCTGACGGGCGAGGAGAGCAGATTGGAGCGTTGCATGTCGGCCTCCGGAGGATGGGATGTACGGGAAAGCATATCTGTGGGGTTATTGTGGAGTGGAAGCGGGGATGTTATCCGCGGATATACAAAAGAAGAAGCTGTCCGGTGGAGGGCTGGACAGCTCTATGGATATTTAGTTCATTAAGGAATCTTGAAACCGGCGCGAAGCGAAGAAGGGGTCTAGGGATGAAATCCCCAGGCAGGTTTGGGCGACAGCCCAACGTTCCTGTGCGCGAAGCGCCAAAGAAAACGAAGCGTTGCGCGCAAAGCAACGGTTGCGCCCGCTGGCTCCTTCCGTCTGCCTTCGGCAGCCACCTCCCTCCCGGAGGGAGGCTCAGACTCTAAGAATGTTTTGCGCATCAGCAGCGCTGATTT
>SVGO01000157.1 GCA_015056305.1 Clostridiales bacterium | reverse complement strand
TGGACGCCGACCCCATCTTCCGGGGCATCGTCAAGGGCGTCTATACGCCGTTCGCGCTTGCGGACGACTGGCGATAGATCGGCGCGAACGAACAGACCAAGCAGAAATATGAGGAATACTACGACCGCATCGGCCTTAAAGATCGCATGCGGAGCATCTTCCTGCAATACTTCAAGTATGCCAACGTATTCATCTACCTGCTGGAAGACGGCAGCATCATCACGCTGCCGGTCCACCTGATCCGCATCGCCAACGTCATGATCGGCGGCGAACCGGTGCTGGAGTTCAACTGCAAGAGTGTCCGCGACGACATGCGGCAGCAGGGCACCAAGGCGCAGAAGAGCTTCCTTGAGGATGAAGACCTGAAGGTCAGATTGGAAGGCTTCCCACCCGAGGTCTCCGACGCCCTGAACAAAGGCGCGGACTGGGTACAGCTGAACCCCGAGAATACCTTCGTGCTTCAGGACGTGAAGGAGGACTGGGCGCGCTACGCCGTCCCAATGGTGGCGACCTGTCTGAGCGCGTTCCGCCGCAAGGCTCTCATCGCCCAGTATGAATCGGCGCTCCTGAACTTGGGGGCACATAGCTTCGTGCATGTGACCTACGGCGACGCCAAGTCCGACATCATGCCGGATATCACGGCCCTCAACGCGGTGAACGCCCTGTTCAGGCGGGCGATGACCGGCTCCGCGCTGGCAACGACCAATCACCTGTGCAAGGCGACCGTGATTCAGCCGGACACGAAGGAGATGTTCGACGACGACAAGTACCGTGATGTGAACGCCGAGATCCTTTCGGCGGGCGGCATCTCCGGCATCATCGTCAGCGGGCGCGCCGAGGACGGCAGCAACTTCGCCTCCGCGCAGGTTTCCATGCAGACGGCGGCGATCCGCATCAAGCAGGCACGGGACAACTTCTGCGAGTAGATGAACAAGATCAACCTGCGGCTCAACGGCGCCGGCAGGAAGGGCGTCACCCACAGCAGGCCGGACAACGTGCCGCTGTTCACCTTCCCGCCTGTCGATTTGGCTGGGAGCCAGAAGTTCCAGGAGGTCTGCCGCCAGCTCTGGGAGAAGGGCGTCGTCTCCACCAAGACCATGCTCCAGACCCACGGCTACGACATGGAGCAGGAGGAGGAACGGAAGAAGTCCGATCCGCCGAGGCAGAACGACGTCAAGGGTCATATGCCGGAAGCATCCGACAGCGGACAGGCCAAGCGAGGTCGCCCGACCATGGATGATACGGAGCGTTCCTCTGATCCCGCAAAATCGAAATCAGGAGCGCAGCCGAAGCCCTCAAACCCCGAAGGCAGTCTGTAACGAAGGATGTGAATGAATTGCAGAGAATCACTTTTCAGGCTTCGCAGGTGGAACTGAGCGAGGTTCAGTCCAACGACATCTACATGTCGGTGCTGATGCGCATGTTCTCCACCCGGCCCAACCGCAACGGCTACGCCGTCAGCGAAGCCTTCATCGACAACATCATTGCCAACGCGGCGAAGTACACCTGCCTGCCGTAGTGCGCGGATGCCAATCGGCTGCGCCTGGGCGTGGACAAAGGCCTGACCCATATGCTGGACCCCTTGAGCGGCGAGTTTGAGAGCGAGCAGATCGGCTCGTTCTTTTCTTTTGCCAAGGCTACTGACGAATTCGGCGTGAGCCTGATCGGCGAGGCGCGCATCCCCAAGCGGAATCAAGTGCTCTGCGAGACGCTGCTGAAGATGTACGAGCGCCGGGAACTGAACTTCTCCTTTGAGATCCTGGTGAACGCCATGGAGGAGCGCAACGGCGTATGGGTGATCGATGCCGCGGAGGGCAATGAACTGATCGGCATGGCCGTGGTCACCACCCCGGCCTATCCCGAAGCGACCGCATAGCAGCTGGTCGCGGAACGACAGAACAGAGAGGATGATACAGACATGGATGAATCCCAGAAGAAGATCGCAGAGCTCGAAGCCAAGCTGATGCTGGCCGAGCAGAAGAGCGAAAACGACGAGGAGATGCGCAAGAAGGACGAAGAGCTGGAGCAGGCCCAGGCCGACAAGGCGAAGGCTGAAGCCGATAAGACGAAGGCCGAAGCTGACCTGGCCGCTGCTCAGAATACCATCTCCGAGAAGGACACCACGATTGCGGAAAAGGACACCGCCATCGCCGAGCGCGACGCCGCCATCGTCGTGAAGGATGCCCGCATCGCGGAGCTGGAAGCCCAGGTTGCGGAACTGACTCCCTTCAAGTCGCAGGCCGAGGCGCTGGAGGCCGAAAAGGCTGCCGCGGAACTGACCGCGAAGCAGACGGAGCTTATGCACTTCGCCGAGGCGCAGGGCCTTGACCCCAAGGCAGAGGTTGTCGCGGCAGCCATCCAGAACGTGGACTATGCCGCGCTGATCGCGGAAGTCAACAAGAACGGCAAGCCGGGCGTGAAGCCGATGGTTGCCAGCTACGCCATGGGCGGCATCGCCGCCAAGGGCGAATACGACGATCTGCTTGAAAAGGCTTGATCAAAACACACATTACGAGGAGGAATGCTGAATGGCAGGTTATGTTACCAAGCTGGTTGGCCACGTCTATGACGGCGCCAATCTCTCCGGCGAGGCGCTGATCAACGGCGTGTTTGCCGAGATCACCGCGTCGGGCGTGAAGAAGGTCACCGCCGCGAAGGACACGCTGCTGCGCGTCGAGGAAAAGACCGAACTGTGGGGTCTCCCCGCCGTCGTGCTGAACGTCACCGGCGTCGGCACCGACGAGGTCTACTTCGTCGAGAACGAGTGGGACATCAACGATTCCCAGGAATACGACGAGACTG
>SVGO01000066.1 GCA_015056305.1 Clostridiales bacterium | reverse complement strand
CTTCGGTGATGGCCTGGACGATCTCCATGTTGTTCACGTTGAAAGCGCCGACAGCGTAGCCGCCGTTGTAAGCCTTCTTGAACATTTCGGTAGTAGTAACAAGAGCCATTTCAATTCACTCCTTCATACTATTGCGGCGTTCCATGCCCGTCGGGCACAGTACGTCGTATGTTACCATTCGGTTACAGGGTATAGTATAACAATTTTTCCCGCATTTGAACAGACCTTCCATTGATTTTCTCTGTTTTTGATAAAAAAACTTCCCCTTGCATGGTCCTCTTTCTGCTGATATACTGGATACGCTTATGGAGGAATGAGAAATGAACAATCAGTATGAATGGATTGCAACCGCTGCATTCGGTCTGGAGGGCGTCGTCGCCCAGGAACTGAAGCGGCTTGATATTCCCGCGAGAGCAGAAAACGGCGGCGCGCGCTTCACCGCGACGCTGGAAGACGCGATGCGCGCCAATCTGTGGCTGCGCTGCGCGGACCGCGTGCTGCTGGTCGTAGGCCGGTTTGAGGCGCGCAGCTTTGAGGAGCTCTTTGATGGCGTGAAGGCACTGCCGTGGGAGGACTTTATCGGCAGAAACACCCGTTTTCCGGTCAGCGGCAAATGCGCGCGCAGCCAGCTGATGAGCGTGCGCGACTGCCAGGCAATCACGAAAAAGGCAATCGTCGAGCGGCTCAAGAGCAAATACCATGTGCAGTGGCTGGAAGAGACGGACGAAACCGTCGCCATCGACGTAGCGCTGCACGGCGACGTTGCGCAGCTGACGCTGGACGCCAGCGGCGTGGCGCTCAACCGCCGCGGCTACCGCACATGGAACGGCGAAGCCCCGCTGCGCGAAACGCTGGCAGCCGCGCTGGTCTCCCTTTCTCCCTGGCGGCCGGGCATGGCGCTGCACGACCCGATGTGCGGCACGGGCACACTGATGATTGAAGCGGCCATGCGCATGGCCAACCGCGCGCCGGGTCTCACGCGCGAATTCGCCATGGAATCCTGGCGCGATATGCCGCTGGACGCATTCAGCGCAATCCGCGAGGAAGCAAAAGCCGCCTTTGATCCCAGCCGCATCGAGGGCATCTCCGGCTCGGACATCGACCCCGAAGCCGTCGAGCTGGCGAACAGGCATCTCAAGCAGGCCGGTCTTGCCGGCAGGGTCTCCTTCACCATCGGCGACGCGCGTCAGTGCCGTGTAGAAGCCGAGCGCGGCGCGTTCCTGTGCAATCCGCCCTATGGCGAGCGCCTGAGCGACCGCAAGGCATGCGAGGAGCTCTATCGCGAGATGGGCCTGCTGCTGCGCCGTCATCCGGGCTTTACGCTCTCGGCGATCACCTCACATCCCGGATTTGAGCGCTGCTTTGGCCGCCGCGCGGACAAGAAGCGCCGCTTCTACAACGGCCGCCTTGAATGCGAGTTCATGACGTTCGGCCTGCCCGCGCAAAAGAAGCGCAGGTAACGTTAGGGCTGCCGCCCTAATACCTGCCTGAGGGATTTCATCCCTCAGACTCCCTTCTTCGCTTCGCGGCAAATACATGCATCTATATATCAAATAAGACTGCTGGATGAATCATCCGGCAGTCTTTTGATATGCTCTTTTGAAATGACACTCTCTGCAAGTCATCACCCTCATTCGCCAAGACGCTTGGCTTGCAGACCTGGTCGATAATGCCTCCGGCGGCAAGCCGGTTACATATTCGCGACGAAATAATTCTGGATTGCCGCCACTGCGGCCTCCTCATCCTTGCCCTCCACGGTGACAGTGATTTTGCTGCCGCTGCCCGCACCCATCAGCGCGCGCGCCTCCCTGATGCTGACCATCTGATCCTCATGCGTCAGATGGACGCTGCTGGAAAAGCGGGAAACCTCCCGCATCAGATTGCTGACGGGCCTGGCATGCAGCGCATGCGGCTTGGTCAGCACGTAGCTGAACTGTTTCACGAAGCACACAACTCCTTTCCTGCGCACGGACGATTCCCGTGCACGCTTGCTACGCGGTGGATTATAGCGCAGGAAAACCGATTGCGCAAGCATCCTGCACCAGCGGCATCCATCGGATCAAAAAACTGACGAATTCTCACCGCTGCGTTTTGTCCATTCGGGAGATGAAAACCTTCGGCGATAACGCCCGAAACGCAAAAAACTGTTTCATTCTCTCCAAATATTGGCATCTGATTCGCAAAACAATGCCGATTTTCGCATGAAACCGAAAAACGACGGCCCGAAGGCCGCCGCAGGAACAGCTCAATCTCGCTTAATCTCACTCAAAATTCAGATACTGGGTCATGACATAACCCCTTACGCCCTTGGGCGTGACGACAACGGACCAGTCCTTGCCATATTCTGCCACGCGCAGGCGTTCGCCTGTTCGCGCCTTGGCGATAATGCCGCCGTCCACACTGCTGTCGTCGGATCGCAGATTCACCTTGTCGGTATTGACAAAGGCCGTCAGATGCGTGGATGCTGCCGGCGCATTGAGCGCGGAAAGCTTCATAAAGCCAGTTCTGTCAGCAGAATCGTCCTCCACATCAAGCCCAGCACTCGCCGCGTGCTGCACAAAGGCCCAGTCCCCAAAGCTGCCCAGCATATACACTTTCTCGCCCTTGGAGATCATCTGACCGTCCTTTGTCACATCGGACGGCGTATTCTTCATCACAGCGTCCTCGAGCACCGTCGCGCGCAGAGGAATCCTGTCCGAAGGCATATCACCCGCCTGAGAAAGCACGCAGATCTCATTCTTGGGAATATAGCCGCGCACATCGCCGAGTGCGACCTGCACATAGTCCGTCTGCGTGTATTCGATGATTCGTACCTGCGCGCCCGGGCAGAGGGCGCCCAGCGCCTCAGACTGCGCATCGGACGCCTTGAGCAGCACGACCGGCACATCGTCGTTGTCCATCTGCGCTACGCCGATACTCTCACCAACCTGAGAAAGCGTCAGATCGCTGAGTTTTACATAGCCAAAGTCACCGCAGTCATACGCGCCCGCGCCGCCCTCCAGCGTGCGGACATAGGCATAGTCGCCGCATTCAGCCAGAAGCTCCACCTTCATATCCTTGCCCAGGGTCATGTAGGGTTTGGCGGAATTCTCCAGTTCACTGAAGAGCAGAGCGTCGGTCTTTGTCTGCATGAGCAGCGGATAATACGGCACAGCACCTCGAGTCTGCTGGTCGGTCAGAGGAAACAGACCGGAAGTCTGCGTGTATTTGACCCATCCGCTGACGCCGCCTACGCGCACCCTGCGCCATTCGCCTTCTTTGCGGCCGAAGAGATTGAAGCAGGCCGTACCATTCTTGAGCGACATGATCTCCTTTGCGCGATTGTTTGGCGCATCATAGAGAATAATGCGGCTGTCCGCCCTTTCCCCGGCAACCACAGCTGCCTTGAGCTCTGCGACATCCGTCAGGCAGTCCAGCGGCACATAGCCAAGCTTCTTTTCGCCGTCCAGCTGCGCCGCGATATAAGCCCAATCATCCAGCACGCCGACCAGGCCGACAAACGCACCGTTTTCGATGCTGCCATGGGTCTGTGCCTGCAGATCCGTATCGCTGTAAAGCGGAAGGCTCTCCATCCACATGCCGGTCAGATCGACCTGCGCCTGACGGCAGGCGCCAAAGCCGCTATCCTCGCCATAACGGCGCATCGCTTCCTCCCAGGTGATCAGATACTCCGAGGCCATGTAACCGGACATATTGCCGATGCGCACCTTGGTGTATTCCTCATTCTCCGCGCCGAGGCTCTCCACCTCCGCGCCTGTGTAATACAAGCCGAGGATCGCGCCGGATTTGGACGGCTGTGCGCGCAGATTCAGACGCTCCGGATAGATCTTGTCCGTTTCCCGGTTATCCACAAACAGGCTCTCGCCCAAAGCGCAGCTCGTCATGACAAAAAGCATGATCAGCGTCAGGATTGCCATCATCGTCTTTTTCATCAGCAGTCACACTCCTTTTGTGTTTCCTTCGCTTATTAGACGAATGATGCGCCTGTTTTCTTCCCGAAGAATTCCAGAATTGTTACGAAAAATTCATATTCTTCTTCAAAAACAACAAAGGCGGCCGGAGAGCATCCAGCCGCATTGAATCATTTATTTTTTAGGAAGCCTGACGCGCAGCGCGCCGGGCATCACGCAGTAACGCGCTTCATCCATTTCTTTCAGATTGCCGTCGATGTTGATCACCATGCCTTTGGCGCGCAGCACGACCTCCTTCGCACGAACCACGCGTGCAATGGGCAGATGCACATGCAGGCCCAGCTTAAACAGCGGAAGCAGGAACGGAATGACCATCCTCGGTACTTTGTCAACCGTCACAACGTCGAAGACGCCGTCCTGAAAGCTCGACCTGGGCGCAACCAGCATGCCGCCGCCGAAATACTGGCCATTGGCAATCTCGACGATCGTGCCTTTATACGGTTTAAATTCACCGCCGTCCAAGGAGATTTCGGTTTCAAACGCTTTATAGCTGCTCAGCACCGCAAGCACGGCCTTGGTATACGCCTGTTCGCCGGGATACACCGCCTTGAGTTCCTCTGTCTTGCGAAGAACCTCCACGTCAAATCCGGAGCCGGAGACATTGATGAATGCACGCCCGTTGAGACTGCCGCAGTCAATCGCCGCCTCCTCGCCGTCCAGCTGCGCACGGAAAGCCTCGACGGGATCCTTGGGCAAGCCAAAGGCGCGCGCAAAGTCGTTGCCCGTTCCGCTGGGAACGATATACAGCGTCTTTCCGCTGCCTGCCATCGCATCGACAACCTCGGAGAGTGTGCCGTCACCGCCGACGCAGACCACGGCGTCACAGCCGCTTTCCAGCGCCAGACGCGCCTGACGGTCGCCGTCACCCTCGGCCTCCGTAGGGAACAAGCGCATCTCGTCGCCGCGCTCAAGAATCAGTGCTTCGATCTTCTTGAGGGCCTCCTGTTTTTTTCCGCCGCCGGACACGGGATTGACAATGACGCCAAACATAAGCCGGTCTCCTTTTCTTTGGTATATGGTAGCTGCCGCTCAAAGGACGAGATGGGGACGCCGTCTCCATACCCCTGGCAGGGACATCGTCCCTGCACCCTTTTTCGCTTCGCGCAAATCAAGAGAGATTAAGCGAGAATACGTAATCCTTGGATTATCAGGTTTCATCCTGCCCCTCTTCTCGCAGCCTGGCAAACGCGCCCGGCATCACCCAGCGCACGGGATCGAGATCCACCTCACCAGGAAGCTTTTTGAAGATGACGAACTTGATCGGCACGCCCTTTTCGGTATACATCTTCTCATGCTCGCTGATATAATTCGGCGCAAAGCCCGCAGCATGCAGATCATTGACCATGTAGCGCATTTGAAAATTGCATGCCTCAAAATATGGCAGGGACTCGGTGAACAGCGGCATATCGTCGGTCTTGAACCAGATTTCACCGCCGTCAACAAGAAAATCGCGATACTGCATCAGCTGCCTGGGATGCGTCAGCCTGCGCTTGGCATATTTGGGGCGCTTCGTCCAGGGATTACAGAAGTTGATATAGATGCGCTCCACGCGATCCTCCGGCGCAAAGACCTTGCGGATATCCTCGATGTTATAGCGCGTAATCATCACATTTTTCACCGGTTCTTCGCCATATGTTTTGGCGATGTTTCGGCGGGTATCGCCAAGAACATTGCAGGTGATATCCATAGCGATGAAATTAACGTCTTTGTTATCATATACCATGGCCGCGGTCGAGACGCCTTTGCCGCAGCCCAACTCCAGATGCAGCGGCTGATCGGCCCCGAACAGCTCGCGCCAGTGGCCGCGGTGCTTCTCCGCCTCATCCGAAAAATACGGGCAGACAGCCAGCTCCGGCTTCGCCCATTTCTTTGTGCGCATATGCATAAGAATGCATTCCTCCATGTAAAAAGGCCAGTCACGCATGACTGGCCCTCAAATATTCATACGTATATACAGTATACCATGGTTTTCTGTCTCAGGCAAGCTCACAGCCTCTTTTGATAGCAAAGCCAGCGCTCGCCCCACAGCTCGCACTCGCCGCAGACGTCAAAGCAAAGGCTTGCATAGGCACGCTGGGGAATCGGATTGCTCTTGGCAACCAGAAAGCGAACGGCATCGCAGCCCTCTTCGCGCGCAGCGTCCATGGCAGCCATCAGCATGCGCTTGGCAATCCCTTTGCCCTGCTGATCCGCCGCAACGCCAAGACGGGAAGGCACCGCCCACTTCGCGACGTCTTCGTACCACGGCGCCTTGCCGTCAAACTCTGCCTCTTCCTCGCCGGGCAGCAGCGCGATCGCTGCGACGATTCTGCCGGAAGGATCGCGCATAACAAGGGTTTTACCGCACTGAACATCCTCCAGGACAAGTTCTTGAGACGGATAATCCTCGCTCCATGTGCTGTAAGGCGTATCGATCAGCGAATGATAGAGTGCAAAGACTGCATCTGCATCCTCCGGTTTGGCGCGATCAATGCGCATATCCTCGCAGCGATGCAGCGATTTTTCCATTTCAAAGCCCTTCGGATAGCGCGCCTTCAGCTTATCGATGTTTTTCTGCAGCACATCCTCCAGCGGCACATCCAGCGCATAGGCCGTCTCCGCCAGATACCAGGCAACGTCGCCGAGCTCCTTGATGAGCGCCTCGCGGTCGAGATCATGCCCCTGCGCAAGGTGCTTTTTTACAATATCGATCGCCTCGCCGGCTTCTCCGCACAGGCCCATCACACCGTTGATCAGGACGTCCTTCTTGCTCAGAGCGGGATTGAGCGTGCGCATGGCGAGGGTTTGGTAGTCGTTGATGGTCATATGAATTCCTCTCGTTTACTTCGGTTTTTTCATATTATAACATACTGAGGATATAAAGCAACGCTGGCTGCGAACCAAGTCTTCGGCTGTTATAAGACGATGTCCATTGGATATGAAAAAAGCTCAGCTGAAGCTGAGCTCTGCGATAAGCGTTCCCGGCCGCTCGGCCCGGGCCGTATGGCGACCCGCGGGAGAGCGGGACACAGCGGAAGGCAAATGAAAAACCTTTATATCGTGGCGTATCGGATAGCCACTCAGTGCGCGGTGCGCAGGGCGTTCTCGCGGCCCAGCGCATAGAGGCTATCGTAGCTGACGACGCGCTTAATATCAAGCGTAAGCTCGAAATAAGCCTCCAGGCTCGCCTGACAGCGGCTCAGATGCATCTTCATCTGTTCCGCCACTTCCTGACGGGTCATCTCCTCGCGCGGGACGCCCAGCAGGCGCATGTGATGCGGATTGATGATCAGCAGGACGAAGTACATACGGCTGTCGCCGTTTTCAAAGATATTTTTGAGCGCATTCTCCAGGCGCTCACGGCCGTAGCGCCAGACCTCGGCCAGGAAGTAATCGCCCTGCGGGAGACGGAAGGACGCCATCGCGGTCGCGCGCTCGGCACTCACCGTGCGCATCTTCAGCGAGCGCATGCGGTCGTCGATTCTGGCGGCGTCGTATGCCGCGCCGCGCAGCAGATCGCAGAAAAACTCGCCCTGCATCGCGCGGGTGAGATCATCCACCTGCTTCATCTGACGCGAAGCATCCTTGGAAGAGAGGGTGCGCCTAGCGCTGCTGATCTCCCTGCGAAGACGCGCCTCGTCGCGGGCGGTTTCCATGCCCAGCATTTCCGGCCTGCGGGAGAGATACGCGAAAAACTTCTTGCCTTCGCCCACCGAGAGCAGGGATGAAACCGCGTCGAAGCGGTTTTCTTTGAGCAGCGCAATGCCATCCTGCGCATTGGCGGCCACAGCCGGCCGCTCGAAGCCCAGATTCTCCCACTCGGAGAAACCCGCATACAGCTGGCGAACCTCTTCCTTGTCGGAAACCAGAAGCAATTTATACATGGCGCCTCCTGCGCAAATGCGCGTTATATCAATCATGTGTAAACATACAAACGTATGCAAGTTATTATAGAATAAATCTTCGTCGGATACAAGCAAAGAACGCCGCTTCCCGGAAAAAAATAAAAAACCGTCCAAGAATAATCCCCATTCCTTGGACGATTCTGTTAAACATGGTTCAGTGTTTGAATCGGCAAGCGCAATCTTTGAAAAGGCCATGCATGCGATCACAAGGAATCCCGGCATACGCTCCCTGCGCTTGACAGGCTTTTTCTCAAGCGATACAATACTGGATATGTACACATGATCTGTCTTCGAGGTGTTTGCGTCATGTCATCGTTTGAAATCATGGTTTCGCTGCAGCTGCAGCTTTTCCTCTTTGTGCTCGCAGGCTTTGTGCTCACAAAAATCGGCACGATTTCCCCCGCGGGGCGAAAATCACTGTCCGATTTGCTGATCAATTTCATCCTGCCCTGCAACATCATCTGCTCGTTTCAAATTGACCTGACCGGAGAGATTCTCGTTTCCGTGGCGACGATGATCGCCGTATCCCTTGGCGTGCAGCTGTTTTATCTGCTCATCAGCCGCTTCATCTATCCCGGGCAGAGCAAACCGCGCCTGGCGTGCCTGCGCTATGCAACGGTCTGCTCCAATGCAGGCTTTCTGGGCATCCCGATCATCGGCGGCCTTTACGGCCCGATGGGTACGCTGCTGACCTCCGTGGTGCTGATCCCTCAGCGGGTGGTGATGTGGTCGGCCGGGCTTTCGCTTTTCACGACCACGGATTCCAGGAGCATACTCAAAAAACTGGCGACCCATCCGTGCATCGCGGCGGTATTCATTGGCTTTGCGCTGATGCTCAGCGGCAATCCCACCCTGCCGCAGCCGCTGCAAAAGGCGCTCTCGGGCGCAAGCAGCTGCAACACTTGCATATCCATGCTCGTCATCGGCAGCATTCTCGCCGGCGCGGAGCATATCAATCTCAAAGACGGCATGATGTGGTGGTATACGTTCGCGCGGCTTGTGCTTATTCCGCTGGCAGTGTTTATCATACTGCTGCCCATGCCCATTGATCCGATGATCTGCGGCGTCATGGTGCTGGCCTCCGGCATGCCTGCCGGCACCACGACGGCCATCCTTGCCGCCAAATACGACGGCGACGCGCCGTTTGCATCCTGCCTGATCTTCCTGACCACGCTGTTTTCGCTTGTCACGCTGCCGCTGCTGTGCCTTCTGCTGTGATAAAAGCCGCCCGACATGGGCGGCTTTTTTGCTGCTTCTCTTTTTAGTTACAGATCCAGCGAATCCGGCGCGATGAACGCCCAGGTATTGTTTTCATCATCGCTGATCATATACCAGCCGTCGATTACATCATAAACCGTCACCTTCGCACCCGCCTTGAGCGTACGGATCTCCGGATAGCGGCTGCCCGGGCCGGTGCGCAGCTTTACCTTGCCGTTGGTCGGGACGTTACGGCGATAGACGCCGCCCCCGTGGAAATAACGGTCAAACGTATTATCCCTGTGCAGGACGCTCATGGGGATGAACGCAGCCGCAGCATCGCGCAGATTGATGATATAGAAGTCATCATAGAAGCCGATGACGCGATAACTGGTCAGCTTGCTGAGGGATCCGACCTTCTTGCTGTCCTTGTCCGGCGCGATATAGGCAGGCACATTGCTCTCCAGCAGCGTAATGGTCAGATTATTGAGCACGACATAGTCCTCGTTGATCCAGCCCTTCTTGCCATCATATTCCACGCCATAGAAACCGTTTTCATACAGACATTCCCCATCATTATCCCAGCGGATCTCCAGATTCTTACCGTGCGCCGCAGAGGCGAGCTTCTTGCTGTTCGTCTTCGGCTCAGCCCAGACACTGGCATTCTTGCTGATGACCGTTACCGTGAACATATCCGCCGTCGTAGCGCCGCCAAGCCCATCCACGCTGACATATCCATCATAATCCCCCGCATAGGACGCCAACTGCACATAGCCATTCATGTGGCTATAGAGCCAGTCGCTGCTGCCGTCGGCCAGAGCTGCGCTGCAAAGCATGCACAGCGCGAGCACGATACGCATCATTCTCTTCATTCGTATCCCATCCTCTCGGTTTATTCTATATATCAGACGAAGAGTGGATTCGCCTTCCTGCCATCACTTTCCTTTTTTTCGATGAAAATTTCCTGCAATGTACCTCTCCTTCGTTCAGAATTCAAGAATAATATGCGTTTCCCGCGCAAACCGATTGACCCGTGCGGCAAACCACCGTATAATGCAAGGAGCGCTGCCATGCGCAAACGATCAACAAAAGGAAGAACACACATGAAGCGAATTCTGATCCTCTGTCTCACGCTGCTTTTCCTCTGCTGCGCATGCGCATGTGCTGAGGAGATCATCCTCAACAAGACCCGCGGCGATCATGCCGACTTCACCTTTCCTGAGGAGGCGCAGCTCCTGGAGGTCTATTTTCCCCAGGTTTTCGGCTGCGATGCCGCATTTGTCCGCTACGGCGAATACAGCATGCTCATCGACTGCGCGGGCAACCAATGGAAGCAGACCAAGGCCTTGCTGAATAAACTTGGGGTTACCGAGCTGACCTATGCCGTCAATTCCCATCCGGACGCCGACCACATCGGCGGCTTCAACCATGTGCTCAAGGAGATCCCGGCCGGCGAATTCCTGCTGGGCTTCCCGGAGGATCACGACTCCGGCGACGAGGTGCGTTTCAAAGTCTACAGCGATCTGCACGAGATGGGCATCCCGCTGCGCCGCGTGCATAGCGGCGACACGATCGACTTCGGCGACGTGCGCATCACCGTCTATCAGCGAACCGACGAGCATCTGCCGCGCGTGAACAACAAATCCGTTATGCTGATGATCCAGTACGGCGAGCGCCGGATCTTCTTCACCGGCGATATTCAGGCTGCGGCGCAGACGCTGCTCATCGAGGAGGCGGAGAATCTTGACCTGCGCGCCGATATCCTCAAGTTTCCGCACCACGGCTACAAGCCCATGCAGGCCGGATTCCTGGACATGGTCTCCCCTTCGCTGGTGATGTGCACCTGCGGCGACGCGAAGAGCGAGGGCATCCTGCAGCTCAAGGAGCGCAAGATCCCCTATCAGATGACCGCTAATCAGATCACCCGCCTGGCTACCGACGGCAAGGTCTGGACCGTGGAAAAGATCAAATAAGTGTGCTGCACCCAAAAGATACGTTGGGCTGCCGCCCCAACCTGTCTGAGGGATTTCATCCCTCAGACCCCCTTCTTCGCTTCGCGCGGGCTTAAATCAATTTGATAATCGTATGATTTCTCATCATACAACAAACCCACCGGACATCCGGTGGGTTTGTTGTTTATTCCATTGAGAATCAGAGCATCAGGCGATAGATATTCTCCACGTCCTGCTGATTGAGGCTCACGAAGCCGCCGATGCTGCCGGTGCGAGCATCGCCATGGCAGGCGGAATGGGCCATCTTCTCGATATCCTCTTCCTTCGCGCCCAGCTCGGCAAAGTTCTTGGGCATGCCGATGGAGATCAGGAAGCTGCGCAGCGCTTCGATACCAGCCTTCGCCGTGCGCTCGGGATGGGCAAAGTCCATCTCGCAGCCCCACACGCGAACCGCAGCCTGCGCAAAGCGCATGACGTTGTGCTGCATGTTATAGGTGAAGACGGCCGGCATCACCACGGCAAGACCCGCGCCATGCGCGCAGTCGTAGACTGCAGAAAGCTCATGCTCGATGTCGTGGCTGGCCCAGTCCTGGCTGCGGCCCACGCCGCAGGAGTTGTTGTGCGCCATCATGCCTGCCCACAGGATGTTCGCGCGCGCCTGATAGTCGTTCGGGTCGGCCATGACCTTCGGCGCCTCATTGATCATCGTGAGCATCAGCGCTTCGATCATGCGGTCGGTGCACTCCACATCGGTGGTGTTGGTCAGATAGCGCTCGTAGAGATGCGCCATGATATCCGTCACGCCGCAGGCCGTCTGATACGGCGGCAGCGTCTGCGTGAGCGCAGGATTGAGAATCGTGAACTTCGGGCGCAGGCCTTCGCCAGTCGCGCCGCGCTTGAACATGCCGTTTTCATGGGTGATGACGGAGTCCGGAGAGCCCTCACTGCCCGCAGCGGCGATGGTCAGCACAGTACCCAGCGGCAGCGCATGCTCGACGAGCTTGCCCTGGTAGTAATCCCAGAAATCGCCATCATAAACCGCGCCCGCGGCGATGGCCTTGGCCGAGTCGATGGTGCTGCCGCCGCCCACGGCGAGAACGAAATCGACGCCCTCCCTGCGGCACAGCTCGATGCCCTCATACACCAGACCGCTGCGCGGATTGGGCTTAACGCCGCCCAGTTCCACATAGGCGATGCCTTCGCCCTCCAGCGACTTCTTCACGCGATCGAGCAGACCTGAGCGCACAACGCTGCCGCCGCCGAAATGCACGAGCACCTTGCTGCCGCCAAAGCGCCTGACATACTTGCCGGTATCCTGCTCGGTATCCCTGCCGAAGGCAAAATACGTCGGCGCATAAAACGTAAAGTTATCCATATTGCAGCCTCCTTTGGGCTTCTTTTTCTCAATTATAGCAAACATATCGCCATTTTTCAATCGATGTGTTTCGTTATATCAAACCGCTCAAACAGCCCCATGACCGCAGTCATGGGGCTGTTGCACGCAATCTTCAATCCGCCGCGAAGCGTAACAGGGAGTCTGAGGGACGCTGTCCCTCAGGCAGGGTTTGGAACGGCAGTCCCAACGTCCCTCTTCGTCCCCTCCGTTATTTCTCGTCATCAAACCCGCTCCACACGGGCCTTCCCGGATAAATGAGCGACTCCTCCTCGCCGGTGAGCACGCGCATCGCGCCGGCCGCCATGGCCTCCTGCTCGAATTCGCCGGGATAAGCGGTCACCGGGGCGATCCAGCCGCAGCGGTGCTTGATACCATCAAGCACATCGTCAAAGCGCAGCAGGCCACCCGTGAGCACGATGCCGTCGACCCTGCCCTCCAGCACGGCGGCCATCGAGCCGATGGACTTGCAGACCTGATAGATCATGGCCTGCCAGACGCGCACGGCGCGGGTATCGCCCTGCTCCACCAGGGCATGCACCACGTCGGAATTGGACGTGCCAAAATGGCTGGTCAGGCCGCCGGCCTGCGAGCAAAGCTTCTTGATCTCCTGCGGTGTACGGTTGCTCAGCGCGCCAATCACATCGGTCACCGCCATGGAGCCAATGCGCGTGGGCGTGAACGGGCCTTCGCCGCCGCCCGCGTCGATACCGTCAATCATGCGGCCATGATGATGCGCGGTCACGGAGATGCCGCCGTCGATATGGCAGACGATGAGATTGCAGTCCTCATAGCGCATGCCGAGGCTGCGCGCATGGCGGCGCGCTGTCTCCTTGAGATTGAGCGCATGGGAGATCGCCGTGCGGTATACGCCCCTGACGCCGGTTACGCGCGCCAGATCGCACAGCTCGTCCACCACCGGCGGGTCCATCATCAGCATCTCGCCGCCGTATTGATCGTGCAGCGCCTTGGCCATCTGCACGCCGAGCATGGACGAGTGATACAGACCGCCGGCGCAGTTTCGCGTGTCCTCGATGAGCTTGTCGTCGATGCGGTACACGCCGCCGAGGATCGAACAGCATCCGCCGCCGCGGCCCACGATCGCGTCCACGCCGGTGAGGTCGATCCCCCGCTCCTCAAGGAACTTGTGCACGACCGCCATACGGTAATCAAGCTGATCGTTGATCGAAGGGAACTGAAGCAGAACGGAGGAATCATGGAACGTATCCTCGGTAAAGAGGCAGCGCTCGTTTTCGAACATCGAAAGCTTAGTCGAGGTCGAGCCCGGATTGATGATGAATATGCGATAGGTTTTCATGATTTCATCTCCTGAACTTACTATGGGGAAATACGCTGGTCTGCCGCCCAGACCTGCTTGGGGACACAGTCCCCAAACCCCTCCCTCCGCTTCGCGGCGGCTATAAGCTGCGTTACAGAAGCGAACTGCATTCGCTCAAGGGGAGAGTATCACTGCGCAGGCAGATAATATCCGCCTTCACAAAGCCTCTTTATACAACCGCGAAGCGAGCATGAGGTCAAGGGGCGAAGTCCCTTGGCGGGTCATAGGGCGGCAGCCCTATCGCCTTCCTTTTCCTTAAAACGGACCAAGGCCGATCATATGCGCGATCATCACGAACACGGCGCCCAATGTATACTGGATGCCGATGAGCGGAAGAATCCACTTTGCCCACTTCGTCCACGGGATCTTTGCCAGCGCAAGGCCGGCCATGAAGAAGCCGGAAGTCGGCGTGAAGATATTGGAGATCGCATCGCCAAGCTGGAAGGCGATGCAGGCCGTCTGGCGGGTCACGCCGACGAGATCACCCAGCGGCGCCATGATCGGGATCGACACCGCCGCCTGACCGGAGCCGGAGGGTACCAGGAAATTGAGCAGGCACTGGAACACATACATGCCCACCGCCGAGACCATCGAGGGCAGGCGCTCCAGAACGCTCGCCGCCGCATGGAGAATCGTATGCAGGATATTGCCGTCGGTCAGCACGACGAGCAGGCCGCGCGCAAAGCCGACCACCAGCGCGCCGGAGGCGATCTCCGCCATGCCATTGCCAAAGGTCACGGCAAACTCATTGGGCGTCATCCGCGCGACAAGGGCCGTGACGATCGCCATGCCGATGAACAGCGCGGAAATCTCGTCCATATACCAACCCCAGCGCACCACGCCGAAGACCAGCAGCGCAATCGACACCGCAAACACGGCGAGGATCGCCTTCTCCCGGCCGCCGAAAGGCTTCAAGTTGTTCAGATCGATGACATCCTCGCGGAGTTGATCCTCGTGATACATCGGAGAGATCTCGGGGCTTTTCTTCACCCGGCTGGCATACATCATGATGAACGCGCTGGTCACCAGCAGATACGTCACATACATAACCACGCGATATCCCATGCCGGAGAGAATCGGCAGGCCCGCGATGCCCTGCGCCACCTGCATGGTGAACGGATTCATGAACGCGCCGGCATAACCCGCGCCCGCGCCGCAGAAGACAATCGCCGTGCCGGTCAGTGAGTCATAGCCCATGGCAATGCACAGGGAGACAAAGATCGGGATGAACGGAATCGTCTCCTCGGACATGCCGAACACAGCGCCACCCAGCGAAAACAGCAGTACGATCACCGGCAGAAGCAGCAGCGTCCTGCCCTTCAAAAGCTGGCAGACCTTGCCGATACCTGCCTCAATGGCACCAGTCTTCTGCAGGACGGCAAACGCACCGCCGACAATAAAGATGAAGAAGATGATCTGCGCGCTTTCCGTCATGCCGCGCGGCACGGCGGAGAGCATCTGCATGAGCGTCACCGACGTGGATTCGACGACATGATACGTCGATGCGTCGACGACCTCTCGGCCGCCGGCCATCATCATATCATACCGTCCAGCGGGGACGACATATGTCAGCAGGCTGCACAGCGCGATCAGGCTCAGCAGGATCACATACACATGCGGGACGGGAAAGCCCTTCCTGTTATTATTCATATCTGGCACTCCGATATCTGTTTTGTATTTATATCCAAATCATTATACTGTTTATTCTTCCATAATACAAGATCATTCTCCGTTTCCTCTCAAGGAAATATATACGCACGTATTCGAGGATAAAAAAGACCAGCGGCATTTCTATCGCTGGTCTGCAAACGATTTATATCCGGTTACGCGCCGAAGCTGAAGCGGATGAAGTCCGCTGCGCCCTCGCCCTCGTAGGTGAAATACAGGGCCTTTTTGCCTTCCTGAATATCCAGCGGCGCGCTGAAGGTCGTCCACTGCGCGCAGGGCGCAACAGGGATCCGCGCCGCAACGCTTCCGCCGCGTCCGTCGCGCACAACAAACGCACCCGTCGCGCTGCCGCGGATCTCCACGGAGATGGTCTTCGCCGAGGCAAAATCGAAATAGCGATAGCCGGCAGTTGCGCCGTCCACCATGTTGCTGATGTACTGATTGGGATTGTCCATGCGGTCCTCACCATCCTGGGTGAAAGCGGGATGGTTTTCATTCTGCTGATCCGGCAGGCTTTCAGTGGTGCCGTTTTTCGAATAGAGATGGCAGGCGATGCGCGCCTCATACGCACCCTCGTCCCTCAGCGGGCCGCCGTTGAGGCCGCAGGAGGTGATCTCCGCCTGATGGAAGCGCTCGCCGTCGAAGTATATCTCCTCCGCGCAGGCCTGACGGGAGAAGAAATGGCGGTTGGTCTGGCGATGGTAGAACACATACCACTTAC
>SVGO01000065.1 GCA_015056305.1 Clostridiales bacterium | reverse complement strand
AATCTTTTGCGCATCAGCAGCGCTGATTTATAAGCGAAGCGTATACGAGGAGGCTCCCTCCGGGAGGGAGCTGTCAGCGAAGCTGACTGAGGGAGCCTGCGGGCGCTGAAGTTGCTTATTCAGTTTACAATTCCGCCTATATCCTTCCTGCGCACTATCTCCCTTTTGCGATCAAAGATTCCTGAGTATATCCTCCCAATCCCCGGGGAACCCGCACAGGCTCAGGTCTGCCGTTGGGAATTCCTTCTCCAAGGCGGCAATCCCCCGAATCATATCGCTGTACACCCGATGCCCGCCGGCGGGCACCTTGAGCATCAGCAGAATCGGAAAGACATAGTCGCTCTCGTACTGCGCATACTTGGGCAGCAGAATCACCCGGTCGTCCATCGGCTGATTGTACAGCCTGCCGTAGTGCGCGCAGATGTTGCGCACATCGACGGCGGCGCTGATGAGCGCGTCCAGCTCCTCGGGCGAAAGACGATACTGCTTGCTGATCGCCCACTGATCCTCCTCGGTCAGGATGTCGAACAGCTGGGCGATCATGCCGAAGGAGAACAGCTCCACCGCCGCCCAGATCGGGAACTTGCCGCCGTATTTCGTCTGATGATGGCGCACGAAGGCCAGATCGTCCTCGCGGTCGACTTCGATGCGGAATTTGTTCATCAGGCTCTTGTGCGAGCCCTGGGACTGCCGGTCCAGGCGGAAGTTGGCCGCGTTTGTGTAGCCGACAGAGCCGTAGGTCATCGCCAGATGATAGGAGATCTTCGCGCGCAGCTGCACCTCGAAAAACTCCAGCACGGGCAGGATCTGATGGCGCAGCCCCATGTCGAACTGATACAGGTCGTACAGATCGTCCAGCGTCACGCCGTCGATGAAGCGCTCGGGATCGTCCTGGCGGCGCAGGTGCTTGCCGTAGGTCGTCAGGCGGTAATAATTGACCGTGGAAAGGATGTGGCGCGCGCGGTCTTCGTTTTCCGTGCTCAGATTGTGTACGTCCAGCAGACGCTTCGCCTGCTCGGCGTAGCTGCGCGCGGGCTTGACGGGCGCGTAGGTTTTTGTTTTGCTCATGGCAGATCTCCCTGATGAAAAAGACCGCAAAGCGATGCCTGCTTTGCGGCCTTTGTCGCGCGTTGATTACGGATTGTTGATCTCCAGCACCTTGTCGCGCAGCTGCTTCTCCAAACGGCTCAGCTCCGCGGACGCCTCGGCGCGCTTGAGCGCGCCCTCGCGCTGAATCTTCTGCACCTCGTTCAGGGTATCGATCAGCGCGGTATTGGCCGTGCGGATGGTCTCCAGATCGACCACGCCGCGCTCGGCTTCCTTCGCGGTCTCGATCGTGCCAACCTTCAGGCGCTCGGCGTTGGCACGCAGCAGCTCGTTGGTCATGTCGGTGACGGCCTGCTGCGCCTTGAGCGCTTCCTCGGCGTGCTGCATGCCCATGGAGATGACCATCTGGCTCTTCCACAGCGGAATGGTGTTGGCGATGGTGGACTGGATGCGCTCGGCGAGCACGTTGTCGTTGGTCTGCATCAGGCGGATCTGTGGGCCCATCTGCACGGAAACCATGCGCGTGAGCTTGAGATCGTGGATGCGCTTGTCAAAGCGCTCGATCAGCTGGGAGAAGTCGCTGGCGGCCTGCGCGTCGGCAGGGTTGGCGGTCTCCTGCGCCTTGGCCAGCAGCGGCGGCAGCTCTTCCTCGCGCAGGCGCTTGAGCTTGAGTTCGCCGGCGATGATGTAGAGCGTCAGCTCGTGATAGTACTGCTCGTTCTGCCTGTAAAGCTCGTCGAGCATCGCCGCATCGGAGATCAGCTGCTTCTGATGGCCGGTGAGGGCGTTTACGATCTCCATCACGTTCTCTTCAACCTTGTCGTACTTGGCCTTGAGCTGCGTGAGGTTCAGGCCGGTCTTCTTGAACAGGCCGAAGAAGCCGCCGCGCTTGCCCTCGTCCACATCAAAGCCCTTGAGCTCGGCAACCAGGCTGGTCAGCATGTCGGAGATCGCGCCGGTGTCCTTGGTCTTTACATCGGCGAGGATCTTGTCGGAGAACTGGGAGATCTTCATCTGCGCGGCGTTGCCGTACTTGAGCACGGTTTCGCTGTTATGGATATCGATGCGCTCGACAAAGGCGAGCACAGCGGCCTTTTCCTGCTCGGTGAGGTTGTCAAAATTGAGCGCGTCGTCCTCGGCGGCAACCGGCTCGGCGGTCTCCTCCTGCACAGGGGCGGGAGCAGCCGCAACGGCGGCAGCAGCGGGCGCCGGAGCGGCCGCCGCTTCAGCGGGAGCGGCGACGGGGGTCGGCTCGTCGTCGGGCAGCATCAGGTTCGGAATCATGTTGTTATCCATATTGATCGCTCCTTTGTCGTGCGTTTCATACAGAACAGTTATTCTGATTCAAATGATACACCAAATCGGCAGGGGTGTAAAGCTTTTCTTTGCGCGCGGGATGTGGTACAATAGCCTGCATACGGCGAAAATACGGGAACTCTGTCGGGATGGGAGCAGGGAATTGGATGACAAAACGGGAACTGATGGCGGACGCCATTCTGGTATTGACCGCATTCATCTGGGGTACGGGCTTTGTGGTCATGAAAAACACGCTGGACTGCGTGCCGCCGGGCGCGATCATCGCGATTCGCTACTCGATCGCCTCGGTGCTCACGGCAATCATGTTCAGAAAGCATCTGGGGGGCCTTGCGCGCGAGGATGTGCGGCGGGGCGCGATCGTGGGAGCGCTGCTGTGCGGCGCGTATATCGTGCAGACAATTGGCCTGAGCATGACGACGGCGGGCAAGAACGCTTTCCTGACGACGGTGTATGTGCTGCTGGTGCCCTTTGGCTGTGCGCTGGTTTTCCGCGAGAAGCTCAATGCGAAGAATTTCATGGCGGCGGGCATGATGCTCGCGGGCATCGGCTGCCTCTCGCTGGATGGTGAGAGCGGCGGACTGAACCTGGGCGATCTATTCACGCTGATGAGCGGCGTGCTCTTCGCAGCGCATATCATGGCTGTGGAGCGCTGCCAGAGGAAGACGAACACATACGCGCTGATCGTGCTGCAGTTTGCGTTTGCTGCGGCGTTTGCCTTTGTCTATTCCATGCTCTTTGAGCGCGGCATGCCGTTTTCGATGAACATGAGCACCGCAGGCGGCCTGCTTTATTTGTCGGTCTTCTCCACGACGGTGGCGATGAGCCTGCAGAATATCGGCCAGAGCATGGCGCCTTCCTCGCATGCGGCGATCCTGCTCTCGCTGGAGTCGGTCTTCGGCGCGCTGGCCTCGTGGCTGCTGCTGGGTGAGACGCTCACGGCGACCATGCTGCTGGGCTTTGCGATCATCTTCTGTGCGCTGGTGGTCAATTCGCTCAGGGCTAAATAAACCGAAAAACCTTCCGGGCTTCCGGAAGGTTTATTCTTTATGGAAATGCTGAGGAAGAAACAAAAAAACAGGAGATCGATCTGATCTCCTGTGTGGTGCGGTAGATGGGACTTGAACCCATACGTCATACAACACACGCCCCTCAAACGTGCCTGTCTGCCAATTCCAGCACTACCGCATATTCAATTGATGCATCTCGGATGCAACGGATTTATTATATTCAAAACAGGTGCGCTTGTCAATACCTGAAATGAAAAAAGTTGTATAGCGGCCAGAGGACGGAACAAAAGGGCGCTTTGCATCGTCATATAGGCAGAACATGTATCATATGCGCGGCAAAGCAAAGAAATGCTTGCATGCGGCAGAAAAATGAAGTATGATATAGATTGACTGATTATATAAATGACCGGGCAGTGTGCCCGCTTTTTGCCAGAAGGAGGTGAAGGCTGTGTCTGACAGCAGACAGCCGCACCGAAGAAGAAGACCGCAGGCGATCGAATCGATCCCTGATCCGGAAGAGAAGCTGACGCTGCAGCCTGAGCCGAAGGCGCAGGAGATTCCCAAGGAGCTGCACCGCATCGTCATATCCGACGACGACGATCCGGACTGGATGGTATCCGCAAACCGCGTATCGGGCGCGGCGGAGCGCAGGGGCGCTCCGGCGGCGAGGGCCGCAGCGCAGGAAGAGAAAACCGAAAAGAAACCCATCGCATCCCGGAGCGAGGGCCACGCAGCTGAGAAGAAAACGGACGAAAGAAAGAGGTCCGGCACGGCTGCGCCGAAGAAGGAAAGAACCGGCGCAAGGCCGGCGAAAAGCGCCCCGCGCAAGATGAGCAAAAAGGCTATTGCCCGGCGCAGGGCCAGAATCCGCAAGACTGTGCTGGGCGCGATCGCCGCGCTGGCGCTGATGGCGCTGATGGCAGCGGGCGCAGTCGGCATGGGCCGCCTGGTCGATATCAAGCGGACGCTTGACCGCGGCAGCGACGTGTTCTATCATAATATCTTTGTCAATGACATTCCGCTGGAAGGCAAGACGCTCGACGAGGCGCGCGCCGTTGTCACCCAGCAGGTATCCAGCCTGGTGTCCTCCTGGCGCATCACGCTGCGCACGCAGGACGGACGCAGCTGGGACATCACCGGCGACGACCTGAAGATGCAGTACGATGTGGCGGATCAGCTCGATCAGCTCTGGGCGATCGGCCATATGGGCTCGTCTTCCGAGCGCTATAAGCAGGTGAAGGCGCTCAGCGAGGAGCCAGTCATGCGGCATACGACGCTGACCTATGACCTCTCCAGCGTCAATCAGATCCTTGCGCAGATCAAGCAGGAGGTCGATCAGGCGCCGGTGAGCGCTACGCGCATCAATGACGATACCAAATGGCCGCCGTTCTCCTATACGGACGACGTGCCGGGCCGCGAACTGGACATCACCGGCCTCAACGAGCGCATCTGCGCGATGGTCGATACGCTGCAGTCCGGCGTGGTCGATCTGACGCCGACGGTCGTGCAGGCGCCGGTTACGCGCGCCTATCTCGAGGGACAGATCGTCCAGCTGAGCTCGTATGAGACGGCGATCGGCGCGACGAGCGATCCGGGCCGCTTCATCAATATCGAAAACGGTACCAAGCGCTTTGATAAGCTGATCATCAAGTCCGGCGAGCAGGTGTCCTTCAACAAGGTCGCCGGCAAGCGCACCTATTCCAACGGCTATGCCGATGCGCCGGAGCTTGCCTACGGCGATTATCGCACGGGCGTGGGCGGCGGCATCTGTCAGGTTTCCTCGACGCTGTATAACGCAGTGGTGAATGCGGGCTTGGAGATCAGGACGCGCTATCAGCATTCGCTGGCGTCCAATTATGTGCCGCTTGGCATGGATGCGACGGTACAGGATGACCGACTGGATTTCGTCTTTAAAAACACGACCAACGCGGACATCTATATCTCCACCGAGTATTACAAGAAGAAGGGCTACTGGCACACCAAGTTCACTATCCATGGCCGGCCGGATCCCAACGGCTACTCCTACAAGCTCGAGAGCGAGGTTGTGGAGGAAATTCCCGTGCCGGAGCCGACGTATATCCCGGACAAGAATGCCGAGTACGTCATCTATAACGATGAGATGAAGCAGACGAGCGACGGCCATGAGGGTCATGTCGTGGACGTCTATCTGGTGACCATGGATTCCAAGGGGCTGGAAATCAGCCGCGAAAAGAAATATACCGATACCTACAAAGCGATGACGCCGAAAATCTATGTCGGCGTGACGCCCAGAGAAACGCCGGATCCGCAAGAACACTATCTGGTCGACTGATCATACACAGGAGCGAAGAAAGGGGCACCTTGCCATGAACGCCAAGAAGAACACAAGAATTCTCGCCGCTGCCGCCCTCTGCGCGGCGATGACGATCGCGCCGGTTTCCATGCTGGCCGCAGAGACCTCCGCGCATGTGCCCAATTCTGTTGAGGCGCAGGAGATTGCCGAGCGCCTGCCGTCCTTCAGGAAGGCGGGGCCGTATCGCGGCGTGAACGTGAGCAACAGCTGGCTGCGTCAGGCTCGCCTTGGCGGCGTGATGCTCAATCTGCGCCTGCATACGCCGATGGGCGACGAGGTTACCTTCCGCGAGATGCTCAAGGCTGCGCCCTCTGATCCGGACAGCATGTGCCTGTATCTGCAGGCGTCCCAGAGCGGCGACGTGATTACGATGCAGCTGGATCAGCCGGCGGTCGACGCCCTGAATAATCTGGGCATCGTAGAGATCGTCGTGGCGGATCTGAATCGCTATGTGCGCGCGCACTATATGGTCAGCGAGCTGGAGGCCGTGCGCGCGGCGCTGGGCCTTGAGGATGCGGAGCAGCTGTGCGTGAGCGGCGAGGATGCGCCGGTGACGGTGGTCAGCGAGGACGGCGTGCGCCGTCAGGTCAATCCCTGAGAATCAAAACCGGGCGCGGATGGGCGCGGGCGAAAGCCTGCCTGTCCGCGCCTTTATGATGCAAAACAGAATGCCGCATATTGCCGATTGTATAAGTGAAGCGTGCCCGGCGACATTGTGCGCAGGGTCAGCTTGCGGCGAAAAACAAACCATGATATACTGAAACCAACAGCAGTCGATCCAGGCTGCAAGATATGCCTGTGACCGGGCGGGAGGAATGAACATGAAGAAATTTTTGACGATTGCCTTGCTGATCATCTTTGCGCTTGCGGCGCCGGCATATGCCGAGGAGCCGGGCGTGATCGTGCAGTCTTCCTGCAGCATCGTGGAGTCCGGAGAATACTATCTGGTGTACTGCTTTGCGCGCGTGCACAACAATAGCGATCAGGTGCTGTGCCTGGACGAGGGCACGTTCCAGATCTTCAGCGGCGAAGAGCCGGTGGCTGTGGAGGATGTTTCCCAGCTGTGGCCGTATTTCGTGGCGCCGGGCGCGGATGGCTATCTGTTTGATATCGTGCCCTTCGAATCCATGCCCCAGGTGACGGGACTGGAATACACCGTCCGCTATCTGACGATCAACTCCGCTTACGCGGGCGAGGCGCTTGACACGCAGTCCTATGTGGAGATCGACGACGAAAGCGGCGAGATGAGCGTCGTGTGTGAAATTTCCAATCCGACGGATGCGGATGCGTACAATGCAGCGATCTCTATCGGCCTGTATACGGATGCGGGCCAGATGGTCTATGCCGACGGACGCAACCTGCAGGACGTGGGCATTCCCGCGGGCGGCAAGGTGCTCGTGCGCTTTGGCGTGGAGAGCGCGCTGGCGGAGCAATGGATGAGCTATGACGCGCTGCCCACGCAGGTGCATACCAACGCGATGTTCCGCACCAGCTCCGACTGACGGGGCAGAAAGGGAAAGTATGGAAAAGAGGACCATTCTCTCCGGCGCTCCGTATGTCCTTGCGGGTACGGCGGTGCTGCTTGTGGCGCTGACGATCGGCCTTGGCGGCCTGCTGAGCTATGTGATCGCGGCGGCGGCGTTTGCGCTTGGCTATCTGGGCGGAAAAAAGCTGTTCCCCGCCCGCGAGATTGAGGTGGAGCGCGTGCCCAGAAGCGGAAGCGCCGAAGTGGATGCGCTCATCAGCGAGGCGCGCGCGCAGCTGGACGCAATCGCGCAGGCGAACGATGCGATCGCGGAGGAGGCGCTCTCCGCGCAGATTGCGGATATCGAAGCGACGTGCCGCACGATTCTTGCGCGGCTGGAGGACCAGCCCAATATGCTCTCCTCTCTGCGCACGTTCCTGCGCTATTATCTCCCGGCGACGCTCAAGCTGCTTGAAGCGCGCGCGCGGCTGGAGGGCGAGGTGAACGCCGGCCAGAGTGCGGCGATTGCGCAGAAGATCCGCACGGCGATGGCCAATGTGCAGACGGCTTTCCATAAACAGCTGGATGCGCTCAATGAGTTCCGGTTCATCAGCCTGGAAAGCGAGATGGACGTGCTCAGCGAGATGCTCGCAGGCGATGGCCTGCTTGCCCGGGAGCAGGAATCGCAGGAAAAAACGCAGTCTGAGGGAGAGGATCCCTTTGCATCGCTGTTTGCGCAGGAGGGCCGCTGATGGGCGAGTTTTCGCAGTTTGCGCTCGTGCCGGAGCAGGGCGTCGTGCCCGAGATTTCACAGCTGGATGAGGGCATGCAGTCGCGTATCCGCGCGATGGCGGCGAAGATCGACGTGCACAGCAGCGCGGAGGTCGCGGGCTTTGGCGCGCGGGCGCAGAAGGAGATGGGCGCGTTTTCGGATATCGCGCTTTCCCAGATGCTGCAAAAGGATACGGGCGATCTGAGCGCGGCGATGCAGACGCTTTCCGAGCAGATCCGCGCCTGTTCCTTTGGCGCGCAGGCGAAGGGCCTGCTGCGCAGGATGTTTGGCGGCGCGCAGAGCCTTGATCAGGTGCGCGCGGCGTATGAAAAGGCGGAGCCGAAGATCAGCGCCTGTGCGAACGAGATGACCGATAGGCGCGTGATGCTCATGCGCGACAGCGCGTTGCTGGAGCGGGTCTATGCGCGCAATGAAGGCCTCTATCGCGAGCTGTGCTCGCTGATCGTCGTGGGCGAGGAAGCGATCCGCCAGGCCAAAGCGCGCGGCGAGGCGGCGCATGTCGTCTCCCGGCTGGAGCGGCGCGTGGAGGATATCCGCCTGACGCAGTTGGCCAGCACGCAGCTGGCGGCGCAGATCCGCGTGGTGCAGTCCAGCGACAGCGTCACCTGCGAAAAGCTGAGGACCGCGCTGGAAGTGACGATCCCGCTGTGGAAGAGCCAGATGGCGGCCGCGCTGGGGCTTGCCCGGGCGACGGATTCGCTGCGGATGCATCAGAGGACGGAAAAAGACGCTATGCGTGGCATCCGCGAGGGTGCGCAGGAGCTGCACGCGCAGAAAAACGCATATGTAAGCGCGGCGAAAAAAAGCGAGCAGGAGCGGGCCGAGCAGACGGCTGCGGAGCTGCTGGAGGAGCTGGAGAGCATTGAGGCGGGCCTGAAGGCGCGCGCGATGCAGGCATGACGGAATGAAAGGAGCTGTTGTCCATGGCAGCAGGCGCTGCACAGCAGGCATATAAGCGCACGCAGGAGAGGCCGCCGCAGGGCGCCCCGAAGAAGCAGAATATGCCTGAGAAGAAAAATGGCAGCCTGAAGGAAAAGCTGCATGATATTCCGCGGGCGGCAGGCATTGCGATCATGCTGGTTATGCTGGTGCTTGCCCTGTTTGCCGGCAATTTCCGCGCGCTTCAAAACGCGACGCCGAAGGATTTCATCCGTCAGGGCGATGTGAAGAGCATCGTGGAGGATCGCATTGATGCGGCGATGAATGTGGCGTCGGTCGCCGACAGGCTTGGCCTTGGCGAGGTGCAGACACTCTACAATGCTGCA
Organism: Clostridiales bacterium; assembly: GCA_015056305.1. Classification (GTDB taxonomy): domain Bacteria; phylum Bacillota; class Clostridia; order Christensenellales; family Aristaeellaceae; genus Ventricola. Next base: position 7,027 of record SVGO01000065.1, on the reverse strand, counting down.
CAAGCGCTGGAAGAGGCGAAAACCGCCAGAGAGATCAGCCGGGCGGATCAGCAGCTGACGGCGGCGGTGAGCAATTTTACGGCGATGGAGCTTGAAGGCGAGGACGCGCGGAGTATGATGCGCGCCGCGGATGGCTTTGCCGAGATGGGCAGCTTCCTGCGCCAGGAGGCGCGCGCCTACAACGAAAAGGCCGAGAAGGCGGAGAAGCTCTACGACAGCCTGCCCACGAGGTTCCTGCTGCCGCAGCCGGATATGTACGAGGGTATTTGATTCGGCGGATATGGAATAGAGCATTTTTCCGGGTTCTCGCCGGCTGAAGTGGAAGGAAGGAACCGACAGATGAAGAAGATCATTTCGCTTTTGCTGGCGCTCTGTCTGGCGATGGCGCTGGGCGCGGCGCTGGCGGATGTGCCGGATAAGCCGGCAGCGTTTGCCTATGCGTATGACTTTGGCGCAGACGTGCTGGATGCAAACGATATCGCGACGATCGAGCGCTACGGTCAGGCGCTGGAGGAGGCAACGGGCGCGCAGGCGATCGCCGTGGCGGTCAATTTCCTGGACGGTATGGACCCTGCGGACTATGCCACCGATCTCATCAATGAATGGGGCATCGGAGAAAAGGGCGAGGATAACGGTGTGGTCGTGCTGCTTGCGCGCGGCGACAGGCGCATCCAGATCGGCACGGGCAAGGGCATCGACCGCACGCTCACAGGCATCGCCTGCGGCGAGCTGATCGATCAGAATATTGACTACTTTGCCAACAATGACTTTGATGCGGGCATGGTTGCCCTGTATCAGGACGTGTGCGAATACATCGCCCGGGCACAAGGCAAGACGCTGTCCCTTGGCGGCAATGACGGCGCATACAGCGCGGGTGTCGTGTACGGGGCAGATCATACAGTATACTATCCGCAGAAAAGGAGTGGCGGCGGCTTGTTCAGCGGCATTCTGGGATTCATCTTCCTGTATATCGTTGTGAGCGTGGTGTTCAATGCGATCACCAAGGACAAGGGCGGCTGCTGCCTGAAGTGGCTGCTGCTGGGCTGGCTGTTTGATGCGATCCGCGACAGCAGAAACAAGCGCCGCAAGCCGCCTCGTCCGCCGATGGGCGGCGGTTTCGGCGGCCCGCGTGGGTTTGGCGGCCCTCGTCCGCCGATGGGCGGCGGCTTTGGTGGGCACCGTGGTGGATTTGGCAGTCCGCGTCCGCCGATGGGCGGCGGATTTGGCGGTGGCTTCGGCGGCTTCGGCGGCGGTCGGGGCTTTGGCGGCGGCTCGCGCGGCGGTTTCGGCGGCGGCGGCTCCCGCGGCGGCGGTGGCGGCAGAAGCTTTTAACCAGCGGTCCGCTGGACCATGTGGCCGTTGGCCTGCTTCTCATGGCATCGTTCAGGCGGAGGGCCCTCCGATGCCTGGCTTGGAAGGAATGTCGTGCCTGCGCATCCTGAAACCGTATCCTTCGCGCAACGGGCGCTCGGATACTGCCGGGACGAAAAGGGCACAGGAAACCCCATATATCCATCCACGCCTTTCGCGAAAGCGGAAGGCGTTTTTTGCGCCATGCAGCTTGAAACAGGCGCGAAGCGAAGAAGGGTCAAGGGACAATGTCCCTTGCAGGGGTTTGGGGACAGCGTCCCCAATCGTCCTCCCCGTTTCCCGCTTGCTGCCAGTTCTTTCCGCGGCTTGCGTTTGATGGCGGTTTGGGCTATAATATTTTCTGCAAAAATTTTTTGTTTTTCCCGGATGAAAACACGCAGTTCATTCGTTTATATTGGTAAGAGGCAGGAAGTGAAAACATTGGATGAAAGCGTGAGCGCGCAGAAGAACTCTGTGCAGTTTGAGACGCTGTATGAGCAGTACGCCAGCGACGTGCTGCGCATGGCGTATTTCTATCTGGCAGACCGGCATAAGGCCGAGGACGTCTGTCAGGATGTGTTTGTCAAGCTCTATACGCACGGGCATACGATCGAGCCCGGCAAGGAGAAGGCATGGCTGCTGCGGGTGACCGTCAATAGCTGCCGCGACCTGTGGCGCGGCGCATGGCTGAGGCGCGTGGTGCTCGGCGCGCCGACGCTGGAGATGATCCCCGCGCAGGACGAAACCATCGAAAAGCGGGAGGAAAAGGAAGAACTGATGCGCGCGGTGAATAAGCTGCCGGGCGCGTTCCGCGAAACCGTGCTCCTGCATTACTATCAGGGATTGGGAATTTCAGAAATCGCACAAATGCTGGATCTTCCGGAAGGGACGATCTCGAGCCGCCTTTCGAGGGCAAGGAAGAAATTGGAAGTCCTGTTAAAGGAGGAAGCTACAGGTGTTTGATCCGAAATCACTCGATCAGCTGGGACCGGTTGCAGACGAGATGCTGGGCGGGCTGCAGGCTGACGAGGCTATGCGCCTGAAAATCAAGCGCGCCGCCGCCGAAGGCAGAACAGCGAGGAAAGCGCCGGTCAGGCGCTTTGTGCCGGCGATCTGCTGCGCTGCGCTGGCGCTGATGTGCGTCGGCATCACGGCCCCGAGGCTGAACGCAAAAGATAACGAAAATACGGCGATGGTCGCAAGCGAGCCGGTCGCCGTGGCGATCAATACGATCGCGGCAGGCGAAGACGCTGCCTATGCGGGCAATGAGCTGATGGCCGATCTGGGCGATAACGCCAAGGTGCGCGCGGCAAGCCCGGCGCAGACGCTCTTTGCCAAGGGCAGCGGCGATATCCCGCTGGTGAGCGTGGGCGGCGCTGTGTATCAGATGCTGGAAACGCCCAGAGATATTGGCTCCTCGCTGCTGGGCGGCAAGGTCGGCAGCATTGCTATGTATGACGAGCAGCCGTCCTTGGCCTCGGCCAAGGAGATGAGCGCCGGCCTTTCCAATGTGGCCGAGGCGGGCGCGGCCGTGTACGCGGTTCGCGGCATGGCGGATTCGACCATGGTCGCCTGCGAGGTCGGCGGCAGCATGCGTGTGTTCCAGCGGGTGAGCTATGCGGGCAAGGGCCCGGCGGGCGCGAGCCTGGAGGATACGTTCAGCGTGCGCGGCAAGGTGAAGAGCGCAGAGCTGTCCGGCGTGGGCGAGCTTACGGGTGGCGAGGCAAACGATGTGATCGCCGTGCTGCTGGATAACGCCGTGCTCAAGAGCGCGGATGCGACGGCACGCAAGCAGACGCTGACAGTGACGCTGGAAAACGGCCTCAAGCTGCAGCTGGGGGTCTCCGGCGATACGCTGTGCGGCTGCGGCGGCTGGAGCTGCCCGGAGTTCTTCGAAGCCTTTGAAAATTCACTTTAAGTCTGCTTCGCATACTTAAAGTGGTTTACATCATTTTCCTGTGCGCTGTGCGCACGGCCGGAAAATGATATAGGAAGCGGCTTGCAGCCAGTCCGGGAACAGTAATAGTCGCAACTCACGTTGCTCCTTTACAGTTCCGAGCTTCGTCTGCCTGTTTCGCCCACTGGGCGCGGCAGACTTTGCTCCCTCGCACCGCGCATGTCGCTGCTGCGGATTTCATATGAAGGGGCTTCGGCCCCTTCATGCATCCCCAGGGATGTAAATGCAGCTTTATTGATCATTAAAAAGGCTTTCCCGCTTGGGAAAGCCTTTTCACTATGCATCTTAAAACCGCCGCGAAGCGAAGAAGGGGTCTGGGGACGATGTCCCCAGGCGGGTCCGGGCGGCAGCCCGGCGTGTTCCCCGTCCTTACAGCAGCGTCTTCACGTATTCGACGATCTTCTCGTCCTTGGCATTGGCGAAGAAGAGCTCCTGGAACTTCCCGCCCGCGACAGCGCCCTTGACCAGATCCTGATCGATGCCTTCGAGGCAGGTGATCAGGTCCTTGAGGGTGTGCGCGCGCACGGCGTCGAGGATCTTCTTGTTGCGCTGCTCCGGCACGACACGCTCGCGCGGATAGCCCAGACCATGACCGAAGCCGAAGAGCTTCTCGAAGATGTACTCCAGATTCAGCTCGCCGCCCCAGCCGAAGCCCTTGGCGAACGGGAGCGCGATGGCGTTGCCGTCGTTGACATGGGCGAAGGTGTAGGCGTCAACCGGGTCCTCGACGTGGCCGCAGATGACATTCGGGAAGCTGTTCATGGCGAGCATGGCGCCTTCGCCGGTGCCGCAGCCGGTGATGACATAATCGGCCGCGCCGGAGTTGAGCAGGATCGCGCCGAGGATGCCGACCTGCACATAGGTCAGCTGGGCTTCGTCCTGCGCGGTGTACATGCCGTAGTTGTCCACGGTGTGGCCCATCGGCTCGACGACCTTCTTCAGGGCGGTGAGGATCAGCTCGTTCTTGGCGGCCTGGCTGTTTTCGTTGATCAGCGCAATACGCATAGGAAATAACCTCCTTGAAATGATCATATGTTCCGTATGTATACAAGCAACTGGTTATTCTTAGAGTAACGCTCTGAGGCGGAATTGTCAAGGATAAATCAGCTGTGCAGCATTTTCGAGGGGATGCGTCTGGCGGCGCGCAGCACGATAGGCCCCAGCAGCATGCAGGAGACGGCTTCGCCCGCGGCGACAAAGAGCATGCACAGCGGCAGGGCGATCATGGGCGCATAGCAGGTATGCACCACGGTGCCCACGATCACGCCGTTGTAGAGCACAGGCATGAAGCTCGCGGCGAGCTGATTGCGGCGCAGAAGGCGCGTGCAAACGGCTGCCAGCAGCGTCGCCAGCGTGCCGAAGATGACGTCAAAGATCATCGCGCCGCCAAGGATATTGGAGAGCAGACAACCGACCGCCAGCGCGGGCACAGCCTCGGGCAGCAGGACCGGCAGGAGCGTCAGCGACTCGGAGAGGCGAATCTGTACCTCGCCATAGCTGATGGGCGCGAGCAGCAGCGTGATCACCGCATAGAGCGCGGCGATGATCGCGCCGCGCGTGAGTGCATTGGTGTTGTTCATGTTTTTCTCCCTTTCCGGGGGACAGCCTGATGCGTTTCTTGCCAATCGTTCGCTATGCAGTATTCGAGGCCCTTCCGGCCGAAGAATACGGGTTTAAACAGGCGCGAAGCGAAGAAGGGGTTTGGGGATGAAATCCCCAAAAAGAGAAAAACGGCATAAGGCCGTCGTGAAGGCATGCTCAGCGCATGTCTTCGGCCCATAGTTTTGTTTTAGGACTGGATGGTTTCGAACAGTCCATGCAGTTGTACAGGGGGTATTATAGCAGAGATGAATATGCTGCGCAAGACAATTTTTTATTGACGAACAGCGCGGCGTGGTGTACTCTAAAAAGGAATATCATTCACAATACAAGCACATGACATGAATGGAATTGATGAAGAGGAGCGGAAAACATGACGCTGCTGGAATACCGCATTTTTCATACCGTGATCGAGCAGGGGAGCTTTGCGCGCGCGGCGCAGGTGCTGCATCTGACGCCCAGCGCCATCAGCCACGCCGTGAGCTCGATGGAGGAGGCGTGCGGCTTTGCGCTGTTCGTGCGCGGCAAGGGCGGCGTGTCCCTCACCCGCAGCGGCGAGGCGCTCTATCCGGTGATCCGCCAGGTGCTCAACGCCGACGAGGCGCTTTCTCAGACGGTGGACGAGCTCAAGGGCGTGCAGCGTGGCACGGTGAAGATCGGCGCGTTCAACAGCGTGTGCATGACGTGGCTGCCGCAGATCGTGACCAGCTATAAGCGCCAGTATCCGGGCGTGGAGATTGAGATCTATCAGGGCACGTACGCCGATGTGATCAACTGGATCAAGACCGGCGTGGTCGATCTGGGCTTCCTGTCGACCAAGTCGACCAGGGAGCTTCGTGTCCATCCGCTCTATCGCGATCGGCTGATGTGCGTGACACAGAAGGGATTCAGGACCCAGAAAGCGGGCATCGTCACCGTGGAGGAGATGCGCCCGCATACATTCGTCGTGCAGGACGACTCCACCGATGCGGACATTCAGGCATTTCTGGCCAAGTATAAATTCAATGTGCGCGCCAGCTGCCGCGTGGTGGACGATATGTCCACGATCGCGATGGTGGAAAGTGGATTCGGCATCAGCATTCTGCCCGGTCTGATCCTTGAGCGCATCCACGGCAACGTGGACGCGTATCCCATCGAGCCGATGGAATACCGCGAATTCGGCATCGCGGTGCAGAATCCGCAGATGATGGCCCCGGCTGTGAGGCAGATGGCGGCGCATATCGAGGCCTATGCGGCGCAGCGCCGCGCAGAGGATCCGCAGACGAACGCAGGCTTTGAGCCCGAGCGCCATTTCCTGTAAGCGGCTTGGTGACGAGATCACTTTACGGGGCAGTAACTGCGTGATAATATTAATCTCAAATAGGTTTGTGCCAGGCGTGCCTAAGAGATACGTTGGGCTGCCGATCCGGAGAACTCGCATAGTCGCGATGTGCCATCGCTCCTTGCGATTCTCCACGCTTCGCCTCGCATACTGCGTCCACAGGACGCGCTCGGCTCCGGTGCCAAGCCCGCCTGAGGGATGTCTATCTCCTCGCTCGACGCTCGTCGGTCAGGACAGCTCTGACAGCCCTACTTAGCTGTTATTCACTCCTGTCCCAGTTCGGAGAATCCGATCCCTCAGACTCCCTTCTTCGCTTCGCGAAAGCTTAATCAGATTTGAGTAGGGTATTAAGATACACAATATTCCGGCAGGGCGCATCCCGCGCTGCCGAAGCAATAAGGAGAGATTGCCATGTTTTCGACGCTGGATATGCATATTCTGGAAATCCTGTGCGAGGATGCACGTGTGACGCCGCACGAGATGGCGGTGATGACCGGCAGCGATGAAAATCAGGTGAACGCTGCGCTGGACAGCCTTCGCGCCGCGGGCGTGCTGGTGGGCTATCAGACGCTGATCAACTGGGAGCGCACGGACCGCGAGTTTGTGCAGGCGGTCATCGAGGTGAACGTCGTGCCCCAGAGGGAAAAGGGCTTTGACGCCATCGCCCAGCGCATTGTGCAGTATGACGAGGTGAAGAGCCTGTATCTGATGAGCGGCGCGTATGACCTGATGGTGCTGTGCGAGGCGCGCACGCTCAAGGAGCTGGCCTCCTTCGTGCATAGCCGCCTGTCCACCATCGA
>SVGO01000064.1 GCA_015056305.1 Clostridiales bacterium | reverse complement strand
GGCGACAACGTCGACATGGAGTGCACCCTGATCACCCCGATCGCGATGGAAGAGAAGCTGCGCTTCGCTATCCGCGAGGGTGGCCGCACCGTCGGCTCCGGCGTCGTTACCAAGATCTTCGAGTAATTCACATAGATTATTCACATAGATCGCGGCTTACGCGCTCATAAAAGCGAAAAAGAGGCGAGTCCCGAAAGGGGCTCGCTTTTTTACATTGACTTTCTGCGCTCTGCGGCCTATAGTATAGGAAGCGAGAAAGCAATATCGGGGAGGAAGACCATGAAAAAGATGATGGCCGCCGTGCTGGCGGTGCTTATGCTGTGCCTGCTGACGGGCTGCGCGAAGAAGCAGGAGGAGCCCAACGGCATCATGGACGCCGTTGGCGCGGGCTACGAGATGATCGATCAGTCCGGCGGCAACGTCGTTCGCGTTCAGAACGGCGAAAATCAGAATTTTGTGATTCAGGTGGACCTGCTCAGCGAAACAGGCACGATGGTCCGTCCGTATATCTTTGTGGAGCTGGGCATTGATTTCTACAAGATTGAGCACTCTGAGGCGGATTTTTCTTCCGTGTTCATGCATACGATGGATCTGCTTGCGCAGATGCAGCAGTCTGAGGAGCACAGGGAGATCACGCAGATCTGTGATAAGGCGAAGCTGCCGGAGGGCGTTTCTCAAAACGAGATCGGCTTTATGAACCTGGGCTATGTGCCCGATCCGCAGCAGCGCTGCGAGATCATCTTCACGGGCATGAGCAACACGGGCGAGGGCATTCCGATCCGTGATGAGGTGTATGCGTTCTGCCGGTTTGCGATGATGGACGGCAATACGCCGATGATCATGAACGCGCTGGTCGCGGATCAAAATGCCGTCTACGCGATCGCGCAGAAGGTGCATCAGGCGGGCAAGCTGCCGGGCGGCGTGGAGGAATGGATGCTGCGCAAGCTGGGGCTGTAACCAGCTGTCACAGATGGGATAAATAAGCGGGCGAATGCCCGCTTTTTTGTATGCCGCCTTGCCAAAACAGACAAAATGGAATACAATAGAAACGTAAAATTCCGGCAGTATGCCTGTCTGCATTGTGCCGATACTATAGATAATACTAAGCAGAAACGGAGCTTATGAAAATGAGCAGACTTTCCTATATGATGAAGCGCGCGATGAAGATGGATTATCGCGCGATGCTCAAAACCGCGAACATGCTGCACAAGAAGTGCGGCAAGAGCCGCATCTGGCTGCTTTGCGATATGGTGAAGTGCGCGGCGAAATACAACGCGGGTTACATCGATTACAAGATCGCGGAAATGTATCGCCTGAATGACGCGCAGCGCGCGACGCAGATCACCCGCGGCATTTCCAACAATATTGTTGCGAGGATGAACGACAAGAAGTTCTGGCATTTCTTTGACAACAAGACCGAGTTCAATGCGCTGTTCGCCGGACAGGTGAACCGCGGCTGGCTGGATCTGACCACGGCGACGCCGGAGAAGTTTGCGGATTTCATCCGCGATCGCGGCGACATCATCTGCAAGCCGGTGGACGGCTCCAGCGGACAGGGCATCCTCAAGTGCACGCCGGAGGATTACAAGGATCCCGCGGCGCTGTATGAGCGGCTGAAGGCGGCGGGCATCGGCATCGTGGAGGACAAGGTCATCCAGCACGAGGCGATTGCCGCGCTGTGCCCGACGAGCGTGAACACCATCCGCGTGGCGACGCTGCTGGGCGACAAGAAGGAAGGCATCGTCTACGCCTATATCCGCATCGGCAACGGCAAGGTGATGGACAACGTGGACTGCGGCGGCATGGCAGCGCCGGTGGATATCGAGACCGGCGTGATCAGCAGCGTCGGCGCGAACAAGGCCGGCGAGACCTACGAGATTCACCCGATGACAGGCAAGAAGATCCCCGGCACGCAGATCCCCTACTGGGAGGAAGCGAAGGCGATGTGCCTGAAGGCGATGCAGGTGGTGCCGCAGGTGCGCTTTGTCGCCTGGGACGTTGCGATCACGCCAGACGGCCCGGTGTTCATCGAGGGCAACTCCTTCCCGAGCCATGCGATTCCGCAGTTCGCAGCGCATTTCCCGGACGGCATCGGCATTCTGCCGCGGTTTAAGGAGTTCATCGATCTATGATCTGTACGCTCTGTCCGAGAAACTGCCGGGTCGAGCGTGAGGATACGCAGGGCCGCGGCGTATGCGGCGTGGGCAGCATGCCCAAAGTGGCGCGCGCAGCGCTGCACATGTGGGAGGAACCCTGCATCAGCGGCACGCGCGGCAGCGGCGCGGTGTTCTTCTCCGGCTGCGGACTCAAGTGCATCTTCTGTCAGAATGAATCGATCAGCCACGGCGGCGAGGGCGAATACGTCACGCCGAAACGGCTGAGCGAGATTTTCCGTGAGCTGGAAGCGCAGGGGGCGCACAACATCAATCTGGTCACGGCGGCGCAGTTCGTGCCGGCGGTGATTGCGGCGCTGGATATGTACAGGCCGAATATTCCGATCGTGTACAATTCCAGCGGATACGAAAGCGTGGAGACGCTGAAACTGCTGGAAGGATACGTCGATATTTATCTGCCGGATTTCAAGTATATCGACGGCCAGATGGCGAAGCTGCTCTCCGGCGCGGCGGATTATCCCGGGGTCGCGATGGCGGCGATTGCCGAGATGCTGCGCCAGACGGGGCCTGCGGCGTATGACGAGGATGGCATGATGCTGCGCGGCACGCAGATTCGGCACCTGGTTTTGCCGGGGCTGACGGGCGACAGCATGAAGATTTTAAGCGTGATTGCGGACGAATTCCCGGGCGCGGCGGTGAGCCTGATGGGGCAGTATGTGCCCTTTGGCCGGGCGCTCCAGATGCCGGGGATGAACCGAAGGATTAAAAAGAAGGAATATGCGAGGGTGCTGGCGCACATGGAGGCCATTGGGCTGAAGGGGTACCGGCAGGAGCTGGAATCTGCGAGTGAGGCGTTTGTGCCTGCGTTTGATGGCACAGGCGTGTCTTAAAACCGGCGCGAAGCGAAGAAGGGGTCTGGGGATAAAATCCCCAGGCAGGTCTGGGCGGCAGCCCAGCGTAACCTATGCGCGAAGCGCTGAAGAAGCAAGAATCTCAGAGGAGCCGCAGGCGACAATTGAGATTCAAGCCTGGCAGCTTTAAACGGCTGCTGCTTAAAGAGGTTACTATTTTGAGTGCTTCGCGCATGGGTTACGTTAGGACTGCCGCCCTAAGACCCGCCTGAGGGACATTGTCCCTCAGACTCCCTATTTCGCTTCGCGCGGTTTAAAGAAACAATTCAATCATACGAAGGAGATTTGCCGTATGTTTACCGCTTCCAAGGGCATCTACGAAGGTCAGGGCTACGAGATCGTCATCCTCTCCGGCGCGGGCCACGAGGTGCGCATCCTGCCGGTCAATGGCTTCAACCTCTATTACTGGACCTACGAAGGCAAGGAAATTTTCATGGAGCCGACCGATATCACCATCTTCGGCACCAAGTACGGCAACCCGATCCTTTTCCCGACGCCCAACCGCGTCAAAAACGCGACCTATACCTGGGCGGGCAAGACCTATACCATGAAAAAGCGCGGACAGGACGTGCTCATCCACGGTCTGGTCAAGGACGAGCCCTTCGCCGTGACGGAGCTTACCGCCGATGAAACCGCCGCCCGCTGCACCGCGCGCATCGATATCCGTAAAGCAGGCGATATCTTCGAGGGCTGGCCGTGGAACTGCTCGCTGGAAGTCACCTATATCCTCGATAAGGACGGTGTGCATATGGACGTGAAAGCCGCCAACGAAGATGAAACCGATATGCCGTTTGGCTTTGCCGTCCATCCGTATTTCTCCAAGCGCGGCGACGCGAACAACTGCTTCATCAGGGTTCCCGTTCAGCGTTACTACGAGGCCGACGAGAACATGATCCCCACCGGCCGGATTCTCCCGGCGAAGGACGGCTATGTGATCCATGACGCTTTCCACAGCGTGGAAAGCCTGTATCTGGATACGGTCTTCCGCGGCATGAACGCCGACAGCGAGGCGCAGATTATGTACGACGACGTGATCGTGCATATCTTTGGCTCGGACTGCTTCCGCAATGCCGTCGTCTTCACCCCGCACAACCGCAACGGATTCTGCATCGAGCCGCAGACCTGCGCGACCAACTTCATCAATATGCATGGTCAGGGCCTGATCGACGAGAGCGGCCTGATGGTGCTGCCCGCGGGCAAAATCTTCGGCTGCCAGGTTCATATGACCGTCACCAAACGCTGACCGGCATGCCGGCGGCGCCGCGATCATCAATAAGGCAATTTCTCATCCGGATGTGGATGAGTGGCAATACAGAATAACAATGAGGAGGACTATCCCCATGATCAGAAAGACGAAGATCGTCTGCACCCTGGGCCCGGCGAGCGATACCGACGAAATGGTTGGCAAGCTGATGGACGCCGGCATGAACGTCTGCCGACTGAACATGTCCCACGGCTCCTATGAGGAGCAGGCTGAGCGCATCGCGCGCATCAAGCGCCTGCGCGCGGAGAAGAACATTCCTGTGGCGATCCTGCTGGATACCAAGGGCCCGGAGGTCCGCACCAAGACGCTCGCTGCGGGCAAGGTGACGCTGGAAGCCGGTCAGGAATTCGTGCTTACCAGCCGTGAGGTCGAGGGTAATGAGCATGAGGTCTCCATCACCTATCCGAAGATGGTTGAGCTGGTCAAGCCCGGCAACCGCATCCTCATCGATGACGGCCTGCTGGCGATGAACGTCGTGCGCATCGAGCATGGCACCGACGTCGTCTGCTGCGTGATCAACGGCGGCGTGCTCGGCGGCCGCAAGGGCATTTCCGTGCCGGACGTCGATCTGCAGATGCCCAATATCGGCGAGAAGGACCGCGCGGATATCCTCTTTGGCATCGAGCAGGGCATCGACCTGATCGCTGCGTCCTTTGTCTGCCGCGCCAGCGACGTGCTCACCATCCGCAAGCTGTGCGACGACAATGGCGGCAGCCATGTGAAGATCTATTCCAAGATCGAAAACCGCATGGGCGTGGACAACTTCGATGACATCCTCAAGGTGTCCGACGGCATCATGGTCGCCCGCGGCGATCTGGGCGTCGAGGTTGATATGGAAGAAGTTCCGGTACTGCAGAAGCTGTTCATCCACAAGTGCAACGTGGCGGGCAAGCCGGTCATCACCGCGACCCAGATGCTCGATTCCATGATCCGCAATCCGCGCCCGACCCGCGCGGAGGCCAGCGACGTCGCCAACGCGATCATCGACGGCACCGACTCGATCATGCTTTCCGGCGAGACCGCTGCGGGCAAGTATCCGCTGGAGGCCGTCAAGACCATGGTGCGCATCGCGACCTATATCGAGGGCCAGCGCAACAAGGACTATAAGGCTGTGAAGCAGGAGGCCGTCCGCGACGCCACGGCGCATACCGTCGCCAATGCCGTTTCCTTCTCCTGCTGCCAGATGGCCGAGCATCTCAATGCCTCCGCCATCATCACCCCGAGCAACTCCGGCTCCACCGCGCGCATGGTTGCCCGCTTCCATCCGGATTGCCCGATCATTGCGCCGACCCCGAGCGAGCATGCGTTCCATCAGCTGGGTCTTTCCCGCGGCGTCATCCCGGCGCGCATGCAGATGCAGGACAACTCCGACGAGATGATCGAGACGGCAGTCGAGGTCGCCCACAAGGCCGGCCTGGTCAAGACCGGCGACGTCGTCATCGTCGTTGCGGGCGTTCCGGCGGGTGTGTCCGGCACGACCAACCTGATCAAGGCGCACATCGTAGGCAACGTGCTGCTGCGCGGCATCGGCGTGGGCGAGGGCAAGGTCAGCGGCCATGTCTGCAACGTGACCACGCTGGCGGACCTGGAGAGCGACTTCAAGGAAGGCGACATCATCGTCACCAAGATGACCACCCGCGAGATGCTTCCCTACATGCGCAAGGCTGCGGCTGTCATCGTGGAGAGCACGGACGAAAACTGCCACGCCAGCGTGACCTGCCAGGCGCTGGGCATTCCGCTGTTCATGGACCGCACGGGCCTGCCGGTGCATATGCTCAAGAGCGGCATGGTCATCACCGTCGACGCGGACGCGGGCTTCGTGCTCAACGGCATTGTCCATTGAGCGGGCAGTGCCCGCACCCGGTGACCTTCGGCTTGCTTCTAACGGCATCGCACGGCCATATGGGCCTCCGATGCCCTGCTTGAAGATCCGACAGCTTCGTAAGTGCTAAACCCTACGGGAAGCCCGCATAGTCGCGCAAGCGCTCCTTGCGGTTTCCGACGCTCCGCCTGCCTGTTTCCGCCACTGGCGGCGGCAGGCTTCGGTCCTTCGCGCAACAGGCGCTCGGAAACTGCCGGGACGAGGATATAAAGATATCATGCAAAAGAGAGAGGGTTTTCCTCTCTCTTTTTTCGATATTATGGCGGGGATTTTCCGGTTTTCAGACGATTCCTCTTGCTCCACAGGCGCAAATCGGGTATGCTACATACAGGGGATTATTGCTTGAGATTTGGAGGATAACGATGTTTTATTATTACGATCCGACGTATTTGCTTTTGATTCCGGGCCTGCTGCTGGCGCTGTATGCGCAGTTCAAGGTCAATTCCACGTTTAATCACTGGAAGCAGGTGCCTTCCCGCATCCGCATGACCGGCGCGGACATTGCGCGCGCGATTCTGGACGGCAACGGCTGCCGCGATGTGCGCATTGAGCGCGTGGCCGGCAGCCTGACGGACCACTATGATCCGGAAAACGGCGTGCTGCGCCTGTCCGCTGAGGTCTACGGTTCGCATTCCATCGCGGCGCTGGGCGTAGCCGCGCACGAGGCCGGCCATGCCATTCAGGACGCGCAGGATTACAAGCCGATGCGCATCCGCGCGAATCTGGTGCCGCTTGCCAACATCGGAAGCAACATGGCGCTGCCGCTGTTCATGCTGGGCCTGATCATGAGCTGGGAGCCGCTGACGAAGATCGGCATCTTCGCCTTTGCGTTCTCGGTGCTTTTCTATCTGGTGACGCTGCCGGTGGAGTTCAATGCGAGCAATCGCGCGGTGACGGTGCTGGCGTCCGGCTATCTGCCCGACGATGAGGTTAAGGGCGTGAAGGCGGTGCTTTCCGCCGCTGCGCTGACGTATGTGGCGGCGGCGCTGCAGGCGCTGCTGCAGCTGCTGCGGCTTGTGCTGCTGGCGAATCGCAGACGGGACGACTGAGATTGGGGGGGGAGGAGCAGAACCCCTTCCCGACAGAATGGCGGAAATCAGATTGTAGGGGCGGGGCTCTGCTCCGCCCTGTACAGGAATGACAAGAGGAACAGGAAATGTCCTATTCATCGGATACCAAGGAAGAGCTGTGCCGTCTGGAGCCGGACAGCGTGTGCTGCCTGCTGGCAGAGCTCAGCGGCATCGTGTCGGCGGCCGGCTCGGTGATCTATCGCGGCGGCGGCAGAAAGAGGCTCTCCATCGAAACGGAAAACACGGCCGTGGCGCGGCGCGCATTCCGCCTGCTGCGCGACGTATTTGACGTGCAGCCGGAGCTGGTCACGCTCAAGCGCGCGCGCCTTGGCGGACGCAGCGCGCACCGCATCGAGGTAGAGGGGGACGAGGCGTCGTTTGTGCTGGAGGGCTGCGGCATCGCGGTCGCCCAGCGGCGCGGCGTGCCGCGCGAGATCACGGTGCGCAAGTGCTGCCGCATGGCGTTTCTGCGCGGCGTGTTTCTGGCCAGCGGCTCGGTGACCGACCCGGAGAAGGAATACCATCTGGAGTATGTGCTGGGCGACGAGGCGTTTGCCACGGCGCTGCAAAGACTGATCGCGCGGTTTGATCTCTCCGCCAGCCAGACGCGCAGGCGGCAGATGTCGCTTGTCTATCTCAAGGGACAGAGCGAGATCACGGACATGCTCTCCATCATCGGCGCGCAGAGCGCGCGCTTTGCGATGGAGGATGCGTTCATCCGCAAGGAGCTGCGCAACAACGCCAACCGCGCCACCAACTGCGACAGCGCGAACATGGAGCGGTCCGTGATCGCTGCCTCGCGCCAGACGCAGGCGATTCAGCGGCTCATTGCCGCCGTGGGCGAGAGCAGCCTGCCGCCGGCGCTATTGCAGACGGCGAAGCTGCGATTGCAGTATCCGGAGGTATCGCTGGAGGAGCTAGGGCAGCTGTGCGACCCGCCGGTGGGCAAGAGCGGCGTCAATCACAGGCTGAGAAAACTGGAGAAAATGGCCGGGGAGCTGGACGAACCGGAGAAGACCGAAAAGAAGGAAGGCACGAAAGAGGAGAAGTGATCCCGCCCAAGGGCGGTGCAGAAAGGATGGGGACGCATGGAATTGACGGTCAAGGTGAAACTGGGCTATGTGCCGACGATGCGCCATGTGGCGCAGGCCGCGGCGGCGATGAGCAGATTCCAGTCGCAGGTGCTGCTGCGCCGGGGCGATATCACGGTCAACGCCAAGTCCCTGATGGGATTGCTTTCTCTGGGTCTTCGCGACGGCATGGGCGTGACGATCATCGCCCGCGGCGAGGATGAGGCGCAGGCCGTGTGCGAGATGAGCCGCCTGCTGCAGGGCTGAGGCTGATTTTCCATATACAGCGCCCGCGCTGAAAAGCGTTCGGGCGCGTTTCAAGTAATGAGGTGTTGGAACATGGTGCAAAAGAAGAAGCATCTGCTCATCGGAATATGGCTGCTGTGCGCGGTGCTGATCGCGCTCGTGTTTCTGAGTGGCGTGCTGGACAGGCAGAAGACCTGGACGGACATGCCGTATCTGATGATGCGCTTTGACGGCGGGCTTTCGCGTGATACGGCGGCGTATTATGGCCTGATGAATGACGGCCCGGGGCTTAACCTGCCCGCGGGCACGTACCGTGTCAAGTGGTCGATCGAGGGCGACGGCGGCAACCGCCTGCTGATCACGACGGAAAATGGCGTACAGGCCGTGCCGGGCGAGATCCCGCTTGAGACGGGAAAGGCGCAGGGCGAGGCGGCGTTTGTGCTTGAGCAGGCGGCGCAGGGCGTGGATATTGCGGTGTCGTATGACAGCGGCAGCTATATCCGCGTGGACGATATGCGCCTGTACAGCCCGATGTACCGCGATCATGCGTTCACCTTTGCGCTGCTGGCCTTAGCGCTGTGCGCGCTGTATACGCTGTATCTGCGCGGCGCGCTCACGCCTGCGCGCCGGGGCAGACTGATCCTCATCAGTCTGGCGGTGCTCATCGCCAGCGGCCCGGCGTTTAAGGATACGGTCTGCATCGGCCATGATACGACGTTCCATCTGGTGCGCCTGTGCAATCTGGCGGACGGCCTTGCGCACGGGCAGTTCCCGGTGCGTCTGGGCGGATTCTCTTACAATGGATACGGCGCGATCACATCGGTGTTCTATCCGGACGTCTTCCTGTATCCGTTTGCGCTGATGATGAACCTTGGCGCATCGCTGCCCTATGCGGTGAATCTGTTCTTTATCGCGGTCAATATCGGCTCTGCGGCGGCGATGTATGTCGCGGCGAAGCGGATTTTCAAAGAGGAATGGGCGGCGGTGTGCGCGTCGATCCTCTACACGCTGTCGATCTATCGCGTGTCGGACGTCTTTACGCGCTATGCGTTCGGCGAGATGACGGCGATGGTGTTCCTGCCGCTGTTCCTGCTGGGGCTGTATGAGGTTGTCCTCGGAGACAAGGCGCGCTGGAAGATGCTGGGCGTGAGCGCGGCGTGCATCTATCTCAGCCATATGCTCTCGACGCTGATCTGTGCGCTGACGGCTGTGGGTCTGTGCGCGCTGTTTATCGTGAAGATCGTGCGCGAGCGCAGGCTGATGGCGATCGTCAAAGCGGCAGCTGTCGCAGGGCTTTTGTGCGCGTTCCAGCTCGTGCCGTTTGTCCAGTACAGCCTGCAGGACATCGGCGCGCAGGAGCTGGCGAAGGATCCGGCGTTCTATGCGATCTCTCCGGCGCAGCTGTTTCTGCTGGGCGCGGGCGAGCTGAGCCTGGATCCCAGGGATATTTCGCTGTCGACCTTTGCGCTGGAGATCGGCCTGCCGCTGCTTGTCGGCGCGGCGCTGGCGCTGTATATCGCCGCGACGGCGGAGAAAAAGGAAGAGAGAAACGCCATCGGCTTGCTGCTGGCGGCGGCGGGCTGCGCGTTTGCCTTCATGGCGACGACGCTCTTCCCGTGGAGCCATGTGCGCGTGCTCACGCGAGGACTGTCGGATTATCTGCAGTTCCCCTGGCGCTTCCTGATGATGACGGCGGTGTGCTTTGCGCTCGCCGGCGGCTGGGGCTGCGCGAAATTCGCGCGCGGACACGGCGAGCAGATGGCAGCGGCGGTGCTCTGCGTGGCGGCGCTGAGCGCGCTGCCGACGCTGACGGACGAGGCGCGCAACCCGGAGTACATCGCCTTCGGAGAGACGGTCAGCCCGAATCTGGCGTACACAGAGTATACGATTCCGTGCAGCGAGACAAAGCCGACGATGATCCAGGATGTGCTCGTGCAGGGAGATATGCAGATCACGGCCTATCAAAAAGATGGTACGACGATCACCGCGCAGATTGATGCAAAAGAAGACGCCTATGTTACGCTGCCGCTGTTCGGCTACGATGGATACCGCGTGGAGCTGAATGATCAGGCGCTTGGCTGGACGCTCGGAGAGAACAACCGCCTGCAGGTGAACATTCCCGCAGGCGCGCAGGGCGAGCTGCGCGTATGGTTTGCAGGCAAAGGCGTCTGGCGCGCGGCGGAGGGAATCTCTCTGGCGGCGGCGCTGGGGCTGATCGCGCTTGCGCTGCGGAAGCGCTGGGCATGAAAAGGTGCAGCCGTTTCTCTGAAACAGATGCAAATGTGAGCAGATGACGTTCTGTATGGATTGAAAGATGAATAAAATTCATTGTAACATGCAAAATTGCTCACTTTTTCGAAGAAAACTGCTTGACATGAAATTGTGCGCGTGATAAGATAGGTGCACATATTTTCAAGCGATGAAGAGGAAGAACCCGCGGGGAAACGCTAAGCGAGGGAGCGACGGTGGAAGGCTCCTGCGTCAAAGCGCGGGCCGGTCGCCTCGGAGCCGCCGGCTGAACAGCGCATAAGTAGGCCGGACGCAGGCCCAGCGTTACAGGGGCGAGGGCATTTTCTGATCAAGAATGTGTCCGATGAGCGTGCGCATGCACGGAATTTAGGTGGTACCGCGAAACAGCCTTTCGCCCTAAACGAGGGAGGAAGGCTGTTTTTTACCGACGGAGACGGCGTGAGGCCGGATCGTCGGTTTATTCAAAAGGAATAACCAGAGGAGCGGATCAGAGGATGAAACTCAACGGAGCGGCAATCCTGATCGAATGTCTGATCGAGCAGGAAGTGGGTACGGTGTTCGGCTTTCCGGGCGGCGCCGTGCTTCCGATTTATGACGAGCTGTACAAGCGCATGGACAGGATCAATCACGTCCTGACCGCGCATGAGCAGCATGCCGGCCATGCGGCCGACGGCTATGCCCGCGCCAGCGGCAAGACGGGCGTATGCATCGCCACCAGCGGCCCCGGCGCGACGAACCTTGTCACGGCGATTGCGACCGCCTACATGGATTCCAGCCCGGTCGTCTTTGTCACCGGCAACGTGCCTCAGAGCCTGATGGGTACCGACTCCTTTCAGGAGGCGGACATCTCCGGCATGACGATGCCCATCACCAAGCACAACTATCTGGTGACCAACGTGGAAAAGCTGGCGGATACCATCCGCGAGGCGTTCTACATCGCCTCCACCGGCCGTCCCGGTCCGGTGCTCATCGATATCCCCAAGGACGTGCAGCTGGCAGAGACGGAATACGTTGCGCTCAGCGGCGAGGCGCTGATTCCGCGCCTGTCCAAGAAGAAGCCGCTTGCGCAGCTGCGCCCCGAAGGCGAGGCGCTGGAGCTGTACAAGACGAAGGCGGAACCGAGGCTGGAAAAGGCCGCGCAGCTGATCGCCGAGGCGCACCGTCCGCTGATCTACTGCGGCGGCGGCGTGACGATCTCCGGCGCGCAGGATGAGCTGATGCTCCTGGCCGACCGCGTGGACGCGCCGATCGTCTCCACGCTGATGGGCCTTGGCGCGGCGAGCGCAAGCAATGACCGCATGCTCGGCATGCTGGGCATGCACGGCACGCATGCGGCGAACATCGCCATGCAGCGCTGTGACTTGCTCATCGCCGTGGGCGTACGCTTCTCTGACCGTGCGCTGGGCGACGCGTCCGCGTTTGCGCCCAATGCGAAGGTGCTGCATATCGACATCGACCGCGCGGAGATCAACAAGAACGTCTCCACGACGCTGCACATCACGGGCGACGCGAAGACCGTGCTGGAGCTGCTGCTCAGCCGCGTCTCTCAGAAGCAGCATGCGCAGTGGATGCAGCAGGCGCGCAGCATGATCGAGGATTACGTCAGCGATGAGAAGTTTGAGCCGCGCAAGATTCTGGGGGTCATGGCCGAAACCGCGCCGAACATGACGGTGGCGACCGACGTCGGTCAGCACCAGATGTGGACCGCACAGCATTTCCCGTTCATCCATACCCGCCAGCTGATCTCCAGCGGCGGCCTGGGCACGATGGGCTTCGGCCTTGGCGCGGCGATGGGCGCAGCCAAGAGCGATCCCGAAGGCAAGCCTGTGGCGCTGGCCACGGGCGACGGCTCCTTCCGCATGAACCTGACGGAGCTGTCCACCATCGGTTATTACAACATTCCGGTCATCGTTGTGATCTTCAACAACGGTACGCTGGGCATGGTTCGCCAGTGGCAGACGCTGTTCTTTGGTCATCGCTACAGCCAAACGACGCTCGACCGCGGTCCGGACTTCATCAAGCTGGCCGACGCCTACGGGCTCGAGGGCACGCGCGTGAGCAATCTGGCCGATTTCAGGGCGGCGTTCAGGAAGGCCTACGAGGCCGGCAGGCCCTGCCTGATCGAGTGCATGCTCGATATCGACGAGATGGTTGCGCCGATGGTTGCGCCGGGTTCCCCGATCGACTCGTTCTGCCTGAACTGACGGAGGTGCGCGATGTATTTGAATCATGATCATATCAAGCGATACACCGTCGGCGTGCTGGTCGACAATGAGCCGGGCGTTCTTTCCCGCGTTTCCGGCCTGTTCTTCCGCCGCGGCTTCAATATCGATTCCCTCGCCGTCGGTCCGACGCAGGATCCGGAGGTTTCCCGCATTACGATCGTGGTCAAGGGCGACGAGCAGAAGGTAGAGCAGCTCGTACAGCAGCTGTACAAGCTCATCTGCGTACAGAAGGTGCAGGTGCTCAGCCAGCGCA
Organism: Clostridiales bacterium; assembly: GCA_015056305.1. Classification (GTDB taxonomy): domain Bacteria; phylum Bacillota; class Clostridia; order Christensenellales; family Aristaeellaceae; genus Ventricola. The sequence goes on along the minus strand of SVGO01000064.1, from coordinate 3,452 downwards.
ATTCCGTGGAGCGCCAGCTGCTGCTGGTGAAGGTCAAGGCTGACGTCAGCGCGCGCGAAGGCCTGATGCGTCTGGTCGACATCTTCAAGGCGAAGGTGCTCGACGTCAACAAGAATTCCATGGTTCTTCAGATTACCGGAGACAAGGACAAGGTCGACGCGCTGATGAGCCTGCTGGAGGATTACGGCATTCTCGAGCTGGTGCGCACCGGCGTGGTCGCGCTTGAGCGCGGCGATGACGTGATGACCAGCGACATCTTCGACTGAGACGCTGGGGAACGTTAGGGCTGCCGCCCTAAGACCCGCCTGAGGGACGTCGTCCCTCAGACTCCCTATTACGCTTCGCGGCGGCTTTAAGTTGTTTTCCTTGGAGCGGCAATAGCCGCTCCAGGCATAGCTTCTTCAAACAGGCGCGAAGCGAAGAAGGGTCAAGGGATGAAATCCCTTGCAGGGGGATGGGGACAGCGTCCCCATACGTACTCCCCCGAAGGACTGCGAACCGGACAACACCGGTCACATAGATTGAAACGAACGTGCGAAAGCACCACATAGTAGGAGGAAACAAAAATGGCACAGATGTTTTACGCCCAGGACTGCAACCTGGAAATGCTCAGCGGCAAGAAGATCGCGATCGTCGGCTACGGCTCGCAGGGCCATGCCCACGCGCTGAACCTGAAGGATTCCGACTGCGACGTCATCGTGGCGCTGTATGAGGGCTCCAAGAGCTGGGCGAAGGCGGAGGCCGCCGGCCTCACCGTCATGACCACTGCCGAGGCCGCCAAGGTCGCCGACATGATCATGATCCTCATCAACGATGAGAAGCAGGCCGCCATGTACAACAAGGACATCAAGCCCTACCTGCGTCCGGGCATGATCCTCGCGTTTGCCCATGGCTTCAACATCCACTTCGGCTGCATTCAGGTGCCGGATTACATCGACGTCGTCATGATCGCGCCGAAGGGCCCGGGCCACACCGTGCGCAGCCAGTATCTGGAGGGCAAGGGCGTTCCGGATCTGATCGCCGTGTATCAGGATGCTTCCGGCAAGGCGCAGGACTATGCGCTGGCCTATGCCGCGGGCATCGGCGGCGCGCGCGCCGGCATCCTCAAGACCACCTTCCGCGAGGAAACCGAGACCGACCTCTTCGGCGAGCAGGCCGTGCTTTGCGGCGGCGTGTGCGCGCTGATGAAGGCTGGCTTTGAAACCCTCGTCGAGGCGGGCTATCAGCCGGAGAACGCGTACTTCGAGTGCATCCACGAGATGAAGCTGATCGTCGACCTGATCTTCGCTCATGGCTTCGCCGGCATGCGCTATTCCATCTCCAACACCGCTGAGTACGGCGATTACGAGATCGGCAACCGCATCATCACCGAGGAGACCAAGAAGGAAATGAAGAAGGTTCTCTCCGAGATTCAGGATGGTTCCTTCGCCCGCAACTGGCTGCTGGAGAACCAGGCCGGCTGCCCGCACTTCATGGCCAAGCGCCGCATCGAGGCCGGCACGCAGCTGGAGGCCGTCGGCAAGGATCTGCGCGCCAAGATGAGCTGGGGCAACAAGGTGGGTGAGCTGTAAGATGCGTATTTCCGATCGCGTCAAGACCGGCCCGGAGAAGGCCCCGCACCGCTCCCTTTGGAAGGCGCTGGGCCTGACGGACGAGGAGCTCAGCCGCCCGCTGATCGGCGTGGTCTGCGCGCAGAGCGAGTGCGTCCCGGGTCATAATCACCTCAAGAACATCGCCCAGGCCGTCAAGGACGGCATCCGTCTGGCGGGCGCCGTGCCGGTGGAATTCCCGGCGATCGGCGTGTGCGACGGCATCGCCATGGGTCATATCGGCATGAAGTACTCGCTGGCTTCCCGCGAGCTGATCGCGGACAGCTGCGAAGCGATGGCCCAGGCTCACGGCATGGACGGCATGGTATTCATCCCCAACTGCGACAAGATCGTGCCGGGCATGCTGATGGCGGCCCGCCGACTGAACCTGCCCTCGATGGTCATTTCCGGCGGCCCGATGCTGCCGGGCAAGATGCCGGGCGACGCGCGCGACTACGACCTGAACGCTGTGTTCGAGGCTGTCGGCGCGTACAAGGCGGGCAGGATTGACGATCAGCGACTGAACGACGTGGAATCCGGCTCCTGCCCGGGCTGCGGCAGCTGCTCCGGCATGTTCACCGCGAACTCCATGAACTGCATCACCGAGGTGATCGGCATGGCCCTCCCGGGCAACGGCACGATCTCCGCGGTCGACGCGGCGCGCATCCGCCTGGCGAAGTTGACCGGCATGCGCGTGGTGAAGATGGTCGAGGAAGGCCTCACGCCGGACAAGATCATGACCGAGGCGGCCTTCCGCAATGCGCTGTGCCTGGATATGGCGCTGGGCTGCTCGACCAATACCGTGCTGCATCTGCCGGCGATCGCTCACGAGTGCGAGATCGACTTTGACCTCGACTGGGTCAACGAGACGAGCGCGAAGGTGCCTAATCTCTGCCATCTGGCGCCGGCGGGCCATCATCACGTGATCGACCTGCACCTGGCGGGCGGCGTGATGGGCGTGCTCAGCGAGCTTGCGGGCAAGGGCTTGCTGGACGAAAATGCGATGACCGTCTCCGGTATGACGCTGGGCGAGGAGATCGCGCTGGCCAGGAACTACAACACGGACGTCATCCGTCCGTTCGATGATCCGTATTCCGCCACCGGCGGTCTGATGATCCTGCGCGGCAACCTCGCGCCGGACGGCGGCGTGGTCAAGCGCAGCGCCGTGGCGGCGGAGATGCTCAAGCACGAGGGCCCGGCCCGCGTGTATAACAGCGAGGAAGAGGCGATCGCGGCGATCTATGCCGGCGCGATCAAGCCGGGCGACGTGGTGGTCATCCGCTACGAGGGCCCGAAGGGCGGCCCGGGCATGCGCGAGATGCTCAGCCCGACCAGCGCGATCTGCGGCATGGGCCTGGACAAGGAAGTGGCGCTGATCACGGACGGCCGCTTCTCCGGCGCGACCCGCGGCGCGGCGATCGGCCATGTGTCCCCGGAGGCTGCTTCCGGCGGCATGATCGGCCTGGTCGAGGAGGGCGATATCATCGCCATCGACATTCCGGCGGGCAAGCTGGAGCTGAAGGTGGACGAGGCGACGCTCGCTGAGCGCAAGGCGAAGTGGGTTTGCCCGCCGCCGAACGTGACCAAGGGCTATCTGGCGCGCTATGCGAAGCTGGTGTCCAGCGCGAATAAGGGCGCGATTGTCGAGTAAATTGAGATAAGAGGGGGCTGCAGAGCGATCTGCGGCTCTCTTTTTAGTGCGCAAAAGGAAGATAAAGGTGATTAAGGCTTAAAGTTGCCGCGAAGCGAAGAAGGGAGTTTGAGGGATGAAATCCCTCAAGCAGGTTTGGGCGGCAGCCCAACGTTCCCATGCGCGAAGCGCAAGATAAGCGGGAATCAAACAGGAGCCGATAGGCGACGCTT
>SVGO01000063.1 GCA_015056305.1 Clostridiales bacterium | reverse complement strand
CGTATGCGATCCGTGTCGTGTCCGAGGTGCTCTCTTCCAATGGTTCCACCTCTCAGGCTTCCGTCTGCGGCTCCACCCTGGCGCTGATGGACGCGGGCGTGCCGATCAAGGCGCCGGTTGCCGGCGTGGCGATGGGCCTCATCAAGGACGTGGAGAGCAACAAGGTCGCCGTTCTGACCGATATCCAGGGCCTGGAGGACTTCCTGGGCGATATGGACTTCAAGGTTGCCGGCACCATGAACGGCATCACTGCGATCCAGATGGATATCAAGATCAAGGGCATTGACGAGGCGATCCTGCGTCAGGCGCTGAGCCAGGCTCTGGACGGCCGCCTGTTCATCCTGGGCAAGATGCTCGAGACCCTGCCGCAGCCGCGCGCTGAGCTGTCCGAGTATGCGCCGAAGATCATCAGCTTTATGATCAATCCGGAGAAGATCGCCGAGGTCATCGGCCCGCGCGGCAAGATGATCAACAAGATCATCGAGGAGACCGGCGTAAAGATCGATATCGAGGACGATGGCAGCGTGTTCATCGCGACCAACGACGCCGCGGCCGCCACGAAGGCGCGCCGCCTGATCGAAGGCATCGCCAAGGACGTCGAGGTCGGCGAGGTTTACATGGGCAAGGTTGTGCGCATGATGAACTTCGGCGTGTTCGTCGAGCTGCTGCCGGGCAAGGACGGCATGATCCACATCTCCAAGCTCGCCAAGGGCCGCGTGGAGAAGTGCGAGGACGTCGTCAAGATCGGCGACGAGATCGAGGTCAAGGTTGCTGAGATTGACTCTCAGGGCCGCGTGAACCTGATCCGCAACGACATCGAGTATGACAATACCGAGATGCCGCGCCGCAGCGCCCCGGGCCAGCGCCCGCCGCGCCGTACTGAGAATCGTCGTTAAGCCGGCAGTGCCGGCCTCCTCTTCCGACCAAGTGAGTCGTGAATTGTGAGTCTGCGGACGAGGCCAAAGTAACACATAATCTCCGGGCTGGCTGAGAGCCTGCGGGCCGTGCCCGCACCCATTTCCGACGAGTTTTCTCGTTGGTTGCGGCTTCGCGGCCGAGACCGAAAATAGGCATTAATTCCGGGCTGGCTGAGAGCCTTATGGCTCGCAGGCAGCCCGGTTTTTATCTATATGCTTATATTCGCTACGCTGCTTTTGTATGCGCGAAGCGTAATAGGGAGTCTGAGGGATGAAATCCCTCAGGCAGGTTTGGGCGGCAGCCCAACGTTCCCCTAAACGTATAATCTCAAAAACTTCGTAAAAGATAGGAGAAACCATGAACGGAGGGTATCAGCGCATGTGCGAGGAGTTTGTGCTTTCCAATGGATTGCGCGTGGTGGCAGAGTATATTCCGCATTTCCCGTCTGTGAGCGTGGGCCTGTGGATTGGCGCAGGCTCCATGTTCGAGACGAAGGAAGAGAGCGGTCTGTCCCACTTCGTGGAGCACATGCTTTTCAAGAGCACAGAAAACCGCACGACCCGTGAGATTGCCGTGGAGATGGATGCGCTCGGCGGTCAGGTCAATGCGTTCACGTCAAAGGAATGCACCTGCTACTATGCCAAGGTGATCGCCGAGCATCTTGATCGTGCGATGAGCCTTTTGTCCGATCTGCTGCTGTGTGCGAAGATGGACGAAGAGGAATTCGAGCGCGAGCGCGGCGTTATTCTCGAGGAGATCGCCATGGGCGAGGATACGCCGGAGGATCTGGTGTATGATCTGCTGGCAGAAGCGTATTTCGGCGATCATCCGCTGGCCCGTCCGATCCTGGGCACGCATGAACAGATCGCCTCTGTGACCCGTCAGGCGCTGATGGCCTTCAGAAAGAAGCATTACCGCCCGGATAATACCGTGCTGGCGATCGCCGGTCAGTTTGATTTGGAACAGTTCAAGGCGATGGCGGAACGGTATCTTGGTGCATGGCGGGCGGAGGGCGAGACGCATATGCCCGAACCCGTGAATGGCTGTAGCGGCGAAGTCAGGCGCAGAAAGAAGGATATCGAGCAGGTGCATATCTGCCTGGCGTATCCGGGCGTCGCGCAGGACAGCGAGGATCTCTATCCGCTGACGGTGATGAATAATCTCTTCGGCGGCGGCATGTCCTCGCGCCTGTTCCAGCATATCCGTGAGGATATGGGCGCGGCGTACAGCGTATATAGCTATCCGTCCACCTATGCCAATTGCGGCACGATGACCATCTATGCCGGCACATCTCCGGAGCTGGCGCAGGACGTCATCGACGCGCTGCATCATGAGATCCAAAGGCTCATGGAAGACGGCGTCACCGACGAGGAATTCGCTATGGCGAAGGATCAGCTCAAGGTGAGCTATGTGCTGGGGCTGGAGAGCAGCTCTTCGCGCATGTCCTCCATCGGCCGCAGCATGCTCATGCGCGGCCGCGCGATCGATCCGGATGACGTGGTCAAAAAGATCGAAGCCGTCACCAAGGCGGACGTCGAGCACGTGATCCAGAGCGTGCTGACGAAGCCATGCGCTGCGTCCGTGGTCGGCAGGAACGTCGATCAGCTCAAGGTTCTGTAAGAATCGGCCAATTTCCTTTTGGTCAGCCTGTTTAAATTGACATAAGGTTCTCGCCTGTGTACAATAAAATCAGGAAGACCGAAAGGAGGCTGTGCCATGCTGGAAAGCAGAGAAATCACGTTTGCGCCGGGCATGAGCGATGGCGCGCTCTTTGAGCAGATCCGCCATCAGGGCAAGGAATATGTGCAGCTGATGAGCTATTATTCCGCCGCCATGCTGGAGGTCGAAACGAAGTTCAAGGTGCTCTCCATCGAGTTCAACGGCAAGTTTGACCGTAACCCGATCGAGACGATCAAAACGCGACTGAAAACGCCAAAGAGCGTCATCGAAAAGATGAGCCGGATCGGCAAGCCGGTCAGCGTCGACTCCATCGAAAAGGAGCTTTCCGACGTCGCCGGCGTGCGCGTCATCTGTTCGTTTGTCGATGATATCTATAGGCTTGCCGATATGCTCGCTCTGCAGGATGATATCTATGTCCTGCGCGTCAAGGACTATATCAAGCATCCCAAGCCCAGCGGCTATCGCAGTCTGCATATGATCGTCGAGGTGCCGATCTTTCTGGCGAAGGAAAAGCGCTATATGCGTGTGGAGGTTCAGCTTCGCACGATCGCCATGGATTTCTGGGCGAGCCTTGAGCATAAGCTGCACTATAAGAAGGATATCCCGCAGGATCACGCGCTGGAGATTGCGCAGCAGCTGTGCCACTGCGCAAAGGTCGTCAGCGAAACAGATCAGCAGATGCTTGCCATCCGAAGGCAGATCGAGGGGGAATATTAGGATACGTTAGGGGACGCCGTCCCCTAAAACCCCTGCTGGAGATTTCAGGCGGGAAACTCGCATAGTCGCGGCATATCCGGAGAACTCGCATAGTCGCGATGTTCCATCGCTCCTTGCGATTCTCCACACTTCGCCTCGCTGATTGCGTCCACAGGACGCGCTCGGCTCCGGTGCCCCTTGCGATTTCCGACGCTCCGCCTGCCTGTTTCCGCCGCTGGCGGCAGCAGACTCCGGTCCTCCAGACCTCTTTTTCGCTTCGCGGCGGCTTAAAGCGATCGCGAAGCGAAGAAGGGAGTCTGAGGGATGAAATCCCTCAGGCAGGTTTGGGCGGCAGCCCAACGTACTCCCCTCATGCTTCGCGGCTTTTTCTTGCTCATTTTAGGCGAATGTGATATAATCTACGCCAGTATAAAAAACGGGAGATCAAACCATGAGTAAGTTACCAAAGGTTGTTGCCGTCGTCGGCACGAACGCCTCCGGCAAGAGCGCGCTGGGTATCGAACTGGCGAAGAAATACCATGCGGAGATCATCTCTGCCGATTCGCGCCAGGTGTTCGCGGGGCTCGATCTGGGCAGCGGCAAGGTCACGCCCGAGGAAACACAGGGTATCGTGCATCATATGATCGATGTGCGCAGGCCCAATGAGTTTTTCTCCATGGCCGATTTCCAGAAACTGTCCTATCAGTATATCGAGGAGATCCGCGGCAGGGGAAAGCTGCCGATGATCGTCGGCGGAACAGGCCTGTATGTCGATTCCGTGCTCGATGGCTATCTGCTCTCGGATAAGGAACCGGATCTCGCCTATCGTGCGGAGCTGGAAAAGCTGACCACGCCGCAGCTGTATGAAATGCTGCTCTCTCTCAAGCCCGATGTTGAGGTAGAAAAGAATAACCGCAACCGCGTCATGCGCATCATCGAGCGCATCCACGACGGCGACGACGCCACGCCGGGCAAGGAAAAGCGCTATGAGAGCCTGCGCCTGGGCGTGAGCTGGCCGCGCGAAGTGGTTAATCAGCGCATTGACGAGCGCCTTGAGCGCCGCCTTGAGCAGGGCATGATCGAAGAGGTGCAGCGCCTGATGGACGAGGGCGCGACGACCGAGTTCCTGCTGGGTTTGGGCCTTGAGTATCGCTTCATCACGCAGTATCTCATCGGCGAGATCACGGATAAGAAGGAGATGCTCGATAAGCTCGCCATTGCCATCAAGCAGTTCGCCAAGCGCCAGATGACGTGGTTCAGAAGAAATCCGGATATCTTCTGGCTGGATATGTCCGGCGATTATTTCGATCAGGCATGCGCAGCGATTGATCGCTTCCTCAAAGAAGAATAAGTAAAAGAGCGGCTTGCATAGCCGCTCTTTTTATGCATGTATGGCTTCATACCGCCGCGAAGCGAAGAAGGGAGTCTGAGGGACAGCGTCCCTCAGGCAGGTCTGGGCGGCAGCCCAGCGTAGCCTTAATCGTTGTGCGCCGGCATCTCCGCTTCTTCGCCGACACACGCGCCCATCAGCTTGTTGATCGCGCGGTCGGGCGCGTCCTTGCTGTTGCCCCAGGGCTTGTCCGCGTTGCGATAGTCAAACTTGAGCGTGAACCACTCCAGTTCGCTCTCCACGCGCTTGAGATTTTCCAGCTCCAGCTCGGCGACGGCCTTCTTGAATTCGACCATCTGACTGCCGGAAAGCGTCTTTTCTGCCATTTCCAGAACAAGCGCCAGATGCGGCAGACAGAATCCCTTCGACTCGGCGAATAGCTTCTTGAATTCGCTGTTGGTGAAGTAGAGCTGGGCGATGGTGTATCCGTAGCGGTTGAGCGCATTGTCCACCTGCTCGCAGATCACGCAGCCGCCGATGCGCGCGCGGATCTTGGCAGGCATGCCGTTTTCGTCGGCCTTCCCGCCGCGCAGGGAAGCAAGCAGGCCCTTCTTGCTAGCGTCGCCGCCCGCGAGGATCGCCTCGATCGACTTGATGACCTCCTGCATGTGCGTGTGCGTCATCAGGGCGAGGCCAAGGCGGTTGCGTCGGTTGAACATCAGATCGTAGTGGCGCGTGCAGAAGCCGGTTTCGTTGCTCTTGATGCGCCATTCCGGCTCCATGTACGCGGAAGCCAGCATGGTGTCGACGTACTGATCCTCGCACAGAATCTTCAGTTTGCACAGCGGGCATTCACAGCCGGTCTTGTAGGCGTCCAGAACGGGAATGGTATCAAGCGTGTATTTCATGTGCGTTCACCTCACAATAGAATCCAAGGGATAATCCGGGCGCCGGCCGCATAGGCTCGAGGGCGTTGAGTGCGCGATGGGAAGGGAAGGATGCGCATGGGAATCATTACGCAGCGCCGGAAAAAGCGGCAGGCGGCGCGCATGCGCAAAGGCATGCTGAAATGGACCATGGCAGCGGCATTATGCGCTGCGCTGATGATGGCTGAACCGATCAAAGAGAAGCTCGCGTCAGTTGCGGCAGACGTTCAGACATTTGCGCAGAGCACGCAGCAGGAACTGACGCTGCCGGAGTATGACGTTTATGCGCTGCAGCTGGCCGTGTTCGACAGCGGCGAGCGCGCGGCAAGCAAGGCGCTGCAGCTGCGATCTGACGGCGTCCGCTGCGTCATCTGGCAGCGGGAAAGAATGCGCATTGTGGTCAGCGCGGCATTTTCGCGCGAGGAATTAGACGCAAGTGCGGCCAGGGGGCATGAGGCATATGTCATCCGGGATACGCTGCCCGAGGTTTCCCTGCGGCTGAGCGCGCAGATGGGCGAGGCCGCAAGGGCAAAACGCCTGCTTGAAACGCCGGATGCATTGCTCGGCATGCTCCTGCAAGATAACGAAGTGCCCATGCGGGAGATTATCGCACAGGCAGAAGCGATCGCCGGAAAAGAGCTGGACACACATCCGGAAAACACGCTCTATACCCAGCTGGCGCAGAGCATTGTGAATTGGTGCGATCTGATGGAAACGACGCTGGAGGAGGCGGACGAAGCGACAGCAAGAAGCTATGGCGCGGTGACCATGTGCACGCTCTGCCGGGAGCTGCGTCAGGCGCTGAGCGCGCCGAGCACGGCCTCCGCGCAGCGAACGCCATCCACGGCGGCGGACGTGATGCCGCCCGCATAGCCCGCGCCCTCGCCGCAGGGATACAGGCCGCGGCAATCGACGCTGACCAGATCCTCGCCGCGCGGGATGCGAACGGGGGAGGAGGATCGCGTTTCCGGGCCGGTGAGCACCGCGTCGGGATGATCGAATCCGCGCAGCTTTCGGCCCAGCAGCGGCAGCGCCTCGCGCATTGCCGCAATCACGTAATCCGGCAGCAGATCATGAAGATCGCCCATCACGACGCCCGGCCTGTAGCTGGGACTTACCGAGCGGATACCTGCGCTGGTGCGGCCTTCAAGCAGATCGCCAACCAGCTGCGCCGGGGCCTTGCCCGTCTTTCCGCCGAGGATGAACGCTTTGCGCTCGATCTCGCGCTGGAGGAACATGCCCGCCAGCGGATGGTCGCTTGAGAAATCCTCCGGACCGACGCCAACCAGCAGCGCGCTGTTTGCGTTCTGAAGATCGCGGGCAAAGCAGCTCATGCCGTTGGTGACCACGCTGCCTTCTTCGCTCGCCGAGGCGACCACGCTGCCGCCCGGACACATGCAGAATGTATACACGCTGCGGCCCGAAGGCAGATGCAGCGCGAGCTTGTAGTCCGCTGCGCCCAGCGCGGGATGCGCGGCAAAGTCGCCGTACTGCGCGCGGTTGATGAGCGTCTGCGGATGCTCGATACGCGCGCCGATGGAGAAGGGCTTCTGCTGCAGGGAGAAGCGGCTGTCGTGCAGCATGGTAAACGTGTCGCGCGCGCTGTGGCCGATAGCCAGAATGACGTGATGTGCAGGCAGCTCATGCGTGCCCTGCTCGTCCTCGTAGCGCAGCGCGGCGACTGCTCCATTTGCGCGGACGATTTCCGTCATCCGCGCGCCGAAATGCACTTCGCCGCCCAAACGGATGATCTCCTCGCGCATGGCCTTGACCACGTGCTTGAGATTGTCCGTGCCGATGTGCGGCTTGGCGTTCACAAGAATCTCCTGCGGCGCGCCGAAGCGGACAAATGTGCGCAGAATATGCTCGCCGCGCGGATCCTTCGTGCCGGTGTTGAGCTTGCCGTCGGAGAACGTGCCCGCGCCGCCCTCGCCGAACTGGACGTTCGACGTGGTTTTGAACGCACTCTGTCCGTTTTCCCAGTAGGCGTGCACGTCGCGCGTGCGCGTCTCCACATCCTGACCGCGCTCGAGCACGATGGGGCGCGCGCCGCTTTCGGCCAGCGTCAGCGCGGCAAACAGTCCCGCCGGGCCAAAGCCCACGACGATGGGACGTATGGCAGGCGCGGTCTTGAGCGCGGGTTTTGCCGGCGGCGCATAGGGCTCGACGATCGCGCCGATATTGGGCGCAAGCCGCGCGGCAATGCGCCGTTCATCCTGCAGATTCTTGAGCGTGACGTCAATGGAAACGACGAAGCAAACGTCGTTTTTTTTGCGCGCGTCGACGCTCTTTTTGCTGATCTCGCAGTGCGCAATCTGTCCCTGCGTGCAGCCGAGCTTCTTTGCCGCGGCGGCGAAGAGGGATTTCTTGGAGTAATCGAGTGCGATTTTGATGTTGTGAAGCCGGATCATAGAAAACCCTTTCTGTCTGAAAAGCGGCGCTTACCGGGAAGCGACGGCCTTGGCGGCGGTCAGCGCGCTGGCAAAGGCAAAGTGCAGATTGTATCCGCCGCACGGACCGTCCACGTCGAGCGTTTCGCCCAGAATGTAGAGCCCGTCAAAGAGGCGGGAGGCCATCGTCTTGGGTTCGACCTCGCAAAGCGCGATGCCGCCGCGGGTGACCTGCGCATTTTTGAAGCCCTGCGTGCCGGTGACGGGCAGCGGGAAAGCGGCAATGGCCTGCGCAAGTGCGCCAAGCTGCGCGCTGCGAAGGCGGGAAGCCTGCGCGTCGGGCGGAATATTCGCCTGCTTGAGGATCGCCATCGTCAGAAGGCGGGGAAACACGCCGGTAAAGAGATTGAGCGCAGTAAGCTCCGGACGCGAGGCGATGCGGCCTTCCAGCCAAGCATCGACGTCGTGCACCTCCGGCAGCAGATGAACGAGAAGACGAACGGCTTTTTTCTCACCCAGCGCCTGTGCGGCGAGACCGGAAAGCTGGAAAACGCACACGCCTGACACGCCATAGTCGGCAAAGAGCAGTTCGCCCGTTTCCTGCGCAGCGGTATGTCCGCCGGTTTCCAGCGTCAGCGCCGCCTGAACGCGGATGCCTTTGAGGCTGCGCAGCGAGGGGTGATCACACTTGAGCTGGACGAGCGCGGGGTATTGCATATTTGCACTGTGGCCCAGCGTCTTAAGCAGGCGGACGCCTGCGCCATCCGTGCCCAGATGCGCACTGGCGCTGCCGCCCATGGCGCACAGCACGACGGGCGCAAATACGCCTTCGCCGCTTGCAAGCTGAACAGACCAGCCTCCGCGGCGGGAGGGGGTCAGGGAGAGTGCCTCCTCTTCGGTAAAGATCGTCACATTCTCCCGCTCGCAGGCTGCGCGCAGCACGTCGAGCACGGAGGAGGCCATCATTGTCCGGGGATAAATCCGTCCCTCTTCGCTGGCGGTCATCAGACCCAGATCGCTAAAGAAGCCAAGCACTTCGCCCGGCGGCGTTTGCGCATAGACGATTTGAACAAACGGCGCCGCATCGCCATAGAAGGCCGGGCCCATGTTCTCGTTGGACAGGTTGCAGCGGCCGTTGCCTGCAGCCATGATCTTTTTGCCCACGCGATTAAGACGCTCGATGAGCGTGATGCGCATGCCCGTTTTAGCCAGCGCGGCGCAGGCAGCCAGTCCTGATGCGCCGCCGCCCAGAATGATGCAGTCGCTGTGCATGGTCGGCTCCTTTGAATACTGTCTTTTGCGGCGGAAAGAAACGCCGTGATTTGATTTATTATAGCACACGCAAAGGAAAAAATACAGCCGCGCGTGCATATAGTTTGGAAGGAACGGCGGTCACTTACTGCTTTTGCGTAAACTTGGTACTCGCAGCAATCGTCTTGTGCGAGCTGAGATTGACCAATCAATGCGCCGCATCGCGGCGGGAACGGAGGATGTATGATGGAACGGTTTCGGATTCACTTTGCGCCGGGCTCGGATGAGCGCGAGGTGAGCGTCTATCTGCCAAGGGGCTATCATGACAGCGATGCGGCCTATCCGGTGATGTATATGTTCGACGGGCAGAATGCCTTTGAGGAAGAGCGGGCCGACTATGGCAATTCGTGGGCGCTGCATGAGTTTTTGGGCAATTGGGAAAAGGACGTGATCGTTGTCGGGCTGGAGAGCAGCCGCGAGAGCGACCGACATCTGGCGGAATACTGTCCTTATCATCTGGCGCCGCGGATGTGGGAGGGGCTTCGCGGGCGGGGACGTTCGACGATGGAATGGATCATCGGCACGCTCAAGCAGGAGATCGACAGCAGATATCGCACATTGGGGGACAGGCTGTGCACGGGCGTGATGGGCGCAGGTCTTGGGGGACTCATGAGCCTGTACGCTGTCACGGCATTCAACGACGTCTTTTCGAAAGCGGCCTGCCTGTCCGTGCCGGTGGGCATCTGCTATCCGCAGCTTGTGCATCAGGTTCGCGAAGGGCTTATCGATCCGGATACACGCGTGTATCTGTCCCTGGGCGAAAACGAAGCGCGCGACAGAAAGATGCTCGCGCATCTGGTTGCCTGTAATCTGACGCTGAGCAATATCCTTCAAAGTAAGCACGCACGCGTCTATCCGTATCTGCTGGAGGGCGGCAGGCACTGCGAAATGGACTGGAAAAAGCAGACGCCGGAGTTCATGCGCTTTCTCTGGCTCGAATAACGCCTGCATCTGAAAGTAACTCTTTCTTCAAGCCGCCGCGAAGCGAACATGGGGTCAAGGGCGAAGTCCCTTAGCAGGTTTGGGCGGCAGCCAAAAAAGAAAAGCAGGTATAAACCTGCTTGTTATCGTCTGAGCTTCTGGCAGTACTGCGTGCAGAGCTTGTCGGTGCAGTTGGCGCATTGCAGCGCGGCGTTGGTCTTGTCCCAGAAGCGCTCGGGGTGCACGAGGATGCAGCTTTCCCAGATCAGGAAGACGAGCAGCGACATCAGGAAAAGGCTCCACGCGTAGAAACTGGGCACGAAGATCATCGGAGAAAACATCATCAGGTGATCCCAGTTGAAGATGCGGCAGGTGGTGCAGCATCGGTTTTTCATCATCAGGCGGAACGGACACCAGATCAGTACGCAGATCAGATCGCATACGTAGAAAACAACCGTGATGAGGAACAGATGTACATCTGTGAGCACATCGGCGGTATGCAGCGCGCCGATGGCGGCGATGAGCGCGCACCAAAGCACGAGCACCCAGAACGCGGCCTTTGTCGCGGCTTTGATGTGCGCTTTGATTGCCTGCGGATGGATCTTCTCGCGGATCGGCCGGAAATGCCTGGCAAATACCTTGAGCGAACCGATGGACAGATCCTTCTGGATCGGAACGAGCTGGGCGATCATGTCGATCATCCAGATGATCCATAGAAAATGCAGAAGCCCCACGCCGTCAAAAAAGCGCATCCCTTCCAGCGGGGCAAAGACCTCCGGCTTTGTAAAGAAAAGAATGATGCTCAAAAGCAGAATGAAGATCCGGCCAATGAGCCGGGCAAAATAGATCCTGCGGATTCTGGACATGAACGGATATTCTCCTTGCACACGTATGCCGTCTTGACAGTGAATCTGAAAAATACTATCATTCATTATAGCGAAACATCCGTCATTTTGCAACTGATTCAATATATGAATCAATTTGCAGGCAAAGGAGAAAGAGAATATGCTTCAGACAACGCTGTGCTATCTGGATGTGAACGATCAGACGCTGCTGCTCCATCGCATCAAGAAAAAGAACGACGTCAATCGCGATAAGTGGATCGGCATCGGCGGCAAGTTTGAGCATGGAGAGAGCCCGGAGGAGTGCATCCTGCGCGAATTCCGGGAGGAGACCGGCCTTGTGCTTGAGCAGTGGGCCTATCGCGGCATCGTCACGTTCGTCTCCGAGGATTGGTGCGAATACATGCATCTGTTCACAGCGACGGCGTTTTCGGGCCAGATGCGCGAGTGCGACGAGGGCACGCTGGAATGGGTTGAGTGGGACCGCATCGTCGATCTGCCTATCTGGGAGGGGGATAAGGTCTTTCTGCGCCTGCTGCGCGAACGGGAGACATTCTTTTCTCTCAAGCTGGTCTATGAGGGCGAGCGCCTTGCCCGCGCCGTGCTGGACGGACAAACGATTCTTGTGTAAGTTGATGCTATTCCCAGATTAAATGAAACCTGTGCGAAGTAAAGACGGGAGTCTGAGGGATGAAATCCCTCAGGCAGGTTTGGGACCAAAGCCTGCCGCAGCCAGTGGCGGAAGCAGGCAGGCGGAGCGTCGGGAATCGCAAGGAGCGGTAGGATGCTGCGACTATGCGAGTTCCCTGGACTGGCAGCCCAACGTATCTCTTGGGTGTGTCTTGCGCAAATCTATTTGAGACCAGCATGAGAATAAAACGACCGGCGCGGAAACACTCTGCGCCGGTCGTTTTGATTGATATGGATTATCTGCGGCCCGCGGGCTTCTTGCTGCGGTCGCCCTGCTTTGCGGGCTTTGCGCCCTTGCGTGCGTCCGGCTTGCTCTTGGCGGGCTTGCCGCCTCTGTGCTCGCGCATCTCGCGGCGCTCTTCGCGCGCCTTCTTTTCCCGGCGGATCTGGGCGTATTCCGCTGCGGTCTTCACGCCCTCCGGCGGCACCAAACAATTGCGGCCCGTGCCGATGAGATCCTCGCGGCCTGCGTCGCGCAGCGCCTGACGCACCAGAGGGAAGTTCTGCGGCCGCTTGAACTGTAGCAGCGCGCGCTGCATGGCTTTTTCCTGCGGCGTGCGCGGAACGAATACGCTCTTTCCCGTACGGGGATCAAAGCCTGTGTAGAACATGCAGGTCGACAGCGTGCCCGGCGTCGGATAGAAATCCTGTACCTGCTCAGGCTGGTGATTGATATCGCGCAGATATTCGGCCAACTCGATCGCGGCGCCGAGGTCGCTGCCCGGATGGCTGGAGATCAGATACGGCACCAGATACTGCTCTTTGCCCAGCTGCTGGTTGATCTTCTGATATTTGGCGCAGAAGGCGTCGTATACGTCGCGTCCGGGCTTGCCCATCACGGCGAGCACCTTCTCGCTCACGTGCTCCGGCGCAACCTTGAGCTGGCCGCTGATGTGATGCTGGCAGAGCTCCTTGAGGAATGCGTCAGATTTGTCGGCCATGATGTAGTCATAGCGAAGTCCCGAGCGCACAAATACCTTCTTGACCTTGGGTAGTGCGCGGATCTCGCGCAGCAGCTGGATGTAGTCGGTGTGATCGACGGTCAGATTCGGGCATGGTTTCGGGAAGAGACACTGCCTGTTTGCGCAGGTGCCGAATTTGAGCTGTTTCTGGCAGGACGGATGGCGGAAGTTTGCCGTCGGGCCGCCAACGTCGTGGATGTATCCCTTGAAATTCGGCATCGCCGTGATCGCTTTTGCTTCCTCGAGCACGGACTCGTGGCTGCGGGTGGAGACAATGCGCCCCTGCAGGAACGTGATTGCGCAGAAGGAACACGAGCCGAAACAGCCCCGCGTCTGCGCGATGGAGAATTGTACCTCTTCGATGGCAGGCACGCCGCCGGCCTCGTCGTAGTCCGGATGCCATGTCCGCTGGAAGGGCAGAGTATAGACGCGGTCGAGTTCCTCGCGCGTGAGCGGCATGTCCGGCACGGTCTGCACGACATATTTGTCGCCGTGCTTCTGGCTGATGGCGTGACCGCGCACGGGATCCTGCTCGTTGTACTGAACAAGGAACGCCTCGCCGTATTTTTTCTTGCTGCGGATGCATTCTTCATAGGAGGGCACTTCGATGCTGCCGCGCATCGGCGCGCTGGCCATGTAGCATACGCCGCGCATCTTCGCGCATTCCCATGCGGGCGCGCCGCGGCTCATCCAGTCTGCGGTGACAAGGATGGAGCGCTCGCCCATGCCGAACATCAGCAGATCCGCTGTGCTGTCCACCAGAATACTCTTGCGGACGCTGTCATCCCAGTAGTCGTAGTGGGCGAATTTGCGCAGCGACGCCTCGACGCCGCCAATGGCGATCGGAATGTCGCCGTAAGCCTGGCGGATCAGGTTGCAGTAGACGATCACGGCGCGGTCCGGGCGCTTGGCCGGCTTGCCGCCGGGGGTGTATACGTCGCTGGAGCGTCGCTTCTTTGCTGCCGTATAGTGATTGACCATGCTGTCGATCACGCCGGAGGAGACGAGGAAGCCGTAATTCGGCCTGCCGAAACGCTTGAAATCAGCAGGGCTGCGCCAGTTCGGCTGGGCCAGAACAGCCACACGGTAGCCAGCGGCTTCCAGCGTGCGGGTGATGATCGCGGCGCCGAAGGACGGATGATCCACATACGCGTCGCCGTTAACATAAACAAAATCCGGCGCGTCCCAGCCGCGGGCTTTCATATCCTCGGCGGTCGTCGGCGGAAAGAGAAGGCGGTCTGCCATAACATACTCCTGTCAGGTTAAATGGATTTACATACACATTCAATATACCATACTTACCGCCAAAAAGAAAGTGACATTGGATGGCCTGTGCGCTATAATAAAAGGCAGAAATACCGCCGGGGAGGGAATTGCCATGCAGCTGGGCCTGTCGACTGCCGCGTTTTACGGCAGATGGGAAACGGAAGAGGCGGCGGCAGCCATTGCAAAGCTGCCCATCGACTGCGCGGAGGTTTTTCTTCAGTCGGACAGCGAGAATACGAGCGCATTTGCCTCGCTGGTGAAAAAGAATCTGGGCGATGTCGTTTGCACAAGCGTGCATCCGCTGGGCGGCTACGAGAACTATATGGCGGGCCGACCTGCGCGTCAGGTGAAGGATGCGTTCGATCACTTTGAGGCTGTGCTTGATGCGGGCGAGACGCTCGGCGCCAAGACGTTCGTCTATCATGGGCGCAATACGCCGCTGCTTTCGCCGCTTCCGTGGAATCTGAAATGGAATATCGAGGCGATCGTGCCGATGTGCGAACTCGCCGAAGCTCGCGGTATGGTGATTGGGTGGGAGAATGTGTGCTGGTGCCAGTTGACAGAGCCAGAGCGCGTGCTGGAGGCCAAAGCAGCCCTGCCCCAGGTGCGATTCACGCTGGATATCAAGCAGGCGATGCGCGCAGGCCGAAATCCGATCGAGTATGTCCATGCTATGGGCGATCAGCTGTGCAACGTGCATGTGTGCGACTGGACAGCAGACGGAAAGCTCTGCCTGCCCGGTGAGGGCGTGTTCGATTTCGGGGCGCTGATGCGTGCGCTTGCGGACGTCGGCTATGATGGTCCAGTGATCATGGAGCCGTATCTCGCGTTGATTACAAGCGACGAGGCGCTTTTGCGCTCCATTGCTTTTATGAGAAATAAAATGAAGGAGTGAATGAAAATGAGCAAGATTGATACCGTGCGTAATGCTATGATGCAGGCGATGAAGGACAAGGATAAGGCGAGGAAGGATGCGCTGTCGCTTCTGCTTGCGGCGCTCAAGAATAAGGCGATCGATAAGCGCGCCGATCTGACGGAAGAAGAGGAGAACGCCGTGATCTTCCGCGAGATCAAGCAGGCACAGGAAACCGTCGATACCACACCGGCGGATCGCACGCAGATCATCGAAGAGGCAAAGCTGCGCATGAGCGTGTACAGCGAGTTTGCGCCCAAGCTGATGGATGAAGCCGAAATCCGCGAGGTCGTCGCCGCCGTGCTTGCCGAGTTGGCCATTGAGAAGCCGACGGTGAAGGACAAGGGAAGGATCATGAAGACGCTGATGCCGCGCGTGAAAGGCAAGGCGGACGGCGGTCTGGTCAACCAGGTGCTCAGCGGATACTTTGCCTGAGAACAGATAAAACGAAAGAAACGCCGCGTGAGTGTGCGGCGTTTCTTCTATTAATAATACGTATTGCTGCAGCGCAGGAGGAAATCAATCCTGCTCATTGGGGTCAGGCAGCGTAATGTCGAAGGCAGGCAGATCATCCAGAGAGATATGAACAGATTGTTCCTGCGGAAAAAGGCGGCTGGTGATCGTGTCAGGAAACACATTGGCGTCATCACGCAGCGTGCAGGGCGCATCGGGATCATGAACGGCAGAATGATTTAGAAGATCATCCGGCGTGACGTCAAGCGCATCGCACAGGGAAAGAACAGTCTGTACGCTGGGAATCGCCTTACCGCACTCGATGTTCCCGAGAAACTGCTTGCTGATGCCGGCTTTTTCAGTCAATTGTTCCTGAGTCAGACGTTGCTGATGGCGGAAAGTGCTGACGTGAAGGCCGATGATTCTGTAGTTGACATTGACACTGGCCATGAGCAATAACATTCCTTTCTAGAATAGATAGTGATTGTTTTCGAGGGAAAGCTGTGAAATCCTGCGCGAAAGAGAGATTGTGGAAAAGAAATAGTAGCGTATTTGAAAAAACTGTGCTATAATACTTCGAGCCTAATCCATCGTTTCTCAATCTCCATTACGGCCTCCTTGGATTGCCTTCGCACCCCAACAGGAAGTCCCGGCTTTGAGAGCCAATCGGTGAAGGTCAATCTATTTTATTTAGGAGGATACAGATATGTATCAGGACGAAACCCTCGTTTGTCGCGATTGCAACAAGGAGTTTATCTTCAGCGCGTCTGAGCAGGCGTTCTACGCTGAGAAGGGCTTCCAGAACAAGCCGCGCCGCTGCCCGGAGTGCCGTGCTGCGTTCCGCGCTCAGAACGGCAACGCCCGTCCGCAGCGCGAGATGTTCACTGCGATCTGCGCTGACTGCGGCAAGGAGACTCAGGTTCCCTTCCAGCCGCGCGGCGATAAGCCCGTGTACTGCCGCGATTGCTTCGCTGCGCATCGCACCCCGCGTTATTGATTGACGCAGGACCCGTTCGGATCTGACCGGACGGGTCCTTTTCTGTTGTCTGCATAGTTTTCTGCTCAGCCAAAAAGTTTTTAAATAGCATGTATTGTTCGGATAAATGTGAGAATGAAAGAAAGCTGTATGTGGACATGTTCGTAAACGGATGAAGAATGGAAAGGTCCGAAGCGTTGAATATTCGGAGTTTATGGGGGATGGGTAGCCGAAAAGATGAAAATTCTGTCAAAAAGGGTGTTGACAAATGAACGGTTGTGAGGTATACTCTCATCATTCCGTGTGACGCGGAATATGATCCTTGAAAACGATACAGAATCAAGAAGAACGCGAACGACGATTTTCACGAGTCGTCGTTGTACAAAGACAGTCAATTCGCAATGAGTTTTGAACCTTGAAGTTAACTTCAAGGATTCGATACAGAATCAAACACGAGAGTTTGATCCTGGCTCAGGACGAACGCTGGCGGCGTGCCTA
>SVGO01000062.1 GCA_015056305.1 Clostridiales bacterium | reverse complement strand
TGCTGGCGATCGTCTTCGCGCTCAACACCAATCTCCCCCGCGCGCTGGCGCTGCCGTGCATCATGCTCTTTGGCATGATCGGCGGCGCGTGCTGGGGCGCACTTCCGGGCCTGCTCAAGGCCAAGTTCGGCGTGAGCGAGCTGCTCTCGACCGTCATGTTCAACTACATCGCCACGCAGTTCTACTCCTACTGCCTGCGCGTGCCGCTGCTTGACCCGGCCGTGGCCGGCGGCTCCGGCGATCCGCAGACGGTGAAGCTGGAAGAAAGCGAGTGGCTCTCCCGCATCGGCGACGTGTTTGAAAACGTGCCCAAGGGCACCCGCTTCCACACCGGCATCTTCATCGCCATTGCGCTGGCGATCGTGGTCTACCTGTTCATGTGGAAGACGCCCGTTGGCTTCAAGATGCGCGCCGCAGGCGCTTCCGACCGCGCTGCCCGCTACGGCGGCATCAGCGTGAGCCGCTATCTGGTGCTGGCGATGATCGTCTCCGGCGCGTGCTGCGGTCTGGCCGGCACGGTCGAGATCCTCGGCGTGCATCACCGCGGTCTGGGCAACTGCACGGGCGGCTACGGCTTCTCGGGCATCGTGGTTGCGCTCTTTGGCGGCCTGCATCCCATCGGCGTGATCCCGGCTGCATTCTTCTTTGCGCTGATTTCCTATGGCTGCTCTGCACTACAGATCAACAAGATCCCGGTGCCCAGCAACATGATCGACGTGCTGCAGGGTCTGGTGATCCTGGTCATCGTCGCGGCGAAGCTGATCATCGCCAACCCGTATCTGATGGACCGCGCGCAGCGCAAGGTCCAGTCCCTGCTGCATCGAAAGGAGGCCGCCTGATATGCTCGACTTCATCGTGCTGTTCCTTACGGTGGGCATTCCCCTTTCCAGCGCGCTGCTGCTGGCGTCTCTGGGCGAGACGGTCAATCAGCGCAGCGGCGTATTCAACCTCGGCTGCGAGGGCGTGATGAGCATGGGCGCGTTTGTCGGCATGCTGATTCCGTTCATGGTCGGCGGCTCTGCGAAGGTCGCGTGGTATGTCAATCTGTTCGGTCTGATTGCGGCTGCCGTTGTGGGCGCTGCTCTTGGTCTGCTCTTTGGCGTAGTCGTCATCAAGTTCGGCGCGCCGCAGGGCATTGCGGGCATCGGTCTTCAGCTCTTCGGCACGGGTCTTGCCGGTTCGCTCTATCGCCACTTCATCGGCGGCGCGCAGGGCGTGGCGGGCATCGACGCGATCCGCATCCCGGTGCTGTCCGATCTGCCGATCGTGGGCAAGATGCTCTTTTCCTGCAACCCGATGGTCTACTTTGCGTTCCTGATGGTGCCGGTTGTGCACTACATTCTCTTCAAGACCCCGTGGGGCCTGCGCGTTCGTGCCTGCGGCACGTTCCCGCGTGCGGCGGACTCAATGGGCATTGACGTGAGCAAGACGCGCTATCAGGCGCTGGCCTTCGGCAGCGCGATGGCGGCGCTGGCGGGCGCGTATCTGTCGCTGTGCTATGCAAAGATCTTCACCGATACGCTCATCGGCGGACGCGGCTTCATTGCCGTTGCGCTGGTGTATTTCGGCCGTTGGTCTCCGCTGGGCGTGCTGGGCGGCGCGATGCTCTTCTCCCTGGCGCAGGCGCTGCAGCTGGCCGTTCAGGCGTACGGCTTTGCGGCGTTCCCCTACGAGTTCCTGGTCATGCTGCCCTACGTACTGGTCGTCGTCGTGCTGATCTTCGTGGGCAAGAGCAAGCACGTTGGACCTGCGATGCTGGGCAAGCCGTTCAACCGCGAGATGCGCACCTGAGCGGGCAGTGCCCGCGCCCATTTGCGCTTCGCGCCGGTTTGAACCCGTTTCGTTCGGGGCAGGCAGTGCCTGCCTCCCCTTCGCTTCGCGCCGGTTTGAACCCGTTTCGTTCAGGCAGAGGGCCCTCCGAAACTACTTGGTGGAGTCTTAATTGGATATAAGAAACCCGTGAGATGATCTGAGGGATCGCTCACGGGTTTTTCTTATGCTTTTTAAGAACAACTACTTGCCGATCATATCGAGCATCGCTTCACGCATCTCGACACGATCGGGATTGGTCTGGTAATAACTGAGGATTCCGCGGGTTGTTCGCTGGAATGTCGCGGTATTGCACACGAAGAGCACGACGTCCGTGTCACCGCCAAGCTTATCTTCGATACTATAGTTTCTTCCATAGCCGAATCGCGGCTTGAACTGCTCAAGATCCTCCGCAGTGATGCTCTCATAGTCCGGAAAGAACGTAAAATACTCCCGACCGATCTCAATATTCGGATCGGTATAAGCATAATCCACCTGTACCTTGCCAGCTTTGACCGTCACCGTCAGCTCGCCGACAACATACATATTACCGGCAATCAAATCAAATTGTTGTACGCCATCCTCACTCAGATCAATCGGCGTAAACATATACCATTCATCGGTCATGCGCGGAGATACGTCCCGGAACTGCGGGCCAAACGAACAAACGGTATTCTGATCGTAATCCTTCGGCTTGGGCTCGTAAGCTCTGCGCAGCTTATCCAGCGTATCCTGTCTGGCTTCTTCCTTCAGATACTCCAGCCTCTCCGCCTCGCTCTTTTCCTTCTTCTCTTCCTGGACTTCGTCTTTTCCGCCCGATCCGCCGAAGGACGGCCTCTTTGCCATCGCCGCGCCAGGCAGGAGCATCAGCGCAATGAGCAAAAGCAGCAGGATTCTTTTTTTCACGTTTCTTGCCCTCCTGTGGAAGATGTGGAAAGGATTGCTCGTTTCAGATAAACCATGTCCCGCAGCAGCATGCCGCACTCGATGATCGGGTGATCATAATAATTTGTAAAGAAATCCTTGACGACATGCGAGCGGGCAAAGCCGCATCTTTCGTAAAAAGGAACCGTCAGCGGGCTGTCGCCCGTGCCGACGAGCAGCGTATGGAACGAATCCCTGTAACGGCCTGCAACATAGTCGATCATCATCCTGCCGTAGCCGCGCTTCTGTGCGTCAGGTCTGACAGCGAGATTCTTGATTTCCAGCGTTCCCCCGCCCTCGTCGGTGACGACGATCACGGCGAGCGCGCTGCCCGCTTCCTCCAGCACGTACATATCCCCGCGCTGAAGATAGCGGTCAATCATATCCTCCTGCTCGTCGGCAAGCAGGAGCAGCGCAAGAAATTCCTTTTTGCTTTGCAGAATCTGACGGACTTGCATTACGCTTCTCTTGCGCCGTAGCACTCCACGTGCACGCCGGCTTCTTCAAAGATCTGTATCGAGAACTCATCCGGATAGCCCTCGCCGTACACGACGCGGGTGATACCGGAATTGACGATCATCTTCGCGCAGAGAATGCAGGGCTGATGGGTGCAGTAGAGCGTCGCGCCCTCAATGCTCACACCCAGCTTCGCAGCCTGGATGATGGCATTCTGCTCGGCATGGACGGCGTAGCACAGCTCATGGCGCTGGCCGGAGGGGATGCCCAGCTTCTGGCGCGGACATTCGCCCTTCTCCAAGCAGGTCTTGATGCCCGCGGGAGCGCCGTTATAGCCGGTGGTCATCACGCGCTTGTCTTTTACGATGACCGCGCCAATCTTTCTGCGGTTGCAGCTGGCCCAATTGGAGACGAGCTGCGCCATTTCCATGAATCGATGATCCCATTTGTCAAACATATTGGTTCCTCCGTTCTGACGCATGACGTGCGCCGCATACCCTCTGCGGGGTGATAATATGAAAATGCGCACGCTGGTTTATCAGACCATGTTTCTGAGCGCTTCTCATTTTCTGGTTCGTGTGATTGGATTTGCCATGCGCATCTGGCTCTCGCGCGAATTGGGCGCAATGGCGATGGGCCTTGTCGAGCTGGCCGGGAGCGCGCAGATGCTGCTCATCACGCCTGTGATCTCCGGTCTGCCGGCGGCGATGTCGCGCATGTGCGCCAAGGCAGAATCCGGGGAGCGCGTTCGCGTGCTTAGAAGCGGCGTGCTCCTTTCACTGCTGGTGAGCCTGCCGCTGACCGTGCTGGCCTTTGCCCTGCGCACGCCGCTCAGCCTTTGGCTGGGCGACATCCGCACGCTGCCGGCGCTGCTTTGCTATCTGCCCTGCATTCCCGTGCTGGGCGTGAGCTGCGCGCTGAACGGCTACTATTACGGCTCCGGCAAACCCGTACCGCCTGCCGTATCGGAGATCCTTGAGCAGATTGTGCGCCTTTTTCTGACGGTTCGGCTGGTGAGCGCGCTGCGCGGCTGGCCGTCAATGCTGCGCGCCGCGATCCCCGCCTGCGCCACGCTGGCAGGCGAAACAATCTCTCTGCTGCTCGTGCTGCTGCTGACCGGTCGGGCACTGTTTTTTGCGCCGGCTGCCGGCAGCCGGAAGGATGCCCTGCGCGAACTGATCGACCTTGCCCTGCCTCTGACAGGCATGCGGCTGGTCTCCTCGCTGATGCGCACGGTGCAGTCCGTGCTCATCCCCGCGCGGCTGCAGGCCTCGGGTCTTGCCGCCGGCGAAGCGCTCTCGCGTCTGGGCATGATGAACGGCATGATGATGCCGGTGCTGATGCTGCCCTCGTTCATCACGAGCAGCCTGAGCATGGTTGCCGCGCCGGAGCTCACGCGTCGTCAGGCGCAGGGGCGGCCGCAGAAGCGACTGATCCGGCGCGTGCTGGGTGCGACGCTGTTGATCGGTCTTGCGGTCATGGCATGCGTATTCGTCTTTGCGCCTGTGTTTTCGGGTGTGCTCTATCGCCAGGCGGAGCTGCTGCCCCTGCTGCGCAGATGCTGCGTACTGATTCCGGTGATGTCGCTATGCCAGGTGACTTCGGGTCTGATGAACGCGCTGGGACTGCAGGGCAAGTCGCTTCGGATTTCGCTTTTATCCAATTTCTTATCGATCCTGCTGCTGTATCCGCTGGCGGCGCAGCCATCGCTTCGGCTCTGGGGCGTGATCATCGCCATGGCGGCGGCGCAGGTGCTGACGCTGCTGTGCAGCCTGCGCACGCTGCTTCTGGCGGCAGATTAGCTATTGAGGATATACTGATCGATGATCTCCGCAACGCCGTCCTCATCGTTGGAGAGCGTGATCACATCCGCCGCTTCCTTGACGGCCTTCTGCGCGTTGCCCATGGCCACGCCGAGGCCAGCGTATTTGATCATGGTCAGGTCGTTGAGGCCGTCGCCGCAGGCGATGGTATCCTCACGCTCAAGGCCAAGGCGCTCGAGCAATCCGGCGATGGCGTCGGCCTTATTCACGCCGCGGGCCATGACCTCGATGAAGTACGGCTCGCTGCGATAGACCGCAAGGCGACCCATGAATCTGCGCGCAAGGCGATGCTCATGCTCCTCGGCGAGCATAGGATTGCCCGTGAGCAGCACCTTGAAAAAGTCGGTATTGTGCATCATGGGCTCAAAGCTATCCACCTGACGGCGGGTAAACTGATTGAGCGCGGTCTCTTTTTCGATATAGCGGTCCGCAGGCGTCGCGCAGAGCACCTCATTGCCCAGATATGTGCACATGCCCAGGCCATGATCCCACGCATACTCGCCCATCCACTGGGGCACATAGTCCGGCAGGATATTCTTATAGACCGTCTCGCCCGTGGTCGTATAGGTGACGCAGGCACCGTTATAGCTGATGATATAGCCGCCGTACTTGGGAAAATCCAGCGCCTGCGTGATCATACGCAGACCGCCGGTCGGGCGGCCGGAGGCCAGCACGACGACGTATCCCTTTTGCTGGATCTCCAGCAGCGCCTGACGGGTTCTGGGCGTGATTTCCTTTTTAGAATTGGTCAGCGTGCCGTCGATATCCAGCACGAGCACTTTCTTCTGCATGGAGACCTCCTTCTGGGCTGCCGCCCAGACCCGCTTGAGGGACTAGTCCCTCAAACTCCCTATTGCGCTTCGCGGCTAAATAAGCTGCTCAACAGGTTTATCCTGCTCAGATTTCGTACCAGCGGATCTCGTTGGCCGCCAGCGCCAGCTCGAAGCTGGAGCCGTCGCCGCGATAGACGGTGGTCGTCTGCGGCTCGTAAGTATTATTGACCACGCAGTACTTGCCGTTCTTCACGTAGGCATGCACTTCGACGTTGAAGTTCGAGGAGAACCAATGATGGAGCATGTCCTCCACGTGCGCGCTCCAGAGGATGGAGCGGTAGAGCAGACGACTATTCTCAAAGGAATACGGCAGGCCGGAGAGATAGACCGTGCGGCCCTTTCCAGACTCATTGACCGCCATCTGCACTTCCTTCTCGCGCTGGCAGATGATCGTCGTGCCCGGGAGGGCATACATGCTCTTCTGGCCCTCGCCGAAGTCAATATCCTGCGTGCAGTCAGCGGTGATGAAGTGCTCGGGATGCGCTTCCCAGTTATACTTATCGTAGCCGAGGGTGAAGCCGGTCTCCTTCTCCACGCCGAGCTGGCCTGCCAGCTGCAGGAAGCGGCCCTGATGCTGATGGCCGGAGGGCTGGCCCACGCCGATGAAGCCGCCGCCGCGTACGATGAAGCCGCGGATCGCGGAGACGATCGCCGGATTCTCCCAATACGCGCCGCCGGTATGCGCGGTATCCGCATCGCCGACATTGATGATGACGTCCACGCCATCGAGCACATGGCTGTCGGCGAGGATATCCTCAAAGGAGATGAACTTCACGTCAAACGGCGCGCCGGAGAGCGTCTCGATGATGCCGGCGTAGGAATAATTCTGCTTCTGATAGAGCGCATGATGCACCATATGGCAGCCCCAGGCGCGCATCTTGCCCCAGCAATTGAGCACGGCAACGGTCTTCACGCAGTACGGCGTGGTGCCCTTGATGTTCTCATAGAGCTCGCGGAACTCGTCGCACACGCTCTCGACGTAGTCAAGGAACTCCGGGAAATCGCACGCCAGCTTGAGATAGCCGCCGTAGCCGATGCGGTCGATCGGCTTGCGCAGGATGGCGCGGCGGGCAGTGACCCAGTTGACCTTCGCTTCCTTGACCGGATCGCCGTTTTCATTGAACGTATCCGGGAAGAAATACGGCAGCAGGCGGCCCTCGGTATACTTGACGCCCGGGATGTCAGAGATCAGACGCAGCGTGGAGCCATTGCCGACGCTGCCGACCACGGCGTCCAGACCGATGGTCTTGAATTCGTCCATGAACGGCTCGGTGCCGATCCAGTGATCGCCCAGGAACATCATCGCTTCCTTGCCCAGCTCATGGGTGATATCGACCATTTCCTTAGCCAGCGCGGCAACCTCACGGCGCTGGAACGCCTGGAAATCGCGGAACTCCTTGCTCGGCACGCGGTACTGATTGTTGAAATAGCCCTGATCGATGATAAACTCCGGACGGAACGTATAGCCGACCTCACGCTCAAACTGCTCGAGGATATACGGGGAGACGGAAGCGCTATAGCCATACCAGTCGACGTACTTCTCACGCTTGAGCGCGTCGAACACCAGCGTGAACTGATGGAAGAACGTCGTATAGCGGATGACGTCCACATACGGATGATCCGCAATGAACTTGCGCAGGCGCTCCATGGTGAACTTGCGGGTCTTGGGCTGGCGCACGTCGAAGGTGATCTGATGCTCGACGTCCTTCCAGTCGTTGACCACGGCGTTATACATGTGCACCGGATCCCAGATCAGATAGCACAGGAAGGAAACCGTATACTCGTGATAGGCGGCGGGCTTATCGATGATGACAAAGCCGTTTTCATAGCGCCAGTCGTCCGGGGAGACGATCTCGCCCGTCGTGCGGTCGATGACCTCCCACCAGCGGCGGATGTCGTCGCGGGTATTCG
Source organism: Clostridiales bacterium (assembly GCA_015056305.1). Lineage (GTDB taxonomy): Bacteria > Bacillota > Clostridia > Christensenellales > Aristaeellaceae > Ventricola. The sequence continues at coordinate 9,394 of SVGO01000062.1, read as the reverse complement.
GCTCAAGCAGCTCGGTGGAGAGATTGTCCATGAGCTCAATGGCAAGCGGCTCCTCGCCCGCCATCTTAAAGCCAGTCATGATATAGCACTGCTGCACCTCGTCCGGATTGGCCTTTGCCCAGGCGTTGTCCTTACGGGTGGTATAGTAGGTGGAATAGACCTTGGCATCCACAGCCTTGAGCTCGGCCGGGAAATCCGTGCCGTCGCAGTCGCGGATGGCGTCCGCACCCCATCGCGCGAACAGTTCAAGCGTCTGAGGGACGACGTCCACGTCGGTCGGGATCGTCACGCGGCCGCGAAGCTTCTTCTCATTGCTCATGTCATATACCTCCATCATATTGAAGTGTAATGTCGGAAAACGATGTATGACCAGATTATACCATGAAGAACAGTCGGTTTCAATCCGCGTGCGCGCCGACGGGCAAAAAAGGTTGCACATACAGACATTCTTTGGTATAATGAGTCGATTTTTGAGCAAAGCGCAGGAGGATTCCTTTTATGAATACGATTGAGCGCATCAAGAGCTTCACGATCAACCACGACAAGCTGCTCCCCGGTCTGTATGTCAGCCGCGTGGACGGCGACATCACCACCTACGACATGCGCACCCGAAAGCCGAATACGGGCGATCTGATGGACAACGGCACCATGCATTCCTTCGAGCACATGTTCGCCACCTATGTCCGCAACGGCGAACTGAGCAGCCAGATCGTCTACTTTGGCCCGATGGGCTGCCAGACGGGCTTTTACCTGCTGGTGCGCAATGCGGACAATGCGACCGTGCTGCGCGAGGTCATCAGGACCTGCGAGCGCATTCTCGCGCACGAGGGCCCGGTCTTCGGCGCGACACGCATCGAATGCGGCAACTACCGCAATCTGAGTCTTGATCCCGCGAAAACCGAGGCTGAGCGCTATCTTGCGGCGCTGAACGCCCGCGAGCAGACGTTTATCTACGAGGAATAATCGAGGAGTAATTGAGAAGTATGATTGGCATTATCGCAGCAATGAACGTGGAGATGGAATCCCTGCGTTCTCATATGGAAAACACCGAAACCGACGTGATCAGCGGCATCCGCTTCGTCCGCGGCACGCTGGAGGGCAAGGAGGTCGTCACCGCCGTGTGCGGCATCGGCAAGGTCTTTGCCGCTATGTGCGCCCAGGCGATGATCATGCACTACACCCCCGACAGGATCATCAACACCGGCGTCGCCGGCACGCTGACAGGCAAGCTGGATATCGGCTCCATTGCCGTGTCCTCCGCCGTCGTGCAGCACGACATGGATACCTCAGCGCTGGGCGATCCGGTGGGCCTGATCTCCGGCATCAACAAGATCGAGCTTCCGGCAGACAGGCTGCTCTCCGGCCAGCTCTCCGCCTGCGCGAAGGTCATGGGCATCAAGACTGAGACCGGCGTCATCGCCTCCGGCGATCAGTTCGTCGCCTCCAGCGAACGCAAGGCGTTCATCGTCGATCATTTCAAGGCGATCGCCTGCGAAATGGAAGGCGCGGCCATCGGCCAGGTCTGCCATGTGAACAAGGTGCCCTTCTGCGTGCTGCGCGCGATCTCCGACAGCGCGGACGGCTCCTCCCACATGGATTATCCGACGTTCGTGAAGATGGCGGCCGAGCAGTCCGTCGCGCTCATCCGCCGCTTCATGCGCTGCTAAGGTGGGCTGTGCCCACACCCGCCTCTGAACGAGTAATTCATATTTCATGGCTCGGTGCTCGCAGCAAGATACTTTGCGAGATTTCTGATACAACAACAAACCCCTGTGCAGATTCATCACTGCACAGGGGTTTGTTTGTTATGTCAATCTGAAAACAGTCGGCCTCGTGCAACAAAGCATGAGATTTACAACACTTTGTCGGTGATGCCGCTGGAAGCATGCCGGTTTTATTCCTTTGGTGCAATCAGGCGCACGCCGCGCGAGGCCACATACGACAGATCCAGGTAGTATTCCATACCGCAGAACTGATCGGTCTCGACATAGTATTTCGCGCCGGGCATATCCCAGAGAGACTCGACTGCCTGCCAACCGCCCTGCCCGTCCGGCAAAAACATCTGCGCGCCCTCGATGCGCTCCTTCGTCGCTGAAGGCGCGGAATCGACCACGCGGACCTTCGTGCCGTCCTCGCTCAGGCCGGCGGCAAGCGCAATATGGCCGTTTACAATCGCAAAGGAAAACACCGCGCCCTCGTCAAAGAGCTGCGCGATCCGGACGGCATCGTGAATCTTGTCCGGCTCCGTTTTAAAGCCAAACGCACGGGACGCCGCAGCGAGCAGATTGGCCGTCACCGTGCCGCTCTCGGCGAGATACGCCGCATAGTCCTTGGCCAGTACGGCAGGCGCGGTATTATCCGCTTCCTTGCCCAGCAGCGCCAGCGCATGAGAGAGCGTGAAGATGGCGCAGCCCGACTGATCCAGATTGCTGCGGCTATATTTCTTATCCAGCCACCAGCCGTCCTTCTGGCTGTAGAGCGTGAAGCCCTCGCCTGCAGTCGCTTCCTTCTGCTGCATGACGGTAAAGGGAATCTCGCGGCCGATCGTGCCGCCGCCCGGCTCGGATACGATCACTTCCATCTGGTATTTGCCCGCTTCGCGCGGACGATAGCTGAACACACGGCTGGAAGTCTCGCGCTCCTTCATGACCACGTTGCCATCGCGGGATACCCTGACGCGGCAAACGGCGTCATCCCTGCAGGCGAGGGTCACATCCAGCTCCTCACCGAGGGCGAGCTGACCGGCGCTGACGTCCAGATGGATATAGACCGGCTCATGCGCGTCCTGCGCAGGCGTTTCGCGCCAGAGGGACACATCCTGCATGCGGACATAACCCTGCGTCCGGCCGATGACCGGATCCTCGCAGGAAACGCAGACCCAGTCCTCCTCGATGGCCAGAATCCTCATGGGCTGGGCAGCGCTCACGGCAGTGACGCAGCGCGCAGCAGCGTCCATCGTCACACGCACATACAGATAATCACCGTCCGGATAGATCTCTCTTCCGATCATCTGGGAATCGAGCGCAAGATACTCGGTGAGCACATATCCCTTCTTATCCTTATAGACGATGCTGCTCCATTGCGGCGTCGCCTCGATCACCTCAACCCGCGCGCCATTAGGCACCTGCGAGACCACGGCGGACTTAGCGTCGGCCTTGCTGCGCAGATTCAACCCGCCGCTCTGGGTATCGATTCGCGCATGTCCGCCCGCCTGAAGCACAATCTGCGCCTCCTGCTGCGCTGCCTTTTCTTCCTCGCTCGGTTCGTCGCACAGAAAGCCGGACTTGACATAGCCCTTCTTTCCCATATATTCGATGCGGCACCATTCGCCGCTTTCCTCCAGCAGTTCCACCTGGCTGCCGTTGGGCACCTTGATCACGATATCAGACTTGGCGTTGGCCTTGCGCCGCATATTCAGCGAGCCTTTCTCCGTCTTGACCCAAGCAGGCTCGGCAAGCGCAGCGCTCGCAAACAGGCACAGCGCCAGGCCCGCACCCGCAAGCAAATATCCCGGTCTTTTCATCGGCAATTCTCCTTCATTGATTTCACAACCATATATTATACACCATATTCACATCATTTGACGAACGAATTCTGCAAATTCCTGCATTTTCAGCAGAATTTATCCGTCCCGATGCAGGCTCTGCTGATCGGGGACATGCGTTTTGCTGCTTTTCTCTCGACATTTCCCTTCGTGTCAGGTATAATAATCAATCATATGCTTCCGTGCGGATGCGCACGGAATGAAAGGACAGCGTCCACATGAAAGTTACGAAAGCCCGCGAGGTATCAACGATTGAGCGCTATCTGCTCTTCTCCGTCGGTATTTTCATCACCGCGATCGGTACCTATTTCTTCAAATTCCCCAACAATTTCTCCACCGGCGGCGTCAGCGGTCTGTCCCTGATTCTGGGACGCCTGATCCCTTCCGAGATTTTCACGCCGAGCGTGCTGATGTTCATCATCAACACAGCGCTGCTGGGCGTAGGTTTTGTCTTCATTGGCAAGGAATTCGCATTCAGCACGGTCTACTGCTCGATGCTCCTGTCCGTGCTGATGACCGTGCTGGAAAAGCTTTTCCCTATCGCCGCGCCGCTGACCACGCAGCCCTTCCTGGAATTGTGCTTTGCGGTTCTTCTGCCGGCATTCGGCTCCGCGATTCTGTTCCATCTGGGCGGATCCAGCGGCGGCACGGATATCATCGCCATGATTCTGCGCAAGCACACAAGCATGAACATCGGCTCCGCACTGATGATCGCCGACTCGCTGATCACCCTCGCCGCGCTGGTGTTCTTCGGCGTGGAGGCCGGTCTGTATTCCATCCTCGGCCTGCTGATGAAGTCGGCACTGGTGGACTATGTCGGCGACAGCTTCCGCACGAAGAAGTGCTTCCAGATCATCACTGACTATCCGCAGCCGATCGTCGATTTCATCGTCGGCACGCTGCATCGCGGCGCGACGCTCGAGGATGTTCATGGCGCGTACACCAACGGTCACAAGACGATGATCGTGACGGTGCTCAACCGATCTCAGGCACTGGCGCTGCGCAAGCATGTGCATGCCGTCGATCCGCATGCGTTCATGATCATCACCGCCTCCACCGAGATCGTCGGCAAGGGCTTCCTCAAAAACTGATTTTCGTACACGCAAAAGAAGCGACCATCGGTCGCTTCTTTTATATTTGATTGAATTGCTGGTTACTTGGCAAAGCCAACGATGCCGAATGCGCCGGGGCCGCTGTGTGCGGCGATGACGCAGCCCGTCTGCACCCAGGAGAAATCCGCAAAGCCCTTGCCGACCACGATCTCCTCCACGTCGCGCTTGATCTTCTCATCCAGACCCTCGCCGTAGATCAGATACAGCGGCTGAGCAGGATCCAGGCTTTCCACATATTCGTCCGCGAGCTTCGACACGACCTTGGCCATGCTGCCGCGATACTTCCTGGTGGAGAGCAGCTTGCCGTCCAGGATCTCGATGAGCGGATGGAGGCTGAGCAGCTTCGCGCCCAGATAGGCCGCGTTGCTCACGCGGCCGCCGGCGCGCAGATAATCCAGATCGCCCGGGAAGAAGCCCATGCGGACCTTTTCGCTGATCTCGATCGCCTTCTCGGCCGCCTGATCCAGCGTCGCCTCGGGATTGGCCTTGAGATACTCCGCCATGGCGATGACCACAGCGCCCTGCGCAGCGGAGACGTGCTTGGTATCCACGCTGCGGATACCATCGCGGTCCTCAGCCGCGATCACAGCGCTCTGCATAGAGCAGGTCGTGCAGGCAGAATATGCCAGATGGAGAATCGGCTGGCCCGGATGCTCCGACTGCAGGCGATCGAAAGCCACCTCGAAATCGTGCGGCGTGCAGCCGCTGGTGCGCGGCAGATCGCGGGTCTTCGCATAATGCGCGAACATCTCGGTTGTCGGGAAGGAGCCGTCGTCGCGCGTTTCGCCGCCGAAGGCAACATGCATCGGCACGATGGTCACGCCATGCTTTACCGCGACCTCGGGCGTAATATCGGAGCCGGACTCCGCAACAAGAAGAATCGGGTTCATATGCTTATCCACCTCATCGGATTGATTTCATACTTTTTAGTGTATCCAACAAACATTGCCAAGTTGATGAAAAATTGTTTCTGAATTGTGAATAAAGAGAAAAAAGCAGGAATCTCCTGCTTCTTTCATTCAATTCTTATCCGGCATGCGTTTGAGGCGAACGACGAACTCCGTACCCTCGCCCGGGGCGCTGTTGACGCTGATCGAGCCGCCGGAAATATCGAGCACGCGCTTGACCAGCGAAAGGCCGAGGCCGTTGCCCTCTTTGGAATGGGACGTGTCGCCCTGATAGAACTTATCGAAGATATGCCGGATTGTCTCCTCGTCCATGCCGCAGCCCGTGTCGGAGACGGTAACAACGACGTCGCCGCCCTCTTTCTCCTGGCGAAGCAGCACGCGGCCGCCCGGCTCGGTGAACTTGATCGCGTTGGCAATCAGGTTATTGAAGACGATCTCGAGCATACTTTCGTCTGCCATGATCATCACGCGCTCCTCAAGCTGCGCGTCGAATTCGATGTTTTTCTTCTCCCAAAGCTCCTCATGATAGAGCGCACAGTCGCTGAGCTGGCGCGTGAGGTCATAGGGCTGGGCATTGGGCACGATCTCCTGATTCTCAAGCTTGTTAAGCTTGAGGATATTAGAGATCAGCGTGCTCAGGTTTTCGCTGGCGGAAGCGATGGTCTGCGCGTATTCTCGGCGCTCCTCGGGCGAAAGATCCTCGCGCTGCAGGGCGCCGGCATAGCCGCGGATGACCGAAAGCGGCGTTTTGATCTCATGAGAGACATTGGCGATGAAGTCGTCTTTCATGGTTTCGATACTGGAGAGCTCCTGCACCATGGCGTTGAAGTCCTCAAACATCAGATCCATATAGTCAAACTTATTGCGCTTATGCACAGGCTCGACGGAGACGGTAAAATCACCCTGCGCGACGGCACGCATCGCGCGGCTGAGGCGGCGCATCGGCTTATCGAATTTATGGCAGCTGACCTGATGGATGACGATCGCGGCAACAAAAGCCATGCCGACCCAGTAGGTACCCACACCCATGCCGGCCAGAACGGAGAGCACATCCATCTTCAGAAACAGCTCGAGGATCAGCACGTTGGCCGCACTGAGCAGACAGAGAACAAGCAGAATCAGAAAGAACATGCGCCAGGAGAACGCACGGCGGCGGACACGCGGATCCTCCTCGCCGAAGGGATGCGTCTCGCCGGGCTTGAGCTGAATCTCGGGCAGCTGGATTTCCAGGTTTTTGAGGCCCTTCACTTTCATACGGCAGGCACCGCCTTGTATCCCAGACCATGCACGGTCACGATTTTAAAATCCTCGCAGGCGGAAAACTTCTCGCGGATGCGCGTGATGTACACATCCACCGCGCGCAGGCTGGCGCTGGTCTCTCCTCTCCAGAATTCATCCATCAGCTGCGCGCGGGAGAACGTACGCTTGGGATAGGAAAGCAGCTTGTAAATAATATTGAATTCACGCACAGTCAGGGAGATCTCCTCGCCGGAGACGTAAGCGCTCATCTCCTCCGCATCGAGCACTGTATTGCCGATCACAAGGCGCTTCTCCGCCTCGATGCGCGCGCGCCGCAGCAGCGCCTCAATGCGCAGCAGCAGCTCGTCCACGTCAATGGGCTTGACCATATAATCATCGATGCCCGCGCGGAAGCCGCGCTGCTTGGCTGCAATGTCATCGCGGGCGGTCATCAGCAGGATCGGAATCTTCTTATTGACGCTGCGCACATGGCTCACCAGCTCAAAACCATCCACGCCAGGCATCATGATATCGGAGACAATCATGTCAATTCCGCCGCCAAAAAGGGCGTCAAACGCCTCCTGCGCGTTCAGGCAGCCATGCGCGGCATAGCCTGCGGCATTCAGACTGGAACAGACGATCTGGTTGAGCTTCACATCATCTTCAACGACGAGCACGTGGACCATGGTATTCCTCCCATATGCTTTTCAGCAACCTCTATTTCACATAACCAAATATAGTATATCAGAGAAATATTAAGGAAGTGTTTCAGTCTTGACATTTTGAGAAAGGCGTCTATACTAAAGAAACAATCGGTATCCTTCAAAAACCGACCCTCTCTCAGGAGGCATTATGCTTATCAAGCTTCGCACGCATCTGTCCGCCCTGCTTTCTTCGCTTGTCTGCCCCGCCCAGGTTCGCACCAACCGTGACACCGGTCTGATCAAGCTGCTGGCCTGTGTTTTCATGCTTGTGGATCATGCAGGCAAGATGCTCTTTCCGCATATCCCCGAAATGCGACTGATCGGCCGGCTTGCCTTCCCGATGTTTGCCTATGGCATTGCCGTCGGCGCGGTCTATACGCGCGATCCGATCAAATATCTCTCGCGCATCGCGCTGCTTGCGCTGATCTCCCAGCCGCTCTATGCGCTTGGCCTGGATCACGCCACAAGTTCCATGTTTTCCATTTCCTTTTGGGAGAACCCGATCGGCGCCGCGCGCGCATTCTACATCGGCAGCTGGCAAAAGCCGAGTATCCTGCTCTCGCTGTTTCTGGGGCTGTGCATTCTCTTTGCCCTGCGCAGGCGGCAGTGGGCGCTGGCGCTGTTTGTCTACATCCTATGCCATCGCTTCTCGTCGAATCTGGATTACGGCGTGGCCGGCATCCGGCTGATGATCCTGTTCTATGCGCTGTGCGAGCATCCCCTCGCTGCGCTGGCGCTCATTTCCGCATACATGATCTCCTGGTCAGGCGGCAGCGGCTACACGTTCTTCGGACACTCGTTCGGCATGCGCATCTTCGCGCTGCCCGCGGTGATCTTCTGCTGCCTGCCCATGAAGCGGCGGCTCACGCTGCCCAAGTGGTTCGGCTATGGATTCTATCCGGCCCATCTGCTCGCGCTCGCCGTGATCACGCGCCTCTTCTGATGACAACCGCATAAAAATGACGCCTTCTTCGCAGGATACACACGAAGGAGGCGTCTATGCTCGCAGTTGACTATGGCCCATGCACGCGCCTGGGCACGGTGCTCTCGGCGCTGATCATCGTCTTCGGCGTGATCGGCATGACCATGCACAGGGATTTCTACGCAGGCAGACAGCGAAAGGACTTCCTGTGCTTCTATACCAATGTGAGCAACGTGGCGGTAATCCTCTATTTCGCCCTCGTCGGCCCGCGCCTGTATGCCAGCGCGGCGCTGCAGGCGCTGATCCCCCATGCCGAATTTGCCGTGATGATGAGCATTATGCTGACGTTCTGCGTTTTCCATCTGGTGCTCTTTCCGGCAATCCGGGCACACATCCTTCAAATGCCCAGAACGCGGGAATACAGGATCGTCTGCACGGACAATTTCATCATCCACTATCTTGTCCCGCTGACGGTCTTCGCCTACTGGCTGCTCTGCTCGCCGGGCAAACAGGCGCTGGGGTATGGCGATGCGCTGTACTGGACGGCGCTGCCGCTTGTGTATATCCTCTGGATCTTCCTGCGCGCACCTCGAAAAGGCGATATTGAGGAAGCCGGCAGCCCCTATCCGTATCCATTTCTGGATATACATGTGTTAGGTGCGGCGCGCGTGATGCGCACGTGCGCGGCGCTGTATATCCTGAGCGCGGGCGCAGGGCTTGCCGTGATTACTCTGATCCGGATAGGAAAAAACCTGTTGTGATGCAAAACGCGCAGGGCGGAAAAATACAGAATTTTGAAAAAAAGTGATTGACAAATACTGCCGGGTCCGATATAATACACTTCGTCGGAACGCTCCGGCACAAAATTGGGGAATTGTGTAACGGCAGCACCTACGACTCTGACTCGTATTGTCTAGGTTCGAATCCTAGTTCCCCAGCCATAAGCCTCCATGGTCAAGCGGTTA
>SVGO01000156.1 GCA_015056305.1 Clostridiales bacterium | reverse complement strand
AGGTCGTGCCGGAGGAGTGGGGCGGCGACACCATCTGTGTGCCGGTGTCTGCGAAGACCGGCGAGGGCATCGATGAGCTGCTGGAGAACGTCCTGCTCATGGCCGAAATGCTCGAGCTCAAGGCGAATCCGGACCGCAAGGCCCGCGGCGTCATCATCGAGGCGAAGCTGGATCACTCCCGCGGCGCCGTTGCGACCGCGCTCGTGCAGACCGGTACGCTCCATGTCGGCGACATGGTCGTGGCGGGCAATGCCTATGGCCGCGTCCGCGCGATGATTTCTTCCCGCGGCGATCGCGTGAAGAACGCGCTGCCGTCCACGCCGGTGGAGATTATCGGCTTTGGCGGCGTGCCGGAGGCCGGCGACGAGTTTATGGCCGTTGCCGATGAGAAGCTTGCGCGTCAGGTTGTCGAGGAGCGCGCGGCGAAGGCCAAGGCGTCCATGGTCAAGATGAATTCCGCCTCCACCCTCGAGGAGCTCTACAGCAAGCTCGAGGAGGGCGAGGTCAAGGATCTCAACATCATCATCAAGGCCGATGTTCAGGGCTCTGTCGAGGCTGTCAAGCAGTCTCTGGAGAAGCTCTCCAACAAGGAAGTGCGCGTGCGCACGATCCACAGCGGCGTCGGTGCGGTCACCGAGAACGACGTCATGCTTGCCGGCATCGACGGCGCGATCATCATCGGCTTCAACGTCCGTCCGGATGCGAAGGCCCGTGAGGCGGCGAACCGCGACGGCATCGATATCCGCTACTACCGCGTCATCTATCAGGCGATCGAGGAGATCGAGAAGGCCATGAAGGGCCTGCTCGCGCCGGAGTTCCGTGAGAACATCCTGGGCCATGCCGAGGTGCGCAACGTCTTCAAGATCACCAATGTTGGCATCGTCGCCGGTTCCTATGTCACCGACGGCCTCATCCAGCGCAATGCGCAGGTGCGCCTGATGCGCGACAACATCGTCATCTACGAAGGCAAGCTGACCTCCCTGCAGCGCTTCAAGGATGCTGTCAAGGAAGTCAAGGATGGCTACGAGTGCGGCGTGACGCTGGAGAATTACTCCGATATCAAGGAAGGCGACGTCATCGAGTGCTTCATCATGGAAGAGATTCCGCGCTGAGCACAGGTTTAATTTGATCCGAGGTATTTTCTGTGGCAAAACAGCAGCAGTTTGAGCGCACGGACCGCATTGCTTCGGAGATCATGCGTGAGACGGAGAGGATCATCCGCGAGGATGTATCCGATCCGCGCACGCAGTGTATGTTCTCCATCACGCACGTGGACGTGACGCGTGACCTTCGCTATGCGAAGGTGTATGTCAGCGTTTATGAAGAAGAGAAGCGCGAGCCGATGATGAAGGCGCTCAAGAGCGCGGCGGGCTTCATCCGCCACAATATCGGCCGCAGGGTGCAGCTTCGCTATACGCCGGAGCTTCTCTTTGAGCTGGATACGACGATTGAGTACGGCGTGCATATCGCCAGCCTGCTCAACGAGGTCAGAAAGACGGAGGGCAGTCAGTCCGATGATGAATAATCTCATGGATTGGCTTTGTCAGGCACGCAAGGCGAAGCGAATGGCGCTCATCGCTCACGTATCCCCGGATGGGGATACCGTGGGCGCGACGCTGGCGCTGCGCCTTGCTTTTTTGTCGCTGGGCAAAGCTGTGGATGTGATCTGCGACGGAGAGCCGAGCAAGTCCCTGGCGTATCTGCCGGGTGTGACGGCCTTCATGAAGCCGGAAGAAACCGATGGTCTGTATGACACGGCGATTGCGGTGGATGTGAGCGATCATAAGCTCCTGGGCAAAGCAGAGTCTATTTTCGACCATGCGCCAGTCAAAATGGTGATCGACCATCACGCGACCAATCCGGGCTATGGAGATTACAACTATATCCGCGGCGACGAGTGCGCCTGCTGCGTGCTGGCGTATGAGGCCATTGCTGCGCTGGACGTGAAGATCACGCTGGATATAGGCACCTGCCTGATGACGGGCATGTCGACTGATACCGGCCATTTCATGTATCCGTATACGACGCCGCTGGCCTTTGAGGTCGCGGGAAAGCTGCTCGCACTGGGCGTGGATGTTTCATATATCACCCGCGTGCTCTATCGCACGCAGGAGCGCAGCGCCGTCAACCTCACGCGCGTCGCATATCAGAAGATGCGCTTTGAGCTGGATGGTCAGGTCGGCGTGATTGAACTGACGAAAGCCGATATGGACGAAGCCGGCGCGACTTATCATCAGACCAATGGTCTGGTCAATAAGGCGCTCGAAGTAGAGGGCGTCCGCATGGCGATTCTGGCGACGGAGCGCGAGGATGGCGTGAAGATGTCTCTGCGCGCGGTCGAGCCGGATACAGTCAATGATATCGCCAAACAGTTCGGCGGTGGCGGACATGCGCAGGCGGCGGGCGTGACGATGCATATGCCCATTGAAGTGGCTGTGCGGACAGTTCTTGCGGCGATGAAAGAAAAGCTGGGGTAAACGAGGAACGTATGGGGACGCCGGTCCGGGGAACTCGCATAGTCGCGCAAGCGCTCCTTGCGATTCCCGACGCTCCGCCTGCCTGTTTCGCCCACTGGGCGCGGCAGGCTCCGGTCCCCATGCCCCTGGCAGGGACATTGTCCCTGCACCCTTCTTCGCTGCGCGCATGCGCGCAGCAGAGGAAATAAGGATGTGCTGCTTAAAACCGCCGCGAAGCGAAATAGGGAGTCTGAGGGACGATGTCCCTCAGGCAGGTTTTAGGGCGGCAGCCCTAACGTTCCCCATGATTGGAGAGATACGATGAACGGATTCCTCTGCGTGCTCAAGCCGCCGGGCATGACGTCCAGCGACGTCGTCGTGCGTGTGCGCCGCAGGCTGCCAAGGGGTACCAAGGTCGGCCATGCCGGTACGCTCGATCCCGAGGCGGCGGGCGTGCTGCCGCTGATGATCGGCAAGGCTTCGCGCCTGTTTGATTATCTGGTCGAAAAAGAAAAAACGTATGTCGC
>SVGO01000061.1 GCA_015056305.1 Clostridiales bacterium | reverse complement strand
GGGGCGAAGTCCCTTGTCAGGGGTTTGGGGATGAAATCCCCAACGTAACCCATGCGCGAAGCGCCAAAGAGAACGAAGCGTTGCGCGCAAAGCAACGCTTGCGCCCGCTGGCTCCTTCCGTCTGCCTTCGGCAGCCACCTCCCTCCCGGAGGGAGGCTCAGACTCTAAGAATCTTTTGCGCATCAGCAGCGCTGATTTAGAAGCGAAGCGTATACGAGGAGGCTCCCTCCGGGAGGGAGCTGTCAGCGAAGCTGACTGAGGGAGCCTGCAGGCGCTGAAGTTGCTTATTCAGTTTACAATTCCGCCTATATCCTTCCTGCGCACTATCTCCCTTTAGCTCATTTTCTCCCTCTCGTCAAATTCACCTCCATCTGTTATACTGATGATAGCAACATCAAGGAGGCGGCCATATGTCCATCACCGTTCAAATCAATCCTGCGCGCCGCATCGGCCAGCGCTCGCCGCTGCTGTATGGGCATTTCATCGAGCACTTCCATCGCCAGATCTACGACGGCATCTATCAGCCGGGCCATCCCCTCTCCGACGAGGACGGCTTCCGCACCGATATCCTCGACGCCATGCGCCGCATCAAGGTCCCGATCATGCGCTGGCCGGGCGGCTGCTTCGTCTCCGCCTATCATTGGAAGGACGCCGTCGGTCCTAATCGCAATCCCATGTTCGACAAAGCATGGCGTGTAGAAGACCCCAATACCTTCGGCACGGATGAGTTCGTGAAGATGTGCCGCAAGATCGGCTGCGAGCCCTATATCTGCACCAACGCCGGAACCGGCACCGCCGAGGAAATGAGCGATTGGGTCGAATACTGTAACCTCGATACCGAGGGCAAATTCGCCAAGTGGCGCATCGCCAACGGCTTTGAGACGCCGCACAACGTCAAATACTGGTCCATTGGCAACGAAAACTACGGATTCTGGGAAATCGGCGCCAAGACCACCGAGGAATGGGGCGTGCTGGTGCGCGAGAGCGCGAAAATGATGCGCCATGTCGATCCCACGGCGGAGCTGAGCGCTGCCGCGCTCTCTGATCCCAGCTGGAACCTGAATCTGCTGAAGCTCTGCGGTGAAAACCTCGACTGGATCTCCATCCACGAGTATTGGGACATGATGCCCGAGGTCAACGCGCCCTCTGCATACGAGCAGTGCATGGCCTTCACTGACCGTATCGACCACAGCGTGCACGAGGTGCGCGGCATGCTCGCAGCGCTCAAGCTCGACGGGCGGATCAAAATCGCCTTTGACGAGTGGAACCTGCGCTCCTGGCATCACCCCAATGTGCACACCATCCGTCAGGGTGTGGGTAAGGAAAGCTACGTCACGCCGCGCGACAAGAACGACGACAACAGCACCTATACCATGGCCGACGCAGTCTTCACCGCCTGCTTCCTCAACGCCATGCACCGCCACTGCGATATCGTCGGCATGGCCAACTTCGCGCCCATCCTCAATACCCGTGGCTGCATCTACAGCCACGATAAGGGCATTGTGCTGCGCAGCACGTACCATGTCTTTGATCTCTTTGTCAATCACCTGGGCGACACGGTGGTTGATCTCTGGCCGGAAACCGCCCTGCCGACGATGACTGTCAGGCATAAGCAGGGACATAGCGTCACCATCGACAGCCTAGACCTGCTGGCAACCACCTACTCGGACAAGCCGGGCATGGCCGTCGCTGCGGTCAACAAAGAGCCGGACAAGACCCATACCATTACCCTGCCGCTGGGCGGCAAGACACAGGTTATCCTGCACACCATCAACGGCGAAAACAAGGACAGCTACAACGATGTGGATCTGGACGGCGTACGCACCGCGAAGACGGACCTGGGCGTGCATGAGAGCGCTGCAGAAATCGCGCTCGAGCCGCACTCGGTCAATCTCATTGAACTGATCCCTGTCGAAGACTGACGCAAACAGCAGGCCGGGCAGGCAGTTTTCCCTGTCTCCTTTTCTGCATATGCTGATACACAATCCGCATCACACCGAGGTGATCATCATGAATTTTATAGAAATTGCAAACGCGCGCCAGTCATGCCGCAGCTATGATGAAAACCGCGCAGTCGAGCCCGAAAAGATTGCCGCGATGCTCGAGGCAGCGCGTCTTTCCCCCTCCGCATGCAACGGCCAGCCGTATCATTTCACCGTCTGCTCGGGCGCGCTGGCCAAGGAGGTCGCTGGCGCTACGCGTGGTCCGGCGCTCAATAAATTCGCCAGCCAGGCGCCTGTGCTGATCGTCATCTCCGAGGAACCGTATGTCGCCTCCGCCGCTGCGGGCGCCAAGGTCAAAAACAACGACTACCGCTCCATCGACATTGGCATTGCCTGCGCCTATCTGACTGCCGAAGCCGCCGCGCAGGGCCTTGGCACCTGCATCCTGGGCTGGTTTGATGATGCGAAACTGCGCGAGCTGTGCGGTCTTTCGCATCCCGTCCGTCTGGTTGTCACGGTCGGCTATGCCAAGGAAGGCGATCCCCTGCGCGCAAAAAAGCGCAAGCCGATGGATGAGCTGGTTTCCTGGCTGGAATAATCTCTGCTGCATACAGAAAAAGAAGGCGCACCTTGCGTCTTCTTTTTTCATAGCCCCTATGATTTTCCCCGCGAGGAAAGAATCATCCCGAACAGACCGCCGCTGGCCACGCCCATGCCCAGATCCGCCAGATAGCCGGAAAACTGCGGCTGCTGCCCCATGAGCAGGCAATAGCAGACGATGCCCAGCGCCATATACAAAAGCCCCACGCAGATGCCGCGCAGCACGCCGCCCTGCGCATCGCCGCCCAGCGCCGAAACGACACCGGCGAGGATCGAAACGAACTTGACGACCTGATTGATCGCCGTGATCGCCCTGTCGCTGGCATCCCACCAATTGAGAATCAGCGCAAAGAGCGCCACGCCGATGACCGTGATGCTCGCGCCGACGAGCACGCCCCGTAGCACCGCGCCGAGCATCCCTTTTCCCCTGCCCCGGCGCACACTGCGCCGGACAGACCGCCTGAAGGAATCCATTCCCCGGTCTTTTTTCGGAATAAAAGTCTGCGCATTGCTGTCCATACCATGCCTCCCAATGAAAAAATCCCCGCTCTGTCATGGTCAACCCTATGACAAAACGGGGATTTCTATTCATTTTAATCCTTTGACCTTCTGAACCTTCTGCTCAGCAGGGCGTCGGAGCGCCATCTGCGCGAACGATGCCGTTCAAACAGCCGCGAAGCGAAGACGGTCCAGCGGAACACTGGTTAGATCAGGGTCTCCGCGTCGTTGGTGACGGAGAGCTGCTCCACGTTGCGCACGGCCCAGCGGGCGATCATCATCTGGGTCTTCTGCTCGCCGACCTCGATGGTCAGGACCTGATCCTTGATGCGCACGATGGTGCCATAGATGCCGCCGATGGTGCAGATACGGTCGCCAACCTTGAGGTTCTCAAGCATCTGCTTGGCTTCCTTGTCCTTCTTGCGCTGCGGACGGATGAGCATGAAGTAGAAGATGACGAAGATGAGGATCATCGGCAGGAACTGCACGGCATAGTAGATGATCATCGCGCCGGTAGACATCTCAGCAGCGGCCTCGGCGCCGGCGGTCGCGGTGGCGTCAGCCAGCAGGTTCAGGAGATTATTCATGGGAAAAGACACATCCTTTCAAGATTTGCAATATAGCATCTTCACTATTATACATGGTTCAGGAAAAAACTGCAAGAGCCGCAATCAGAATTCGCCATTGACTACAGCCGTTTTCCGAAAAAATCAATACCGCGCAAAGAGCGCCTTCACTGTGGCATACGCAAGCTTCGGCCTGCGGTATTCATCGACCACGCCCTTGTTGTTGATGGACTTAGGCCGCTTTTCAAACCAGCTCTCGTCCACGCGGCAATCGGCAAACTGCCACAGGAAAATGCCGCAGCAGGCCGGACTATCCAGCACGGCGCGGATCTGCCTGCCGACGATCTCGGCCTGCCGCTCCTCCGTCCACTTCATCGCGCCCGGATCGTGATAGCCATAAACCGCGCCCGCGCCGATCTCGCTGATGATCACAGGATGATCGTCGGCGCCCTGCTGCGCAGCCCAAGCCGTCATATCCTTCACATGATCGGCAGGATCGGTCGGATGATACCACAGCGGATAGAGATTCAGGCTGAGCACGTCGCTGTCGCCGCACACAAGGCTTCCCTTGCGGTCCAGCAGCGCCGCCGTCACAGGGCGGGACGGGTCCAGCGCCCGCAGCAGATCGTAATTCCAGCGGAAGATTTCTGCGCCTGTCTCTGTTCTGTCCTCGCACTCATTGAGGCAGCCCCAGATAAAGATGCTGGGATGATTGCCATGCTGGTCGATCATCTCGCGGGCGCACAGCTCGGTCTGAGGCCTAAAATTGGGATTGAGCATCTGCGCTTCGTTCAACCCGCGCGCATGGGTCTCCTCCCAGACGAGCAGGCCCATCTCATCGCACAGATCCAGAAACCGCGGATCGTTGGGATAATGGCAGGTCCGAACGGCGTTGGCATTCAGTTCCTTCATGATCTGGATATCGCGGACCATCGCCTCCAGCGGCACAGCGCTGCCAAACTCGGCATAGCTCTCGTGGCGGTTGAAACCCTTAATGACAAGCGGCTTGCCGTTGAGCAATATTTGATTGCCTTCAACGCTTATTTCGCGATAGCCGAAGCGGTCGCACAGGTCGTCCACAGGACAGCCGTCCATCACCAGCACGGCCTGCGCATCATAGAGCGCCGGCGTCTCCGGACTCCAGGACTGAATATTCTCTGCCGGCAGGGACGCGCTGAATGTCACGCTTCCTCTCGCGGGCAGTGTGCAGCTGCGCAGCATTTTCTCCGAAGAGGCAGCGCTCACAAACACGCTGATCTCGCGATCCTCATCGCACAAGCTGACCGCCGTCACGCTGACGTCGGCAATCCAGCTGCCGTCTTCGCAGCAGGTGCGGATGGTCAGATCCCTGAGATAGGCGTCGCCGAGGTTCTGCACGCTCACCGGACGATTCACGCCGCCAAAGCTATAGTAGTCGTTCTCCACGTGCAGCGCGGAATCCTCGCCGTAGCGATTGTCCGCCTCAATATGCAGAACATGCGCGCCATGCGGCACACGCTCGACGATCGCATCAAACGCCGTAAACGCACAGTAATGCTCGGCGATCAGGGCGTCGTCCAGATAGACCTTCGCGCGGAAGCTCACGCCTCCGAGCACAAAGCGCAGCGTGCCGCCGCCGGTAAACACATTCTCATAGACTGCGCGTCCCTTGTAAGCCTTCAGCCCCGGAACGCTCTCCCAGACATTGGGCACGACGACCTGCGCCGGGCGCGCCAGGCCGCCCTCATCGAGCGTGGTCAGCGTCCACAGCGGCGAAAGCTCGACCGCCTTGCGCAGATGATGCACAGGAAACAGCCTCTGCATGACATTTACTCCTTCCGTTCAATGCGAAAATCAGAAGTTTCGGCTCATGTCGTACTTGTTGAAGAAATCGCGGCGGAACTCCTCGAAGCGATCCTCCTCGATCGCCTTGCGGATGCGCTCCATCAGCCGCAGCAGGTAGCGCAGATTATGGATGGTCGCCAGCCTGCCGCCGGTGATCTCGCCGGCCTTGAGCAGATGGCGGATATACGCGCGGGAGTAATTCTGGCAGGCGTAGCAGTCGCAGCCTTCCTCGATCGGGCCGAAGTCGTGCGCATACTGCGCATTGCGGATGACGAGGCGGCCATGATCGGTAAAGCAGGTGCCATTGCGTGCGACGCGGGTGGCGAGCACGCAGTCGAACATATCCACGCCGCGATACACGCCCTCGACCAGGCAGTCCGGGCTGCCCACGCCCATCAGATAGCGCGGCTTCTTTTCGGGCATATACGGCATGATCGCGTCGAGCATGCCATACATGATCGGCTTGGGCTCGCCGACGGACAGGCCGCCGATGCCATAGCCCGGGAAATCCATATCGGCGAGCACCTTCGTGCTCTCGATGCGCAGATCCTCATAGAACGCACCCTGGATGATGCCGAAGACGGCCTGATCCTCGCGGGTATGATGCTGCTTGCAGCGCTGCGCCCAGCGATGGGTACGGTGCATGGCCTCCATGGCGGTGCGGTGATCGCACGGATAGGGCGAGCAGACGTCAAACGCCATGGCGATATCGCTGCCCAGCGCCTGCTGGATATCCATCGAGGTTTCCGGGCCGATGAACATCTTGCTGCCGTCGAGGTGGCTGCGGAAGTGCACGCCCTCCTCCTTGATCTTGCGCAGGCTGGCCAGGGAGAAGACCTGGAATCCGCCGGAGTCGGTGAGGATCGGACGATCCCAACTCATGAACTTATGCAGGCCGCCGGCCTCGCGGATGAGCTCCTCGCCGGGACGGATGTGCAGATGATAGGTATTGGAGAGAATAATCTGGGAGCCGATCTCCTTGAGCTCGCGGCTGGTCATCGCCTTGACGGTGGCCTGCGTGCCCACGGGCATGAAGATCGGGGTCTGGATATCGCCGTGGGGCGTGTGAACGACGCCGCGGCGGGCGTGAGTCTTGGCGTCCTTTTTGACGAGATCAAACGTGACTGCGGGTGGCATATCAACATTCCTTTCTGTACAAAGCGCTGTACACGCGCAAGCACATGCAAATTCATTCCCGTGAATTATACCATGCACAGATTCACGAATCAACCATAGATTGACGTTCAATATACAGGCATGATATAATTAAATATATATTGCGCGAACAATAAATCAATTTCTATCAGGACAACTATTGAAGCAACGGAGGACACAGCGATGAGTGAAGCAAGACGTCGCCGCAGACCCGAACCAGCACAAGTCGATCAAGCTCCCCTGCCCGATTCCCCGGCGCCAGCCTATGACGACGCTTATGAAGCGCCTCCCCGGGAAGAATCCCGGCATACCTCCCCGCAGTATGCTCCGCCTGCTGCAGATAATCGTACAATCATCGTCAATCAAGTCAATGTACCTGCTGCAGAATACGGCCGTGAATCCTATTTCGATGGCGGTCTGCTCTCATGGATCGGTTGGTCCATCCTTGCCGTGCTACTGACAATGTTTACCTTTGGTTTGGGTTATCCGTTTGCTGCCTGCATGCTCTACAGATGGGAGGCTCGTCATACCATTATCAACGGACGTCATCTCCACTTTGACGGTACGGGCTGGCAGCTGATTGGCAAGTGGATCATTTGGATGCTCCTGACGCTGATTACCTTGGGCATCTATGGTTTCTGGCTTGCCATCAAACTAAAGCAGTGGCGCGTTAAGCATACGCATTTTGCATAAAAGCGAAAGCTGAAACCATTTCGGTTTCAGCTTTTTCATATACCATTTTAATCCGTAATCATCATCGCATCACCGAAGGAGAAGAAGCGATAGCGCTCCTTGACGGCGACTTCATACGCGGCAAGCGCATTCTCGCGGCCCATGAGCGCGGAGATGAGCATCAGCAGCGTGCTCTGGGGCAGATGGAAATTGGTGATCAGCGTATCAACCGCCTTGATCCTGACGCCCGGCGTGATGAAGATCTGCGTGAAGCCGCTGCCCGGATGGACGACGCCGTCCTCGGTCGCAACGGTTTCCAGCGTGCGCACGCTCGTCGTGCCCACGCAGACCACGCGATTTCCGCGCTCATGTGCGGCATTGATGCGCTCCGCCTGCTCAGGCGTGACCTCGTAATACTCGCTGTGCATGTGATGATTGGCGACGTCCTCCTCCTTGACGGGGCGGAACGTACCCAGACCCACATGCAGCAGCACCGGAACGACCTCAATCCCCTTCTCCTTCACGCGCTCGAGCAGCTCGGGCGTGAAATGCAGGCCGGCCGTCGGCGCGGCAGCGCTGCCGTCGATCTTGGCATAGACCGTCTGATAGCGGGTCTTATCCTCCAGCTTCTCGTGGATATACGGCGGCAGGGGCATCTGGCCGAGGCGGTCGAGCACATCCTCGAACACGCCCTCGTACTCAAAGCGCACCGTGCGGCCGCCGTCCTCCGCCATGGAGAGTACCTCAGCCTTCAGTTCGCCCTCGCCGAACACGAAGCGCGCGCCGGGCTTGGCCTTCTTGCCGGGCTTGAGGATGACCTCCCAGTCGGTGAGGTTCAGCCTGCGCAGCAGCAGGAACTCAATGGCGCCGCCGGTGCCTTCCTTTGCGCCGTACAGGCGGGCGGGAATGACGCGGGTCTGATTGACAACGAGCACATCGCCGGGATTCAGATAGTCGATCACATCGTGAAAGACCTTGTGCTCGATGGTACCCGTGTTTCTGTGATAGACCAGCAGACGGCTGGAATCGCGCGGATAGACAGGCGTCTGCGCGATCAGCTCTTCGGGCAGGTCATAATTAAAATCTGACGTCTTCATTTTCTCTATAATCTTTCTTTAAACAGGCGCGAAGCGTAATAGGGGTTTGGGGACAATGTCCCCAAGCAGGTTTTAGGGCGGCAGCCCTAACGTTCCCCCCGACGCGAAGCGCATATAAACGGGAATCTCAGCGGAGCCGAAGGCGACTATTGAGATTCAGGCAAAGCAGCTTCAAGCAGCCGCTGCATACTACGGTTTCTTTTTTCCGGCGCTTCGCGCATGGGTACGTTGGGCTGCCGCCCAAACCCGCTTGGGGATTTCATCCCCAAACCCCTTCTTCGCTTCGCGGCGGTTGAAAGCGTCAATCCAGCAGACTGGTCTGTCCATCTGCCTTGGTCTGCCCACGCAGATCCAGCGGCATGGGAATCTTCATATGATCATACGCTGCCTGCGTGCAGATGCGGCCGCGCGGCGTGCGCATGATGAAGCCCAGCTGCATCAGATACGGCTCGATGACGTCCTCGATGGTCACGGCGTCCTCGCCGGTCGTCGCGGCCAGGGTATCCAGGCCCACAGGCCTGCCGGAGAACTTGACCATCATCGTATGCAGCATCGCGCGGTCCGTGCGATCCAGACCCAGATCGTCCACATCCAGCAGACGCAGCGCCTCGCTCGCCATCTCGCGGGTGATCACGCCGTCGCCGCGCACCTGCGCATAGTCGCGCACGCGCTTGAGCAGACGGTTGACGATTCGCGGCGTGCCGCGGCTTCTTCTGGCAATCTCGCGCACGCCCTCCTCATCCGCAGCGATATTGAGCACACCTGCGGAGTGATAGACGATCTTCATCAGCTCTTCCGTCGTGTACATCTGCAGGCGGAAGATGATGCCGAAGCGGTCGCGCAGCGGCGCAGAGAGCGAGCCCGCGCGCGTCGTCGCGCCGATGAGCGTGAACTTAGGCAGCTGAATGCGGATGCTGTTGGCCATCGCGCCCTTGCCGGTGACGATATCCAGCGCATAGTCCTCCATCGCCGGATAGAGCACCTCTTCCACGGCATGGGAAAGCCTGTGAATCTCATCGATGAAGAGCACGTCGCCCTGCGAAAGATTGGACACCAGCGCCACCAGATCGCCCGGACGCTCGATCGCCGGACCGCTGGTCACGCGGATGTTTGCGCCCATCTCGCTGGCGACGATATTGGCCAGCGTCGTCTTGCCCAGGCCGGGCGGGCCGTAGAGCAGGATATGATCCAGCGGCTCGCGTCTCTGGCGCGCCGCCTGAATGTAGATATTCAGGCTGTCCTTGACCACCTGCTGGCCCACGTATTCGCGCAGCGTTTTGGGGCGCAGGCTGCTCTCCTGATCGTCGTCCTCCTCACGGAAGCCGCTCATGACAAGGCGTTCGTCTTCCATCTCTCTCACCACACTTAAATAAACTGGTTTCTTTCCTTCGCGTATTCATAGCCGACTTCCGCCAGCTTGGCGATAATCTCTTCTTTGCTTACGTCCATGTCCTCGCACAGCGCGTCCAGGGACGAATATGCGTCGCGCAGCTTCATATTCACAAAGCTGAGCAGCATGATCGGATCATTGGGCAGCATGTCGCTTCCTCCTTACATCGCGCTGAGCTGGCGAACCGCCAGCAGGATCAGCTTATCCGCCGTATCGGCCTGATCGCGCACGAGATTGAGCGCGCGCGCCGCCTCGGCGGACGTATAGCCAAGCGCCTGCAGGGCCGCCTGCGCCTCGCGCTGGGCGCTGTTGCCCACGGGCGCAGCAACCGGCGCGGGCACGCCCGGCGCAGCGGAGGAAACCTCCGCCTGCTCGACCTTGTCTTTCAGTTCAAGAATGATGCGCTGGGCGGTCTTCTTGCCGATGCCCGGCGCGCGGGAGAGCGCATTCACATCGCCCGTGACGATCGCGATGGACAGATCGCGCAGCGGCAGCGCGGAGAGAATGCCCAGCGCCGTCTTCGCGCCCACGCCCGTGACCGTGCAGAGCTTTCTGAACATCTCGCGCTCAAGCTTGGTAGCAAAGCCGAAAAGCTCCATCGCGTCCTCGCGCACGTTCATCACCGTATAGCAGCGCCAGATCCTATCCCCATCCGGCGCGGCGGCGATGGTCGCATTGGAGCACAGCAGCGAAAAGCCCACGCCGCCAGCGTTGATCACCAGCTCGCCATGGTTCTTTTCAGCGACCTTTCCTTCAATAAATGCAATCACTTTACATTGACACCATCTTTCGCCCCCTGACGCAAGGGGCTTTCCGATCGCCCCTTGCAACCCTTCGGCTCCGAAAGATTACAGGGTTTTCTATATGAATGAATCTGAATTCTATTTTATCCGAAATTGCTCGCGCATCCGCCCCGCCTGTGCATGGGTGATCGCGCAGGCGACGGCGTCCGCCGCGTCGTCCGGACGTGGGATTTCATTAAGCCCCAAGCGCATGCGCACCATCTGCTGCATCTGCTTTTTCTCTGCATTGCCGTAGCCGGTGAGCGCCTGCTTGATCTGCATCGGCGTATATTCAAAGAGCCTGTCCGTATAGCTCTGGCAGGCCGCCAGCGCCACGCCGCGCGCGCCCGCCACCTGAATGCCGGTGGTGATATTCTTGGAGAAGAACAGCTCCTCAAAGGCGATCTCCTCCGGCTTGAATGTATCAAGAAGCCCCTTGACGCCCGTGTACAGACTGCCCAGGCGCGTAGGGAACGTGTCGCGCGGGTAGGTATCCAGCGTTCCATACTGAATCAAACGGACGCGGCTTCCCTCCGCCTCAATGACGCCCCAGCCCAGCGTCGCAAGACCAGGGTCGATGCCAAGTATTCTCAAGATTCTCTTCCTTACTATATATACACACAAAATTCGTAACCAATTTAGTTTATCCTATTTTCCTCCGCCTGTCAACGTGTATACCAAACGCATATATGCATATATTCTGCATAATTATTCTCTCTATTTGCATTTTATCATTCAATGTCAGCCGTATTTCCGTCACATCTATCGAAAAATTATTAAAATTTGCGAAATGATGCGATTTTATTCGCAAACCCTCTTGCATTTTTATGAGCGAAGCGCTATAATACGAAACCGTAACAGCAAAATCCTTGCAGGCGCAATGTTGCACCCGCAGCGAATATGGAGGGAATACTTATGGCCAACAAGAAGTATAATCGTGTTCTGCTTGCGTACTCCGGCGGACTGGATACGTCCATCATCATTCCGTGGCTCAAGGAAAATTACGGCTGCGCTGTCGTGTGCTGCGCCGCGGACGTGGGCCAGGGCGACGAGCTCGAGCCGCTGCACGAGAAGGCGAAGAAGACCGGCGCCGAGAAGCTCTACATCGAGGATCTGCGCAAGGAATTCGTCGAGGACTTCATCTGGCCGACCCTGAAGGCCGGCGCCGTCTACGAGAACAAGTATCTGCTGGGCACCTCCTTTGCCCGTCCGCTGATCGCCAAGCGTCTGGTCGAGATCGCGAAGATGGAAAACTGCGACGCGATCTGCCATGGCTGCACCGGCAAGGGCAACGATCAGGTCCGCTTCGAGCTGAGCATCAAGGCGTTTGCGCCGGATATGCCGATCATCGCCCCGTGGCGCGAGTGGGACATCAAGACCCGCGAGGAAGAGATCGAATACGCCGAGGCCCGCGGCATCCCGGTTCCGGTCAAGAAGGACCGCCCGTACTCCATGGACCGCAACCTCTGGCATCTGAGCCACGAGGGCTGCGAACTGGAAGACCCGGCTAACGAGCCGGCGCGCGATCTGCTGTGCCTGGGCGTGTATCCGGAGGATGCGCCGGACGTGCCGGAATACGTCACCATCGACTTTGAAAGGGGCATTCCCGTCGCCGTCAACGGAGAGAAGATGGACGCCATCAGCCTGCTGTCCAAGCTCAACGAGATCGGCGGCCGCAACGGCGTGGGCATTGCCGACATGGTTGAAAACCGTCTGGTCGGCATGAAGAGCCGCGGCGTATACGAGACTCCCGGCGGAACCATCCTCTACGCTGCGCACCGCAACCTTGAGGAGATCACCGTCGACCGCGACACCGCGCACTACAAGGATCAGATGGCGCCCAAGTTCGCCGAGCTGGTCTATAACGGCCTGTGGTATACCCCGCTGCGCGAGGCCATGAGCGCGTTTGTTGACGTGACCCAGCAGTACGTGACCGGCACCGCGAAGGTCAAGCTCTACAAGGGCAACGTTATCGGCGCGGGCGTCACCTCTCCCTACAGCCTCTACATGGAGGACATCGCCACCTTCGGCGATTCCGGCGAGCTCTACAGCCACAAGGACAGCGCCGGCTTCATCAACCTCTACGGTCTGCCGCTGAAAGTTCAGGCGATGATGAAGGAAAAGGCTGGGCTGATGGAGAAGTAATACGATTAGGAACGTTGGGGCTTCCGCCCCAAACCCCGACTGGGGATTTCATCCCCAGACCCCTTCTTCTGCTTCGCAGAGGATAAAAGAAGCTTAAGTATAAAAGGGCTGCAAGGTGATGCCTTACAGCTCTTTTCTTTCACAACAGGAGGATATGCACATGAAACTCTGGGGCGGACGCTTCGAGAAGCAGACCAGCGGACTGGTCGACGATTTCCATTCTTCCATTACGTTTGACCAGCGCCTGGCTCATCTGGATATCACCGGCTCCATCGCGCATGCCACCATGCTCGGCGAGCAGGGCGTGATCTCCAAAGAGGACGCAGACGCCATGGTCGAGGGTCTCAAGTCCATCCGCGATGACGTGGATGCGGGCAGGATTCAGTTTGCGCTGGACGCTGAGGACATCCACATGAACGTGGAAAAGCTGCTCACCGAGCGCATCGGCGAGGCGGGCAAGCGCCTGCACACCGGCCGCAGCCGCAACGATCAGGTTGCGCTGGACAGCCGTATGTACATCAAGCAGATCGCCAAGGAAGCCATTGAGTTCCAGAAGGAACTGTGCGAGGCGCTGCTGGTGATCGCCAAGCGCCACTGCGAGAGCATCATGCCGGGCTACACCCACATGCAGCGCGCGCAGCCGGTGACGCTGGGCCATCACATGATGGCGTATTTCCAGATGTTCTCCCGCGATATGCAGCGCATGAAGGAGGTCTACCAGCATGCCGACGTCTGCCCGCTGGGCAGCGGCGCGCTCGCCGGCACGACCCATCCGCTCAACCGCTATCGCACGCAGGAGCTGCTGGGCTTTAGTTCCATCACGCTCAACAGCCTGGACGCCGTATCCGACCGCGACTACGTCTGCGACTACATCTACGCCGCGTCCGTGTGCATGATGCATCTGTCCCGCTTCTGCGAGGAGATGATCATCTGGAGCACGCACGAGTTCAAGTTTGTCGAAATGGACGACAGCTTCGCCACCGGCTCCTCCATCATGCCCCAGAAGAAGAACCCGGACGTCGCCGAGCTCATCCGCGGCAAGACCGGCCGTGTCTACGGCGATCTGCTCGGCCTGCTGACCACGCTCAAGGGCCTGCCGCTGACCTACAACAAGGACATGCAGGAAGACAAGGAATGCCTCTTTGATGCACGCGATACGCTCATCAAGTCCCTGATGGTCTTCACCGCCATGCTCTCTACCTGCACCTTCCGCGCGGACAACATGGCCCGCAGCGCCGAGGGCGGCTTCACCAATGCGACCGACGCGGCGGACTACCTCGTCAAGAAGGGCATGACCTTCCGCGATGCGCATGCGGTCATCGGCCGTCTTGTGCTCTACTGCGTCAAGGACAACAAGGGCCTGCTCGATCTGAGCCTCGAGGAGCTGCGCAGCTTCTCCGAGCTCTTTGAGGAGGACATCTTCGTGGCCTGCTCCATGCGCGCCTGCGTGACCCTGCGCGACGTGCCCGGCGGCCCGGCCCCGAACCGCGTCCGCGAGACCATCGAGGCGGGCGAAAAGTTCCTCGAAGAGTTTGCGGTGTAAGGGGAGACGTTTGGGGATGCTGGGCTGCCGCCCAGACCTGCTTGAGGGACATCGTCCCTCAAACTCCCTTCTTCGCTTCGCGCATCTTAAAAGCAGCTTTGCGAATTTCGGCTGTGCAGCTCATCGCTGCACAGCTGTTTTCTATTGATAGCGGTTTCAAATAGGCGTATAATGATCGTAGATTACAGATGTTCAAGGA
Organism: Clostridiales bacterium; assembly: GCA_015056305.1. Classification (GTDB taxonomy): domain Bacteria; phylum Bacillota; class Clostridia; order Christensenellales; family Aristaeellaceae; genus Ventricola. The sequence goes on along the minus strand of SVGO01000061.1, from coordinate 2,803 downwards.
GGAACGCGTATGCGGCGTCATGTGCATGCTCAGCACGCCATGCTGATGACCGAAGGCCCCATCGCCCGTCAGCTCATTGCGTTTGCCCTTCCGCTGCTGCTGGGCAATCTCTTTCAGCAGCTCTATAATGCAGCGGACTCGCTAATCGTCGGAAACATTCTGGGCAGCGATGCTCTGGCCGCCGTCAGTTCGTCAAGCAGCCTGATTCAGCTGTTCATCGGCTTTTTCAACGGTCTGGCCATGGGCGCAGGCGTGGTCATCAGCCGCCACTACGGCGCGCGCAACATTCCCCGTGTGCAGAAGACGATCCACACCATGCTCGCCGGCGGTCTGGTCGTCGGCCTGTTCATGACGGTAATCGGTGCGGCGCTCTCGCCGGTTCTGCTTCGTCTGATGGGCACGCCTGAGGTCGTGCTGCCCCAATCGATCGCCTATTTCCGCACGTATTTCTTCGGCTCTCTCGCCTTCGTGATGTACAACATCTGCATGGGTATCCTGCAGGCCGTGGGCGACAGCCGCCATCCGCTGTATTATCTGATCATCTCCTCGATGATCAACGTCGCACTGGATCTGCTTTTTGTCGGCGTGCTCGGCTTCGGCGTGGCCTCCGCCGCCGTGGCGACTGCAATCTCGCAGGTGGTTTCCATGCTGCTGTGCCTGCGTCGTCTGATGCACAGCGATCCGGATTATCGCGTGGATATCCGTAAGCTCGGATTCGACGGTGCCGCGCTCCGCCAGATCCTCTCCAACGGCATCCCCTCCGGCATTGCCAACTGCATCATTTCCTTCGCCAACGTCGTCGTGCAGTCGAACATCAATGCATTCGGCGCGGCTGCCATGGCGGGCTGCGGCGCGCATTCGCGCATTGAAGGCTTTGCCTTCCTGCCGGTGACGTGCTTCAACATGGCGCTGACCACATTTGTCAGCCAGAATCTGGGCGCAGGCCGGACGGATCGTGTCAAAAAAGGCATCCGCATCGGCATATTCTGTTCTGCCGGCATTGCCGAAACCGTTGCGCTGATCATCTGGTGCTTCTCGCCGCAGCTGATCGGTCTGTTTGACAGCAATCCCGAGGTGATCGCCTACGGCGTGATGCACCAGCGCACGACAACGCCGTTTTTCTTCCTCGCCGCCTATACGCACGCCATTGCCGCCTCCCTTCGCGGCGCAGGCAAATCGAGCGTCGCAATGCTGGGCATGGCAATCTGCTGGTGTGTGATCCGTGTGCCGTATGTGACGCTCGCCACGCAGATCCGTCCCGTGCTGACGACGGTTTCCTGGGCGTATCCGATCACCTGGGGACTGAGCTGCATCTTCTTTACGATCTATTATTTCAAGGCAGACTGGATGGGACAGAAACGCACGCGCACACTTTGACAAACCCGCAGGGATTTGATATCATGAAAATGCACAAATGCTTCACAAAAGCATTCCCGGCTGTCAAAAACAGTCTTGCGGAATAGATGAATGCATCTCATTCCCCCTCGCCGCCAGACAGGAGGTTTTTCCGATGCGCATGTTCAAATTGATTCTTGCCATGATGCTCGTATGTCTGCTGTTCCCCTGCGCCGCGCTTGGCGAAGCGATCGACGCCGCTGCGCTTTGTCCCATCGAGATGACGCCGGAAGCCGAAGGACAGATTCTGGATCTGTACTGCGGTCCCACCCAGGGCTTCTATTGCCACGGCGAGCAGACGCTGGACACCGGCAAACCTTATGTGCTCTTTGGCCAGTACGACTGCTGGGCGATGGCCGCGCAGGGCACGAAGGACAGCTTCGGTCCTGTCGGCTGGGTGGAAGCCGGATTCATTACGGACATCCCCTACGAGCCGCAGCTGGGGTTTGAAGACGGTTTTGCCGCGATGATCGAAGAGACTGCGCAGATGACTGACAATCCGATGGCTGACGAGCCGTTTGCCGGATGGGCGGCAACACTTGAGCAGGGCACGCAGGTTACGGTGCTCGCCAGGCTGGGCGATTGGCTGTATGTGCAGGCGGAAACCGAGGGCGTCCCGGTTCGGGCGTTCATTCCGGCTAAGGCCATATTCTGAGAGAACACAAAAGACGCATAGCGTTTAATCTGCCTCAAAAAGTCAGGCAGAAATGTCCGAGAAATCATTATGCAGCCAAAAGGGTTTGCTGTCTGTGAATCGCAGGCAGCAAGCCCTTTCGCTTTCTGAACTGCCTGTGTTTTGTGCGCTGGCGTCGCTCGTCTTCCAAATCCAAGGCCCGCAAGTTTTTAGGTATTCATTCTCTGCACGAAGTCGCTGTAATTCTCCGCAACTGAGGCCTTCAATCAATACGGCTTCTGCTGCTTTTTGTTTGATCCCTGGCGTATAACGCTTATCCGGCACTCCTCTTAGCATAAAAACACCCCGCTTGTTATTCAGTATCCCATACTGTCTAACAAACGGGGTGAAACTCACAGCATCCTGCCGCGTGCGTTTCGTCTTATATCATTCCATCAGATTGCGCGGGTCGCGCGGCGCAGCCATGCACGCTCGTCCTCATCCGCCATCAGCGGTTCGAGCTTCTCGCAAACAAACGCGTGATACGCGTTAAGCGCCTGACGCTGCTTAGCAGTCATCTGCTCCGGGATCACCGCATCCAGATCGATCGGCGCACAGGTGATCGCTTCAAAGCCCATAAACTGGCCATACTCATTGAGCTCCAGTTCATGGCAGACCAGTTCGTTTTCGATGCGGATGCCGTGGCTGCCCTCAATGTACACGCCCGGCTCGTCCGTGGTCACCATGCCCGCCTCCAGTACCGTATCCTCATTGCGGGTGGGCGACTTATACCAG